>JAZNCB010000141.1:0-12220 GCA_046156285.1 Eubacteriales bacterium | reverse complement strand
GGTAGGTGATACCGTTTGTTGAAAGCTCGTGTGAAAGGACGGTTACACCGTCAAGTGTTTCGACGGCTTCGGGTATTTTTTCAACCTCTCGCGAAATATCGGCAAGTGTCAGCATCGGAAGAGTTGCGAGAGCCTCTTCACTGTCGGGAGTTTCCTGCCATATTTCGAGCGCCTTGTTCATTTCGATAATATCCGAAAGCTCTTTTTCACTGAGTGAGGATTTTACCTTTTCGAGTCTTTCCTTTTCTTTTTGAAGTCTTCTTTCTGCGAGAGTTTTTGACGGCTTCATAATAAGGACGGCACGTCGGTTGCATTCTGTGAAAATTGAAAGAAGAAGCTCTTCAAAATACGGGGTGTCAAGCTTTTTGCGAAGCGAGATAAAGGTCTTTTCGTAAGTGAGGTTTTGCGCAGGGTCACCGCCGTAAAGCGAGGTTTCGAGTACGGTCATAGCATAGATAACACCTATGGGGTCGCGACCGTAGTCCTTTTCCCTCATTCTGAATTCAAGACTGTTAAGAGAGGCGATAAGAGCGCTTCTGTCAATTCCTGCGGCAGCTACCCCCCGTACCGTGTCAAGAAAAGTCTCGCGGAGCTTTTCGCACGAGTTATCCTTCACGTTAATGAAATCAACTATTACACCGGTTTCTTTTATAGAGTCGATAGGTGAAATTGAAAGGTCCTCGCATAGCCCCGTGTCAAGTATTTTCTTTTTTATAGGGGATTCGTTTGTTGAGAGGAGCGCATCTGCCAAAACTGCGGTAGCTACGGTTTTCTCCTGCTCGTCAAATCTTGCGGTTACGTAACCAAGGGACATTCTCGTCTTGTTTTTCTCGTTTTCGCTATCCGATATTTCGTATTCGATTTCCGCTCTTTTTTCATCAAAGGCGGGTTGGTCGGGAATGTCGATAAAAAGAGGGTTTTTTTCGTATTCGCGGAGGTATGTGTCTATTTTTCCGAGCACCTCGTCAAGATTTACCGAGCCGTCAAGGAATATGGTTGAGTTTGAGGGGTGGTAGAATTTTTTGTGTGCGTTGACGAACGCCTCGTAGGTGAGGTCTTGTATCTCGGTGGGCTCTCCACCCGATTCAAAGCGGTAGGGTGTGTCCGAGTAAAGCATTTTTGAGATATTGTAAAATGAAAGGGTTTCGGGAGAGGAGTATGCACCGCGCATTTCGTTGAGTACAACGCCTGAATAGGTCATCTCCTCATCGGGACTGTTCAATACGTAGTGCCAGCCCTCTTGGCGAAATATGTTTTCGTTTTTAAGAATAAGCGGGTGAAAAACCGCATCCATATAAACCGAGAGAAGATTTGAAAAATCCTTATCGTTTCTTGACGAAACGGGATACATGGTTTTGTCGGGGAAGGTCATTGCGTTAAGGAAAGTGTTGAGCGAGCCTTTGAGCAGCTCGACAAACGGCTCTTTTATCGGATATTTATCAGAGCCGCAGAGTACCGAGTGTTCGAGAATATGAAAAACACCGGTATTGTCTTCGGGTATCGTCTTGAAGGCTATTGAAAATGTCTTGTTTTCGTCCTCTCGCTCAAGAAAGAGAAGCTTTGCTCCGCTCTTTTCGTGCTCCGCCTCGTGAAGAGCGGCCTTTATATCCGAAATTTCGGTTGAGCTTTTAAGTAAAAAGCCGTATTTAATCAGTGTGTTTTTCATTTTTTAGCTCCTTTTTTTCGGTTGTTCGTTCAATAAATGAGATAAGCTCTCTGACGTAGAGGTCTCTATCAAACATAATGGCGTGCGTGTGGGTTGCCTCGGGAATTTTTATCAAGCTTATATCCTTGCTTGCGCTCTTTCCTGCAAAAAAGATTTCCTCGCTCATCGACGGCGGAACAAAGGTGTCGCCGTCGCCGTGGATAAGTAAAATAGGAACGCGCGTGTGCTTTACCGCCTCGACGGCAGAATGCTTTTTTATATCAAACCTGCCAAACAGTATTCCGCCAAGTCTTACAAACGGCATAAGCAGTGTGCGCGAAAGCCCTCTACACTCGATGACGTGTCCGATTATGGCGCTTGGTGATGAGTACGGACAGTCGGCAATAATTCCCGAAACCTTTTCGTCCCTAATAAGCTCCGATGCCATAAGTATGCTCGACGCACCCATCGAAATTCCGTAGAGAAATATTTTTTCGGGGTTGAATTTTGCTATTGCAAGGTCTATCCACGCAAGAACGTCGTATTTTTCCCTCGCGCCAAAGCTTATTACTCTTCCGTCGCTATCTCTATGCGAACGGTGGTCGGGTAAAATGAGGTTGCAGCCTAATGTATCAAGCTCGATAGAAATTCTCGCCATATCCCTTATACTTGCGCTTTTGTATCCGTGAAATGCAATAACGAGGGGGGAAGTGTCGCTTTTGTGATAATATCTTGCGTAAAGTCGCTTGTTATCGCGTGAGGTTGTCGATAGCTTTTTGTAGGGTGCTTCGTCAAGCCTTTTGATAGCGGCGCGGCTTTCTTGTTTTTCTTTGGTTTCCTCACCGTAAAGCCCCTTGTATATGTCGGTATTTTTCTTTTTTGAGTGCAAAAATATCATTCTGAAAGTGATATATGAAATGAGCGCGGAAATAAGAATTACGCTGAGTAAAACCGAAATCGCAATATACATTTTCACCCTCCGAAAGCTATTTTAACGTATCAATAATTTCTTTAATTTCCTTTTCGGTCAAAAGAAGCTCGCGTTCGAACTCTCTTGCGCTGACACGAAGTCCGCCAAAGCCTAAAATCACGAGCTGCTCTTGCATATCCGAGGTGACAACTCTGACCTTGTATTTATCTGCAAGCTCGTGCGTTGTTTTTTCAATGAAGGCATCTGCGGTTTCGGCCTCTTTTGTGTAAACGACACTGACAGGTCCGTATTCCTCGCGCGAGCCCTCGCCGCCCTTTCTCTTGTAGGCATCGAAAACAATTATTACCTTGCATCTTTTTATGCTTGCATAGTCGCACATAATGCGGGTGAGAGCATCTCTTGCGAGTGAAATATCACCCTCGGCAAGACGCCTGAACGAGTCAACCGCAAATATAAAGTTGTATCCGTCTATAATAAGGTGCTCAATTCCAAGCGGCTTTTGCTTTTTCGGCTTCGGATTTTGCGCCTTTTCATCTGCCGAGTTTTCCTTGCGCTCGGAAACGTTGCGCGGCTTGATTTTTCCGTAGGTGCTCTCAAAAATCCGCATAAGCTCACGGTCTTCTTCGACCGTTCCTCTGTAATCCTGCTTGATTTGACGAACGGTCTTTATTTCTTCTTCAAACTCGCGCTCGCCAAACGGAGAAATGTGCATAAGAGCATCCGCCTCGTTCCAGGGAACGACGTAGCCTGAGCCGCCCTTGCAGAACACAGAATTAGGTGTGTTTCTCTCGTCAAGCTCGGGGACGTATCCGATTTTTGTAACGACCTCGTCGGTATTGTGGCACGGAAGGTATCTTCCAACCGACAAGCTTATCTTACCCTCGCCCTTGGTATAAGCACGAAGCTCGGTGGCATACGAGCGCATAGTAAGAACGGGGCAGTAACCTGTGAGAATAGCGGTGCTTTCGGAAAATTCCGGAGGCTCTGTTACCGCGTGCATTGCGGAAAGGTCGTTCATAGCTCTGCCGAGGCTCTCGCGCGGAAGCTCAATTCTGAAGTCAAAGGTTGGTTCGAGCAAAACCGACTCGGCTTTCATAAGCGCCTGTCTTACGGCTCTGTACGTTGCCTGACGGAAATCACCGCCCTCGGTGTGCTTTTGGTGAGCCTTGCCGGCTAAAAGTGTAATTTTTACGTCGGTCAGGGGGGAGGCGGTCAAAACACCGCGGTGTATTTTCTCTTCAAGGTGGGTTATAATCAGTCTTTGCCAATTGAGAAGCAGGGTGTCCGTCGGACAGTCGCTTGCGGTTATAATACCAGAGCCCTCCGGCAAAGGCTCAATTAAGAGGTGAACCTCTGCGTAGTGCCGAAGCGGCTCGAAATGTCCCGCGCCTCTTACCGCTCGGGCAACGGTTTCTTTATATAAAATACTACCCTCGCCAAAATCGACCGAAATGCCAAATCTGTCGGCAATAAGTCGCTTCAACACCTCGATTTGTATTTCTCCCATAAGCCTTACGCTTATTTCTCGGCTTCTCTCGTTATAGGAGAGCGAAAGTGAGGGGTCTTCCTCCCTCAGTGCGAGAAACTTCATATAAGCCTCGTATACACTGACGTCCTTTGGAAGTATCATTTTATAGTCGAGCACAGGCGCTGTGAGAATATCGTCGCTCGGCTCAAAACCGAGACCCATACCCGCCTCTGTGCTTGAAAGTCCTAAAACGGCGCATAGTGTTCCGGCAGGTGCTTCGCGCACGCTTTTATACTTTTCACCCGAGTAAATTCTTATTTCTTCAACCTTTTCCTCGTGTACGACAAGGTCTCGGTCTCGTATTTTAAGAATATCCTTACAAGCGAGCTTTCCGCCGGTGATTTTCACATAGGTAAGGCGCTTTCCCGAGCGGTCTCGTGCTATCTTATATATGCGAGCGCCAAAAAGGCGGTCGTTATAGCTTTTAGCTACGGTATATTTATCAAAATCGGTGAGAAATTCGCGAACTCCCGTCATTTTGAGCGCAGAGCCGAAAAAGCAGGGAAATACCCTTCTTGCTTCGACGGCAGAGGCAATAGAGGTGTCTTTGAGGCTACCCGTGTCAAAAAATTCGCGCATAAGCGCCTCGTCAAGAGAGGCAATATTCTCGGTTTTTGTGTCGGCTGACGAAAAATCCACGCAGGCAGGGGAGAGCTGAGTTTTTATCTCTTCCATAAGGTCACGGCGCGTTCTTTCGGCAATGTCGGTTTTGTTTACGAAAACAAAGGTAGGAATTTTCCTCGTCATAAGAAGCTTCCAAAGAGTTTTCGTGTGCGCTTCTATTCCGTCCTGCGCGCTGACGACGAGTATTGCATAATCCTGCACCGAGAGCGAGCGCTCTGCCTCGCAGGAGAAATCAATATGCCCGGGGGTGTCTACGAGAGTAATCTCAGTATCGGCAAAGGAGAGGGTGGCTTGTTTTGAGAAAATTGTTATGCCTCGCTCTTTTTCGAGGGAGTATGTGTCGAGAAAAGCGTCACGTCTGTCAACTCTGCCGAGCTTATCTATCATACCCGATGCAAACAAAAGTCCCTCGGAAAGAGTGGTTTTTCCTGCATCAACGTGCGCTAAAATTCCGACCGTTATTTTCTTCATTCGTCTCTCCTTTCCTTATTATACTCAAAACGGGCTGAACTAAAAAATCCAGTCCGTTTCGGAATTTATTTTTCTATTATGTGTAAAGTTGGGTTTACAATTTGGTCGCAGACCTTAACGGTTGTCTGCCTTGCCTCGATTATGCTCATTCCGATGTATTCGATAATGTGTCTTGGAGGCAACGGAAGCGACTTCATTTCCTTTGAGTTGATTTGCTTCGACTTTGAAACTATTGAAATGTATCTGTCGTATATCGTTGAGTTGAGGAGGGCAAAAAGTCCGTAGGTAAGGCGCGCGCTCATTTCGTCATTTTTGTCCTTGGTATCAATATAGTTTACCTTGTTGTGTGTGCTGATATACTTGAATGCCGGTAGCTGGCTCGCAAGATAAACTGCGGAGTTTACAAACCTCTCGTCGCTTTTTGCAGGCACTCTCTTAATTATAATGAGGTTTTTGTTTCTCTGAATTAAGGAAGCGTTTACGGGAGCGATATACTGTCTTTTGATAGGCTGGGGAAAATCAACTCTACCGCCCTTAATCGTTGCGCTTCTTATGAGAGGAACGGTGGATTTGATAGGCTCTGTAAAGAGCAGTCCCTCGCACTTTGAGTCTATAACGAGGCCGGTTGACATTTTAAGGCCAAGGCTCGTGAGGGTTTCGGGGAAGTCCGAAATATACTTAACTATTTTCGTGTTCTCAACGCTTTTTGGAAGGGTGAGCGCACCGCTTTTTCCGTCAACTACGAAGCCGTAGTCGAGCGGAGGAAGCTCGGTTATGCTTTTTGCTGTGTCGGTTGAGGTGGTTATAGAAACGTTTTCCGGCTTTTCACCGTTTTCATAGGTTATAATAAAGCTCTTTTTGAGGGGAATTGCGCGCTTTGCGTTCTTCTGATTTCCGATAAAGAGGTGTATTTTCTTAACCGCAAGCTTTTCGCAAATCTCGGCTCTCAACGGGGCGAGCTGCGCCGCCGTTGCATAGGTTGTCGGTAAAAGAATTGCAAGCTGACCTGCCGGTTCAAGATGGTTTGCCGCCATTCTTAAAAAGAGGAAAGCTTCGTTGATTTTGAGCTGGGTTACACCGCCGGCGCTCTCTGCCTCAGACGAGGTTTTTTCAAGGGTTTCTGTCGGAGGATTTGCAATGATTATATCGTATTTGTCGGGGGTCGTGTCAAAAAAAGTGACCGTATAATGATTTTTTGCATCGACTATGTAGTTTTCCTCATATATTGTAACGAAGAGCTTTACTCCGTAGTCGTGACGGCACTTTTTGCGTATTCTTTCAAGGTTGTCGCGAAGCATAGGAATAAAGGCGTCGCAAAGCTCGTAGCAGGTGAGAAATATCTGCTTACAGCTCTTCGCTCTCTCACAGATAGACTCTATCACGGCGGCTGACAAAATGCCCGTGCCTGCGCCCGGGTCAAGAACGGTATACGCCGTCTTTTTCGGGTCTATATCGAGCATTGACGCCATAAGACGAGCGGTATCCTTTTTTGTAAAAATTCTGCCAAGTCTGACGTTTTCGCTTTTTGATTTTTCACGGATAAGCTTACCCGTATTTCTTACTGCAAGATTTAACATAGACTGAAAGCTCCTTTTTCTGCCACGGATTATCTTTGTTTTATTTTAGCATATTTTCGCTAAACTTGCAATATGTTTTTAGTTTTTTTCGTTAAAATGTTGCAAAATCTTTTAACTCGTGTTATAATTGCTATATAAAACGTTTCATAGTGTTGCGAAAGGAATTTATAAATGGACGAAAATACCAAAACACGTATCAGATTTCTTCATTGCAGTGATATCCACCTCGATACACCGTTCGTTGGCATATCGGCGGAAAAGAGCGAGGAGAGAAGAAGAATGCTCCGCGCCTCGTTTATCAAGATGATGCAGTATATCCGTGAGACGAACGTAAATATCGTTCTTATGAGCGGTGATATTTTCAATACCGAATACGCTACGAATACGACGGCAGAGGTTCTTATCAGGGAGTTCCGCAACTGTCCCGATACAGAATTTATAATTTCCCCCGGTAAAAACGACTTTTACACCGATAACCCCATATACGCCTCGGGCAGACTTCCGAAAAACTGTCACGTTTTCGATGCCGACAAGCTTTCGAGATTTGATTTCGAGGACTATAACATAACCGTTTACGGCTGGGCATTTATGTCAAGCGAGATGACAGAAAATCCCCTCCAAGACAGACAGGTAGACGATAGCTCGCGCGTTAATATCGTTTGCGCTTACGCAGACCTTGGCGGCGAGGTTAATTCGACCTCGTGTCCTATCTCGGTTGCCGATCTCAAAAAATTCGGTGCGGATTATTATGCCCTCGGTTCAAGACACGAGGCATCAAAGATTTACACCGTCGGAGCTTCGAAATACGGCTATTGCGGCTCGCTTGAATGTACCGGCTTTGAAGAGAGCGGTCTTGGCGGCGTAAACATCATCACGGTTGATTACAGCGACGACGAAATCGCTATTGAAAACAAGAGCGTTCGCTTCGGTCATATCAATTTCGTAACCGAAAAGCTTGACGTAACCAACGTCAATACATCAAACGAAATTATCAACAGAATAAGCAAAATGATAAGTGCGAAAAAGTACGATAACGAAACCGCATTAAAGGTTGAGCTTGTCGGTGACGTTGAGCCTCACTTCTCAGTTCCGAAGAATATCGAGAACGATGCTTTCGGACTTTACTACTTCAAGCTTATTGATAAAACCCTCCCCCTTTACGGCACAGAGTATTACAAGCGCGATATGTCGGTTAAGGGTGAAATCTTCCGTCAGTTCTATCCGCTCTTAACAAGCGAAAACGAGGAAGAAAGGCTTATCGCCGCGCGTGCGTTCCGCATAGCGCTGGCTGCACTTGAAAACAGAGAAATCGACGTATAGGGGGCTGCTTTATTTAGGCACAACCCAAAAAGAGCGAGGATTCCGTTTTAGAACGGTTTCTTCGCTCTCTTTTTTTTGCTTTGCTATTTTTTAAGGTTGAAATTCTGCGAATTTCCCCTTTTGATGCTCTTTTTGTATCGCCGTTTCCTCGCTCGACGTACCTTTGTACGCCTATCGCTCATACTCTTCACGAGCAACGCCGCTTTTGCGGCGGCACTTTGTGCTCGTTGCGATTTTATCGCAACGCTCAGTAGAGCAATCTTCGCTCGCTTAATGACAAATATATTTGCCTTTTTCGCTTCGCTTGATTATCAGCCGACAATTTCTCCCAAAATCGCCTGTGCACTTTTGGATAACCGAAAAAGAGGTGCTGTTTTCCAGCACCTCTTCTTGTCTTTTTATTCGGTTATTCCTAAATACGACAACCCGCTATTTATATTTCAGCTTCGCTTACCTCAAAGGTATCGCCCTGTATCTTTAAGATAGTCAGCCTGCGTTCCTTAACGGTAAGCGGGATTTTTTTGCCGCCTGCCAAAACCTCGATAGACTTTTCGTTTCCGCGGGTTGTCCAGTCGGTGTTAAGGAGCATAACGGTTTTTGTATTTTCGTTTTCCCATACAGTGTAGAACACCTCGCGCGAGGGATCCTTGATACGAATATCGTCAAGCGTATCCTCAGCAAGCCTTTGTATCCACGCGGCAGAGAAGCCTTGCAGCCTCTCGTGTCCCGGGTATGCCCACGCAGTAATGGTGTAGACGTATCCCTTGCCAAGTGCGTGTCTTACGAGCAAGGGTGCTCCCGTATAGTAGTCCCATGCAACCACCTCAGCACCCGAAAGAGATATATCTGCAAGATAAAGCTCTCCGTCCTCGTCTGGCGAGTCGCTCGGAAGAGAGGAAAGCTCGGGCTCGGTAATTTTTGTCCTATCCTTTGAATTCCAATATCCCGAATACTTATTGCCCTTACCAATAACCGAAAATCCGCATATTTTTTGAAGGGTTTCGTTTGGAACGAGGTCAAGCTCTTCCATATCGAGAAGAAATTCACGTCGGGTATGTTTTGAAAATTCGGTAAGTCCCGTAAGAAGAACGCCGCCCGAGCGGACGTATTCTGTGAGCTTTTCCGTGTCCTCGTCTATTGCCGTATTCCAGCCGAGGTTAAGTATGAGCTTGTATTTTTTCAAGTAGTCTACCGACGCCTCAATAGGAGCACAGTCGAAATCACCGTACGGTGTTCCCGAGAAGAAAAATCTGCGCTTATCAAATTTTTGTCTCAACGGGTGGGTGCTTGCCCCCGGCATAAGAACGTCGAGAAGCTGTCTTGCCTTTTCGGGCTGAGCGTGCCCCCAACACTCAGAATTGTTGCCAAAACCACCGTATACGGGGTAATGCGGATCTTGCTCGGTGTTGCAGATAAATCCGTTGAATGGCGCTGAATAACGTCCTTCGAGATACGCAATGCGGCGCACGTTTTCGCCGCGCCTGGGGTGAGTTTTCGCAAACTTGAAGAATTTTCTTGTCATATCCCGCTTTCCGCCGGTTAGCAGGTCGTCCCAGGTTTGTCTTTCCTCTTTGAAAAGGTTAAAGAGAGAGTCCTCCTCGTAAATCACTTCTGCACCCATTGCCCAGGGTTGCATAAGCGAGAGGAAATACTGACCGAGATGGTTTTCCTTGTACGGCTGATAGGGGTGTTGGATAGCAATGTGAACACCCCACCTGCCGCGGCCAAGTGCCAGAGCGGATGCTCTCGTTTGTGAGAGAAGTGTCATCGTGTGCGGTACCATAGTTTCCGCCCTGACAAAATCAGCTCCGGCAAGGAACGAGTGCCTCGTGCTGCCCGACGGGTCGCCAAAGGCTACCGTGTGCGAAAATTCTCGCATTCTGTCTATCTCGGCTTTGTTGTATGCTATAAGCTTCTCGTAAGCTTCCTTCATAGAATAAGAGGGCGAGGACTTCGGATGGCTTGGGTCACGGGCGTAAACCGGCTTTGTAAACTCGTGATTTCCCGCATCGTTCAGCATATCGCCTGCCGATTTTGTGAGCTCCTTATAGCTTGGCTCGGTGCAGGTAGAAACGTAGATGCCGTGAGATTTACAGAACTTTCCGTATCTTACCCACTCTTTTTCTTCTACGCCCGGATTAAAGTTTCTGAATACAACGTAGTTTCCAAGCCTCGTTCTTGCCGTGTAGTTAAGAAGCCAGTCCATATATCCTGTGTCATCGTGCGGTACGGTTGTCATATCGTAGCCGACCTTGACGGGACGTGCTTCCTCGGTTTCATCGAATATTTCTATTTTCGCCTTGGATTTTTCGGTATAGATTTCGTGTATTCCGGGTGTGGAGAGGGAAAAATCAAATTCGTTCCAGCCCTCCTTGCATTCTACCGTAATATCAAGGCCGCACAGCTTGATTTTATCGGGGCGGGTGGCATAAACTGCTCCGACGAGCTTTTCACTGGCGAGAGCCCACTCGGGAATGCTTACGTCACCGTGATTATACGTGCAGGGCTTGACTGTCATTCTTGATATCGCAAGAGAAAGCTCCCGTCCTGCGTTCTTTATTTCAAAAGTGTGCTTTCCGGCAGAAGCCAAAACTCTTTCCCAAACGTCTTCAAGCATCTGCATATATGCGTCGTGATGCCTGAAAAAACGCTTAAATGAGGCGACGAGGTTTCCGTCACAGTATATTTCAAGAGGAATATATCCTCTCACCTGCTCCTCGACACCTCCCGTAAACTCAGGCGCTCCCATTGCAACTATGTGGAAAAGAAGCTCTGTGCGGTCGCACTCCTGAGGTTTGATTTCGTAATCTATTTTGAAGGACTCACCGGGGGCGAGCCAGGCGAGATTCATTCTTGCAAAATTATGTACGGGGAGTCCGAGCTCGGAATAGGAAAACTCGGTTTCACCGTCACGGAGAGGACGTCTAAACCAAAGATAATCGGTTTTAGTCACTATCACGCAACAGCCGAGATATTTCGGACCTACGGGAAATTCAAGCCTGCCGTTTTCGAGAAGCTCCTTTGCTGAAAAATCAATATCAAAGGAAGCGGTGCGAAGCTTGAATACAGTATCAGCCGATACCTCAGCGACAAATCTTACACCGGTGAATTCTCTTTTCGTTTTGAATTTCCATTCGGGTGAGGGAAGAGGCAGGTCCTTTGCCGTCTGTCCCGGGCCAAACCAAATGTAAGGATAATCGAGCTTATAGCTTTCCTCTATTTTTCCGCCGTCGCAAAAAAGTGCTCCATCCCAGATATACGTCGGATGATAGTGTTTTCTTGAATATAGATATTGATATCCGAAATCAATTCTGAAATTAAGCTTCATTCCGAAGTCCTCCGTTTATTTTGAAATGTGCTTTATGTCGTGTCTTATAATTCCAACGATAATTGAACAAAGGCTGATACATTCGCAAATAATTCCGCCTATCGAGAAAACTATCAGGTTGTACGTAAGCCAGAGCGGAGAATTTATAAGTCCGAGCTTTCTTACGGTTGACGAGTTTTTTGTCGAGAAGGAAATCGTCGTCAGGTAGGAAGCGATAAGCGGTAAAACCTCACGGGCAAAATTCGGTGCCGTTCTCGGTGTATCGAATACGGTAAAGGATAAAACGTAAGCTGTCGAAAAGAGCAGGAAGAAAATTGAGTTTACGAGCTTTTTGTTTTTGATTTTTTCTGCATTCATATAGGTGAGTGCAAGTGTACCGCAAATGCCGTTAAGCATTCCTCCAATGTATTCGCCGAGCATAAAGTAGCTCACAGAGAAGAACACGTTTCCCGAAAGGTAAATTACAAGCAGCAGCGTCTTGTTTTTCATCTGAAAGGATGAAACGATACACGCCATACCGCAAATGCTTAAAATCTGTCCGATTAATTCTACCATAAAAGCTCCTGTATAATAATAAATGTTTAGTGATATTTTACCACAAAACCGCAGTAAAGTCAAGAAAAAGCTTTGGTGTGTGACTTTATCGCTTCTTTTATATTTTTGTTTGATTTTTTACCCCAAAACCTATCTTTTTTACTTGTAAAGTTTGCGAATAAATGTTATAATGAATAAAGAAAAACAAACTTTCGGAGGTTTTCTATGAAAGAATGGTACAAAAAGTCGATAATGCGTAACC
>JAZNCB010000140.1:0-7924 GCA_046156285.1 Eubacteriales bacterium | reverse complement strand
CCTATCTCGGTTTCCTTCGGGAATACGATAGGCTCTTCTTTAAGTGCGAGCCTTGCCGCGTTGAGACCTGCGACAAATCCCGAAGAGGCTGACTCAACGTAGCCCTCGACGCCCGTCATCTGTCCTGCAAAGAAAAGATTTGGTCTTTCCTTTACCGAATAGACCTCGGTTAAAAATCCGGGTGAATTAAGATAGGTGTTTCTGTGCATTACACCGTATCTGAAAAATTCTGCATTTTCAAGTCCGGGAATCATTCTGAAAACCCGTTTTTGCTCGGGGAAAGTGAGGTGAGTTTGGAAGCCGACGATATTGTACATAGTTCCCTCTTTATTTTCCCTGCGAAGCTGAACTGTGGCATATGCGTCCTCACCCGTTGTGGGCAGGGGGAGTCCAACCGGCTTCATAGGTCCGTATCTGAGGGTATCGTAGCCTCGCTTTGCCATAACCTCGACCGGCATACAGCCCTCAAACACCGTAAGATTTTCTTGGAGCACCTTATCAAAGGCTTTGAGCGGTGCTTCCTCAGCAGAGATGAGTGCCTCGTAAAAGGCATCGTATTCCTCACGCGTCATAGGACAGTTGAGGTAATCCTCGGGAGAGCCCTTGCCATATCTTGAAGCGAAAAACGCTTTTGTTAAATCTATACTTTCAAAATCGACAATAGGCGCTGCCGCATCAAAGAAATGAAGCTCGCCGCCTCCCGTAAGCTCGGCAATTTTTTCTGCGAGAGGCTCGCTTGTAAGAGGACCTGATGCTACGACGGTATAACCGTCAGAGAAAAGGTCAGTCACCTCTTCTGAAATCACCTTTATGTTCGGGTTCGATTTGATTTTCTCGGTTATATATGCCGAAAACTCGTTGCGGTTGACCGCAAGAGCGCTTCCTGCGGGAACCTCGGTGGCGTATGCCGCCTCCATTATAAGCGAGCCCATTTTTGAAAGCTCGGCTTTGAGAAGTCCGACCGCATTATTAAGCTGGTTTGAACGGAGCGAGTTTGAGCAGACGAGCTCTGCAAATCCGTCTGTGTGGTGTGCGGGAGAGCGCTTTAACGGCTTCATCTCATAAAGCTCGACGAATGCACCGAGCCTTGCCGCCTGCCACGCAGCCTCACACCCTGCAAGACCTGCTCCGATTATTCTGACGGTTGGCTTATCCATTATACCGTCTCCGAATTCTCTTCTCTTTTATAGCCGCAGCCCTTTTTCTTGCATATTACACTCTTGCGGCTCTTGCGGTAATAGAGAATTTCGTTACAGCTTGGGCATCTTTCAGCAAGAGGCTTATCCCAGCTTGAAAAATCGCATTTCGGATAGCTTTCACAGCTGTAAAAAAGGGTGTTGCCCTTTCCGTGCCTTGCAAGCACTCTTGATGCGCACTTAGGACAGGTAGCTCCCGTATCCTCAACCTTTTGCTTTGTATTCTTACACTCGGGGTAGTTTTCACACGCGTAAAAAATTCCGAATCTGCCACGACGTTCAAGCATCTCACCACCGCACATCTCGCACTTAAAGCCTGCGAGTACCTGTTTAGGCTCTTCCTTTTCAACTACGTTTCCGTCCTTATCAACGGCTTTCGTATTTTTACAGGCAGGATAATTCGGGCAGGCCAAAAATCTGCCGAATCTACCGTTTTTATATACCATTTTAGAGCCGCACTTATCGCATATAATATCGCTCTCCTCGACTGTCGGCTTGAGCTTATATACCTTGTCTGACTTTGTAGAAACCTTTAAGTCCTCGCGGAATTTTCCGTAGAAGCTTGTAAGAACTCCCTCCATTGTGTTTTCGCGACGTTCTATCGAGTCGAGCTCCTCCTCCATTGAGGCGGTAAACTCGTAATCTACTATGTCGGGAAAATTCTCCTTCATAAACTTCGTCGTAACCTCGCCAAGCTCGGTTGCCGCAAGGCTCTTACCGTCGCGCTTGATATACTCACGCGAGATAATAGTCGAAATTATGGTTGCGTAGGTAGAAGGTCTGCCTATGCCGTTTTCTTCAAGGAATTTAACAAGAGACGCCTCCGTATATCTTGCGGGCGGCTCTGTAAAATGCTGCTCTGTAAGAAGATTTTCGGAAAGAAGGATCTGCTTTTCGTATACACTCGGAAGCTTTGCAAGGTTTTCCTCCTCCTCGCTCTCCTCGTCTCTGTTATCGTAAATTGCCATATATCCGCGGGATTTGATGATATATCCGCCGCTCTTGAAGCTATAACCCGAGTTTTCGATATCGATAGTAAGAGTATCAAGCACGGCTGATGCCATCTGGCTTGCTATAAATCTCTCCCAAATGAGCTTATAGAGCTTATACTGGTCGGTCGTGAGTGCGCGTCGCACGTCCTTGGGTTCAAGATAGATATTGGCAGGGCGAATAGCCTCGTGCGCGTCCTGCGCATTGTGACTGCTCTTATAATATCTCGGCTTATTTGGCATTGCCTCGTCGCCGTAATTTTCTTTGATAAATGCTGCCGCGGCACTCTGCGCAACCTCGGAAACTCTCTGCGAATCTGTACGCATATAGGTGATAAGACCCTGGAAGCCGCCAAGCTCTGCTCCGAGGTTAAGACCCTCGTAAAGCTCCTGTGCCAGCTTCATTATCTTCTGCGTCTGGAAGCCAAGCTTTTTTGAAGCCTCCTGTTGAAGAGTTGAGGTTGTGAATGGGGGCGCGGGCATTCTCTGCTTTTGTTGGTGCTTAACCGCAGTTACGGTGTACTTGCCCTGGGAAAGCTTTTTCTCTATTTCAAGAGCATCCTTTTCCGAGGAAACTCTGATTTTTTTGCCGGATTTTCCGTAAAGACGGGCAACAAGCGTTTCTCCGTCGTCTGTTTTAAGGCTAGCCTCAAAGGTCCAGTATTCTTTCGGCACGAAAGCACGGATTTCCTCCTCGCGCTCGGTGATAATTCTCGTTGCGACCGACTGAACTCGACCGCCCGAAAGTCCGCTCTTGACCTTTTTCCAAAGAACCTCACTCAAACTGAAACCAACTATACGGTCGAGAATTCTTCTCGCCTGTTGGGAGTTAACGAGGTCCATATTTATCTTTCTCGGGTGCTTTATCGCTTCCTTTACCGCGCCTCTTGTGGTTTCGTTAAAGGTTATTCTGCACTCCTTGTCCGCATCTATTCCAAGCTCGCTTGCGATATGCCAGGAAATCGCCTCTCCCTCACGGTCAGGGTCGGTTGCGAGAAATATTTTCTTTGCCGTTTTTGCTTCGCGTTTAAGCTCCTTGATAACGTCGCCCTTGCCGCGAATGTTTATATAGTGAGGCTCAAAGCCTGCTTCAACGTCAATACCGAGTGAGCTTTTCGGCAGGTCGCGAACGTGACCCTTTGACGCGATTACCTTGTAATTTGAGCCGAGATATCCTTTTATCGTATTTGCCTTTGCAGGCGACTCAACTATAACTAAGTTTGCCATTTTCTTTGGGGATTGCCTTTCGTTTATGATTTTCTTACTCTATCGCCGGGCATCATTTGTACCCGTCCCGATATTTCAAGCTTCAAAATACCCTGCATTACCTCACGCAGTGTATACTCATCGTCAATCAGAGCTTCAATAGGCGTCGGCTCACCGTCCGGTATCTTCTTGTAAAGTCCGAATAGCTTATCGCCAAGCTTTCTTTTTATCTGCTCTTCATTCTCCTCCACCGTATTTTCTACCTTTTCGGTGGTTTGCTTTTCCTCTTTTTTCTCGTTTTTTGCGAAGCGCTTTCTGTGAGAGAAAATTCCGTCGTCTACGGAAACTGCACTAACCGAAAGTGAACTCAAAACCTCCATCATATCACTACCGTTATCAGCGGCGGCAAACGGATTTAATTTCGGAATATCGCCGATTATATCCATTGAAGAGGTGAGTAGCTTCGCACCGCCCTTTATGAGCAGGTTTGTCGCAACCGAATTGTCGTTTCCGACGTTTCCGGGGAATGCGTATATTTGCTTCCCTGCCTCCTTTGCAAGCCTTGCCGTTATAAGTGAGCCGCTGTTTTCCTTGCCCTCCATAACGAGCGTCGCCTCTGAAAGCGCCGCTATAATTCTGTTCCTTTTCGGGAAGTTGTATTTTGCAGGCTTTGTTTTAGGGGGATATTCGGTTAAAACGACACCGCACTTTACTATCTCTTTTGCGAGTGTCCTATGCTCCTTTGGATAGCAGACGTCGATACCGCTACCGATTACGGCAACCGTAGGCTTGGCAAGCGATGCCGCCGCTGCGAGAGCTACACCGTCAATACCGACCGCAAGTCCCGAAACGATAGTTGCACCGGCATTTGCAAGGTCGCGCGCAATTTTATAGGTGTTTTCCCTACCGTATGAGGAAAGTCGCCTCGTGCCAACGACCGAAACGTACACTCCCTCAGAAAAGTTCGGGAGCTTGCCACGGTAGTATAGAAGCGATGGGGGATTTTTAATCGCCTTTAAGGCTTCGGGATACTCGTTGTCAAAATACGAGAGAAGTCCGACACCCTTGGTCTGACAAAAGGAAAGCACTTCCCTTGCCGTATCAAGCGATTTATTTGAGAGAGCCTTAAAGTCAGAGGAGCGAGTGCCGACAATAGAAGCTATTTTATCGGAATCCGCAAGGTAGATTTCCATAGCGGAGCTATAACGCATAAGAAGCTTCGAAAAGCTCGTCCCGCCCTTGTTAAGAGCAAGCGAAAGCCAAACGTCATAAAGTCGTCCCTCGTCCATTGTACACCTCTTTTATTTATTTTGCTCCCACATAAAGACAGCCGCCGCAACAGCCGCGTTAAGCGACTCGGTCTTTTTCGAAATGGGAAGATATACGCTGCCGGTCGCCGCATAGGAAAGACCTCTTTCAATTCCGTGCCCCTCGTTGCCGATAATGAATATATCCGTCGGCAAAAGGTCTATATCCGAGAGCGGTACAGCACTGTCGGAAAGCTCAGCCGCAAACACTCGCCTGCCACCCGAGATAAGTGCCTTAACGCTTCCTACGATATCACGGACAACCGTGCACTTAACGCGAAAAAGACTGCCCATTGCGCTTCTCACGGTTTTGGGATTATACAAATCCGCGGAATCGGCAGTAAGTATTATATGGTCGACACCGAATGCGGTAGCGCTCCTGATTACAGCACCAACGTTGCCCGGGTCGCGAACCGAGGACAAAATCAGTGCTCTTTCGGTGGGCTCTGAAAAAAATCCTACATTATATATTATATCCATCTCTTGAAAAAAGTCAAGATATTTTATAACACTTATTACGCCTTGGGGCGAATTTTCGGTAGAAATTTTTGAAAAAGCGCCCTCACCGAGCAAAATAATTTCGGTCTCGGAAAATCTCTCGTCGTTAAGATACGGAGAAAGCTTTGCAAAAATTGACTCGCTTTTTTCGTCAAGAACGAGAATATGAGTTACCGGAAGCCCTCCGTCGAGCGCTTCAAGCGTCAGTTTCTCACCCTCAGCGATAAAGGATTTTGCTTCATCTCTGCCTTTTTTCGTTTGGAGCGACGAGAAGAATTTTACGGCATTATTATTTCTGCTCGTGATTATTTCCCTGTTTTGTTTCATTATTTAGCTTCCTATCAGAAAATAAAATGAAAAATCCCGGTTAACCATACGGAAAACCGGGGTAAATTTCTTATTAAAGCGCAGCCTTAGCTTTTTCGCAAATTGCTGCAAATGCTTCCTTATCGGAAACTGCAATCTCTGCAAGCATCTTACGGTTGAGGTCAATTCCTGCAACTTTAAGACCGTGCATAAGTGTGGAATAGTTCATTCCGCAAACCTTAGCCTGAGCAGAAATTCTTGTAATCCAAAGAGAACGGAAATCTCTCTTCTTCTGCTTACGGCCAACGTATGCGTAGTTACCGCTCTTATAGACAGCCTGTTTAGCCATCTTGAAATGCTTTGATTTTGAACCCCAATAGCCCTTAGCAGCCTTGAGAACACTCTTTCTTCTCTTGCGCGTCATTAATGCGCCCTTTACTCTTGCCATTTTATATTCTCCTTATAATTTTCTCTTGTTACCTTATTACTTCTGAATAAGGGTTCTGTAAGTAGGTGCAAAGCACTCGCTGAGAATAGCGCCCTTGCGAAGTCCTCTCTTACGCTTTGCGGTCTTGAGACCGAGATTGTGACGGTGGTTGTTGTGTGACATCTTAACCTTGCCGCTACCTGTAAGAGAAAATCTCTTGGCAGAAGCTTTATGTGTCTTGATTTTTCCCATGATTTATACTCCTTTGTGTTAAAAATTACTAAATTACTTCTTGTCGGGCTTTATGGGTGAAAGAACTACCGACATAAAACGTCCTTCAAGCACGGGCTTCTTCTCGGATGAGCCGAATTCCGAGCACGCGTCCATAAACTTCTCGATTACCTCGCGGCCAAGCTCCATATGAGCCATTTCGCGTCCCTTGAAGCGTACCACAGCCTTAACCTTGTTACCTTCGGTTAAAAATCTCTTTGCGTGGTTTACACGTGTGTCGAAATCGTGCTTTTCAATACGACAGGACAACTGCACTTCCTTAACCTTAATGATGACCTGCTTTTTCTTCGCTTCCTTTTCTCTCTTATCGCGTTCAAAGCAGAATTTACCGTAGTCGATAGCGCGGCAAACGGGTGGGTTTGCATTCGCAACTATAAGAACGAGGTCAACGCCGTTATTGTCAGCGTACTTCTTTGCGTCCTCAAGCTTCATAATACCGAGCTGCTCGTTGTTTGCGCCGATAACTCTTACCTCAGGCGCTTTGATTTCGTCATTAATAGGCAAATCCTTGTTGTTAACTGTGCTAATTGTTTCGTACCTCCAAAAACAAAAAATGCATACGAGAATTCCCGTACGCACAAAGCTCCCATGAGATTGGGAGAGATGTATTAACCGATACGCGCCCTTGCGGTACGGTGAGAACGGAAATTCTACTTGATTTTCGAAGCCTCTTTGCTTCACCTCGAATATTATATCACGGCCTATGCGGTTTGTCAATAGGTTTTTCAAAAATTTTTCCACCCTAATTTTTGCTCGAAATTGTAAAATATTTAATTTAGGGGTGGATTTTTTATTTTGAATATGGTATAATAGTATGAATATTTATGTAAATATTTTATTTCAGCAAATTTCCGAGGTAAAACTAATGTCAGAAAAAATAGAAAACGTAGAAGAAATTACGCTTCCGCTTATTGCTCTTCGCGGCATTGTCGGCTTCCCTGCCGTGCAGGTGAGCATTGAAATAGCAAGACCTATTTCCCTCAAAGCCTTTACTGCGGCTGCAACCTCAAACGATGCAAAAATTCTTCTTGTAACTCAAAAGGATATTTCGGTAGAGGATCCTACCGAGGACGATTTATATAAGGTTGGCGTAGTTGCTCAGATTAAGCACGTCGTCAAAAACCCGCAGGGTACTCTCTCGGTAGTTTTCGAGGGACTTTCCCGCGCAAAGCTCACCTCAGTTTCGGCAGAGACCGGCTACCTTGTCGGCCGCGCAATACCGAGAGCTGAGGTTAAGAAAACGTCACCCTCCGACACACTCGAAGCGCTTATGCGCGAGGTCAAGGGCGCGCTCGTTCCGCTTCGCACGATACACCCGACCTTTACTGAGGATATGAGACTTGCGGCAGAGGCTATTGCCGACCCTGCATATCTTGCAGATTTCGTAGCCTCGTCTGCGATTATCGACTACAAAAACAAGCAGACAGTGCTTGAATCAGTGCTTCCGAAAACACGTCTTGAAAAGCTTCTCATAGCTCTCTCTGAGGAGGCTATGCTTCTTGAATGTGAGCACTCTATACAGATGCAGGTGCGTGAAAAGATAGACAGAAGCCAAAAGGATTATTTCCTCCGCGAGCAGATCAAGGCTATTCAGTCCGAGCTCGGCGAGGAGGAAGACGACGAAATCAAAGATTACGAGAACAGAATTGCTGCGGCATCTCTTCCCGAAGAGGTTCGTGAAAAGCTCTACAAGGAGCTTAACAA
>JAZNCB010000139.1:0-16411 GCA_046156285.1 Eubacteriales bacterium | reverse complement strand
TGAATTCTCGCGGAATTGCCGTGCAATTCGCTGCTCCATGAATTGAAGTGCAACCAATGTGCCGTAAGGCACAATTCATGCCGCAGGCAATTCTCGAAAGCACCGCTTTCAATTCACGCAACTGCAAGGTTGCAATTCATTGCATCACTGAGTGATGCACTCCACCGTTCCGTCAGGCAAAACAACGACGACAAAAACTCCGTCAAGCGAGCCGACAAACGCCGCAAGCTCGGCGTAGGGAGTGTTGAAAAGAGCGGTTGAAAGGGCGTCGGAGAGGGCAGACGAGCCTGATTTTACCGATACCGAAAGATAGTAGTTTTCGGGGAACAAGGTCTCGGGATTTATTATGTGATGATAGCGAACACCCGATACCGTGTAAAATCTTTCGTAGCTTCCTGAGGTGACAATGGCAGAATTTTTTATTTCGGTTGTGTAAACATAAGTTTGCGAATATGGCGACATTGGGTTTTTAACTCCGACCGTCCAGCCGCGTCCGTTTGGCTTTTTGCCGATAGCTCTGAGATTTCCGCCAACGTCGAGCGCATAGCCGGAATATCCGTCGCGGATAAGCCCCTCTGCGACCTTTTCAACGGCATATCCCTTGGCGATAGCGCCGACGTCAAGCGACATATCGGGGTCAAGAAGCTCCACCGTATTGTTTTGCTCGTCTATTACGAGATTTTCTATATCGGTGTGCGCGTTTGCCTCGGCAAGCTCCGCGTTTGTCGGAATTTTTGGGATTGCCCCGGGTTTTTTGCTCTCCGTGCGATAATTGTGCCAGATTTTGAGCACAGCTCCGAACGCAACGTTGATTTTTCCGTCGGTCAGCGCGTGCATTTCCTTTGCGTAGAGGAGCAAATCAATGATTTTTTCGTCTACCGTGAGCTTTCCGCCACCCGCGTTATCGTTTATCGTTTTGAGGTTGGTCAGCCCGTCGTATTCGTTATAAATATCATAGAGCTTATGATATTCGGAAAGCTCGGCCTCAACTCTTGCGCAAAGCTCGTCGAACTCTCTTTGCGAGCCGCCCGTGTAATCGGAAAAAGTGCCTACCGTGTCAAAATATTCGTAAAAAACACGGCTTTTCGGCGTTATTTTCTGCTCGCTTTCGCAACCGGAAAACGTTAGGAGCGCCGCAAAGCATAAAAGCAAGGACAGGAGTTTTATCTTCCTCATATTTTTGCCATACCTCCGTATGTTATTCTGTCTCTAATTTTATCAAAAAGAGTATTTTTTGTCAATACGCACTTTCTTCTTTACTTTTATGAAAATCTGTGGTAGAATAGTTGTCAGTGCGTTAATTTTTGAAAAGAGGACTTTTATGGGTACTTGGGAACTGATTATAACGGCAATAGGACTTGCGATGGACGCCTTTGCGGTCGCAATCTGCAAGGGACTTTCTACCTGCCGTGTAAAAATGAAGCATATGGTTATCGCGGGACTTTGGTTTGGCGGATTTCAGGCGGCAATGCCTCTTCTTGGCTACCTGCTCGGAAAAACCTTCCGTCAATACATAGAAAGCATTGACCACTGGATAGCATTCGCCTTGCTCGTGCTTCTCGGACTTAATATGTTAAAGGAAGCGCTCTCAAAGGATAACGAGTGCAGCTGCACCGACGCATCTCTTGCCTTTTCGGTAATGCTCACTATGGCGATAGCAACGAGCATTGATGCTCTCGCGGTGGGAATAACCTATGCGCTTTTGCCCGACGTGAATATATTTGTAGCTATCGGCTCGATAGGTGTTATCACCTTTCTTCTCTCTGCCGGCGGTGTTAAAATCGGCTCGGTATTCGGAGCGAAAAACAAGCGATACGCAGAGCTTGCGGGTGGCGTCGTGCTTATTCTGATGGGCACTAAAATTCTTCTTGAACATCTCGGTGTGTTGAGCTTTTAAGGACGCCGGTACACGCTTCGCTTTACAAAAAGCCCTTTCAAAACTCCCGTATTGACAAAATTTTTGTTATGTGGTAAAATGAGATGTTGAAAAATCAACAAAGAAAGTGAAAGCTAAAATGAAAAATCTTAAACTACACGAAAAAATGGAATTCCAAAATATGCGCGAGGTTATCGAGCGCGCAGCGGAAATGTATTCGGACAGAATTGCTTATTCGTACAGAGAAAAGCCGCACGATAAAGAGTCTGTGAAAATCAGCTTCCCCGAGCTTCGCGACGACGTCAGAGCGCTTGCAAGTGAGATGATTTCTCGCGGCATGGCAGGTAAAAGATGCGTTGTTGTCGGTAAATTCTCGTATTCTTGGGTAAGAATGTACTTCTCTCTTCTCTCGATAGGCTCGGTGGTAGTACCGCTTGACAGAGACTGGCTCGCGGCTGATCTTGCTGACACAGCAAAGCGCGCAGATGCAGACTACCTCTTTATTGACGGTGACCTTAGAGACAAGGCGGAGGCAATCGTAGCCGCCTGTGGACTTGATGGGGCTTACTTTATGTCGGGCGAGGAGGGCGAGACGGTAGATAGCCTTACGGCTCTCGGAAGAGAAAAATACGACCTTGACCCCGATAAATATCTCGATGCGAAAATTGATAGCGAAGCCCTCGGACTTCTCGTGTTCACCTCGGGAACGACAGGCAAGGGCAAGGGAGTAATGCTCTCGCAGAAGAATATCATCTCGGATATGACCGACGTTATTCAGTATATCGACTTCGGCAGAAAAACCGTCGGAGTTCTTCCGCCCCATCACACCTACGGCTCGAGCGTAATGCTCCTCGGCCACGCGCTTATCGGCGCAGAGGTTTATATCTCGGCAGGACTTAAATACGTTGTCAAGGAGTTCAAGGCAGAGAAGCCTGAGCACCTCATTTTAGTACCCCTCTATCTCGAAACGTTCTATCGCAAAATGCAGGCAGGAATTAAAGAAAAGGGCAAGGAAAAGCTTGTCGGCTTTATGATGAAGCTTGCTAAAATTCTCAGATGCGTGGGAATTGATTTGCGCAAAAAGCTGTTTTCTTCACTTCGTGAAGCTCTTGGCGGTGAGGTAAAAATGATTATCACCGGCGGAGCGCCTATAAATGCTGAAATTATCGCATTCTTCGACGGCCTCGGTATCTCAACCCTCAACGGCTACGGCATCACCGAGTGCGCTCCGATTATCGCAGTAAACCGTTCGAAAAACGTAATACCCGGCACGGTAGGTCAGCCCCTTGATATAGACACCGTAAAAATCTCCGAGCCCAACGAGGACGGCGAGGGTGAGATCTGCGTTAAGGGCGACAACGTAATGCTCGGCTACTACAAGGACGAGGAAGCAACCCGCGACGCGTTTGACGAGGAGGGCTACTTCAAAACCGGCGACTACGGCAAGATAACCAAGGAGGGAGCTGTCGCAATTACCGGCAGAAAGAAGAACCTCATCATTCTTTCAAACGGAAAGAACGTGTATCCCGAAGAAATCGAGAACGAGTTTGTGGCAGTGCCCGGCGTTATCGACGTAATAGTTTACGAGGGACAGAGCAAGAGAGGCCTCGAACACAACCAGGTAGTGCTTGAGCTTTACCCCGACAGTGAATTTATAGAAAAGAACGGAATAGAGGACGTAGAAAAGTATTTCCACAAGTTCGTTGAGGAATACAACCGTACCGCAGTTCCGTACAAAAAAATCGGCATTCTCCGAGTTCGCACAGAGGAGTTCCCAAAGAACACTCTCAGAAAGATACTCAGATTTAAGCTTGATATGACGATAGATTAAGCATCGCTCGGCGATGCAATGAATTGCAACCTTGCGGTTGCGTGAATTGAAAGCTTGGCTTTCATAAATTGCCTGCGGCATGAATTGCGCCGGAGCGCATTCGTTGCAATTCAATTCATGGAGCGAAGCGAGAAATCATGGCGAAGCCAATTCATGATGCGTGAGCATCAATTCATCGCTTTGCGATGCAACTAAGTTTGCCCTTTCGGGCAAGTGAAGTTATCCGAGATAGTGAAGTTCACTTCGTGAGTGAAGTTTCGCCTGACGGCGAAGTTTTGGGCAAACTTAACTTCACTGCGAGCTTTTGCGAGCCACTTCACTGTGCGTAGCGCAACTTCACTTTTGCATATGCAAAAACTTCACCACAAAAAATCCGAGAGGAAGCAAAAGCAACCTCTCGGATTTTTATCTTCCGGCAGAAAAACAACTTTCCACTTTCAACTTTCGCTTTTTCCTGCTTTTTTGTAAAAATTCACAAAACGTTCGTTAATATTTTATGTATTTTCACAAATTTAACAAAATTCTTTATAAATATTATATAAAGTACTTGACTTTTTAGTTTAATTTTTATATAATATAGAATACAAAGGTATAATTTTTAATATCTTTAATTTAGAAAAGCTAATAAAAATAAAAAACATTTTATAAAGGAGAAAGTTTTTATGAAAAGATTTTCTAAAATCTTGGCGGTCCTCTTAACCGTTGGCGTCATAGCCGGCTTAATCGCCGTTTTTGCTTCGGCTGATGATACTAACCGCGGTTATACGGAATACGTCGAGAATTTCGACAAACTGGGCAATAAGGATGTTGTCGAGGTTGGAGGCGAGGCTGTTAACAGATACCTCAAGCTTACTTCCTCGCAAACAACTGCTCTTTTTTCGCTTAGCGAAGATGAAGATGAAAAGACTGCGGCAGATAAAGCGCTTACCAACGGTTACGCTGCAGTTACACAGATTCTCTTAAGCGCAGAAAACGGAATGTTTGTTCCCGGAGCTAAAATTGTGATTACGGATGCAATGGGCTCCAACACGACCACCATGACTATATCCAAGCAAACGGTAGAAAAGGTTGATAAATACTATATCACCGTTAGCGGCGGCGATGAAGCTATGGATCCGGTTGAGCTTAACACTAACGGCGACTGGAACGTAATTACGATAGCTCAGATTAGGAACAGAGGCGTTGTACAGAACGCTAATAACGCAGGACAGAAAGCCAGCGTATACGTTAACGGCACCTATGCCGGATACAAGGGTCAGAGCGGCGACGGACTTCGCGGAGTTTTGTATAATCTCACGGTTACAATTCCCGACACCATTGGCGAGGGCGAGAACCTTGTTTTTGACAAAGCGGTTGCAAGAGTTTATTGCTCTAAAGTAACAGATGGAATTCCCAGCTATGCCATCGATCCTTCGGTAGGAACTGTCGGAATGGACGGCTATGCTGTTAAGGGCGATATCACCGGCCGCCAGGACGTTTATTATAACAAGTATAGCACTACGGCTGCTTATCCTATAACTGTAAATGGCGGTACGCAGACTCCCGAGATTGCATACTACGATGCAGACGGCAATCTCACTATGGATTATATGGATTTGGGTAGAGGTCTTGCTGCTATAAATGAACATGCGGTAGAGGGCGGAACAATAAAGTTCTACAAGGATGCAACACTTCCCGCTCTTGCAGTTAAGAAAGTTACTGTTGAAGCTCTTAACGGAGCTAAAGTAAACCTTGACGCGTTTGTTACGGCAGGATTTGAAAAGACGGAGACCGCTATCGACGGCGGAACACGTTATGTGTTGGCTCTCCCTGTTGTAGCAACTATTGGCGAGACCGATTACTACAATATCGCAACGGCTCTTTCGGCTCTCGGAAACGGCCAAACGATCGTTATAAAGAAGGGCTCTGCAATCTCGGGTGTTGCTCTTGGCAGCTTCTGCGTTGAGGCTGCAAACGGAGTTGACATAACATTTGAGTCAAGCGTTGTAAGCGCTTACAAGATTTTGTCAGGCGAGAGAGACGGTGTTAAGATTTACTCGCTTACAAAGAAGAGCGCAGCAAGCTGCAATGAATTCACAAACGACTTTAACGCTGAGCCCGTTCCCGGCGGCGCAGACTCAAACGTTTGGCGTACTTGGTGTAACAACCTTCAAAACAAACAAGATGGCAAAAGAGGTTCTCTCGTAACTCTTACAAACGGAAACTCTTACTGGCGTATGTATCCTGTTAATCAGGCCGGTATTACAGACCTCAATAGTGATGGAACTCAAAAGAGCGGTAACGGCAATACCAGCTTTAACCTGGTCCTTAATGCGAAGGGAGTGGTTACGGGCGGATACGATGATATCTGGTCTGAATACGATTACTATAACTATGGCTACGTAGTTACCGAATATCTCTTTATGGCTGAGCCTATCGTTGATCCCGAAACAAATGAAATAGTAGGTCCCGGCTATATCGATAAGATGAGTATGTCGCTTGTGACGGATTATGACCAGCCGAATGCGAAAGAAAACGGCAACAATATTTCCGGCAAACCTCAATCAACATCGATTTCCGACGTCTTTATTATAAAGTCTGCGGCTGACGGTAAGTGGTATGCGGGAGCAAACACAACGACACCTGCGGTTGCTCTTTCTGAGGTTTACGGCGAGTGGAACGTAGTTACGGTTGTATCTAAGATTACGAACGCAGACGCAGCAGCACATACGGCAGACGTTACTACCTACACGTTCGTTAACGGTGAGCACATCGTTACCGATACCAAAACTCAGATAGTTATGGGCGCATACACCGATATATTGATGAAAGGTAGCGCCAATACCGCTGCAATCTCCGGTCAGAACATTTGTCTTGACGGCGCAAGCATAAGATTCTACAATACCGATTATACATCCGGCGCTGATTATGGCATAGACGACTATTTTGCAGATGTTAAAAATGGCGTTGCTACCTCTCCTCTCTATTGTAAAGATACCCTTTACAACGGTGAGACCGCAAACTTCCCCGGAGCAGAAGGTGCTACTAACAAGTACGCTCCCAAGGCAAGCGTTAACGGAAACAACTTCTTCTTCGTAGAGGGCGCTTTTATGAATCTTTCCGAGGGCGACACTCTTGGGCTTTATGTAGACTATGCATTCGATACAGTTCCGATCGTTCCATTCAACGTTGCGGCTTACAACAATGCAAAAATCACTTTTGCTGAAAGCATTCACGAGGAATACATCGTAACCGTAACCGAAGAGGGCGACACAACATATTACAACGTCAAGAGAGAACCTAAGGCTTCTATTGGCGAGGGCGAGAATTACAAAGAATATTTCAATATGAACAAAGCGCTTGCAGACCTTACGGACGGCGGAACGCTTAACGTTTACGTTGACTATACAATTCCCGAGCTTGCTCTTGACGGATTTACCGTTGTAGCACACAACGATGCGCGCGTGACCTTCGTTTCGGGCTACTACGATATAGAGCAGTCTGGTAATACTTACACCGTTGCTAAAAGAAGACTTGCTTCCGTAGGCGGAACATCCTACGACACAATTGAGGAAGCTATTGCGGCGCTTAAAGCTCTTGGTGAGAAGGGCGTGCTTACTATTAACGCAAATACAACTATAAGCAACATCGACCTCGACGAGTTCACCGTTGTGGCTCGTAACGGCGCTAACGTAGTATTTGGTAAGCTCTTCGTAGGAAAATACGACGTAGTTAAGAGCGAAGCCGGCGACGGCACGGTATACTACGCTTTCACAATCAGAGATTTCTTTGAAATCACTGATGACGTTAATGAAGGCTCTTACAGCACGGGTACTACCGTTACCGTAGAGGACGAGAACGGCAACATTCTCAACAAGTATCAGAAGCTTACTTCAAACGGAGCTCTTGATTTCTTGAGCAATTACGCTGAAAGCTTGCCTTCGTTGACACCCGGAGGCAAATACGATTCGGCGAGATATATCGTAACTCAGTTCCTCTTTGCTGCCGAGGACGGAAACTATCCGGACGGTGCAACAATTCAACCGATCAGAACCTCGTCAAACAGGGCTGATAGTAACATTGGTTCGATCCTAATCAAAAAAGGCGCTGACGAAAAATACTACGCTGATTTCCGCGATCCGAGCGGCGGCGCTGTAACTGTAAAGGACATCCCGTTGACTGCTAACGGTGACTGGAACGTTGTAACAGTAGTTATGGATAGACGTTCAACTACTGCAACATCAACGACTGGGGGCGTTCTTGGATACATTTTCGTAAACGGTCAGCTTCTTGGCGGTAGAAACCCCGGCTCTGCAACGAATCACAGCGCTTTGACAACTCTTTCAGTAGCAAACGTTTCTAACGGAAACCTTATCTTCGACGGATTTAACGCAAGATACTATCTCAGCGGACAGAACGATGCCGGACACGACATCTATGATGGTGGCAACGGCGTTACCATAGACGATATCTTCAAGAGCACATGGATTTTGTCCAGCGCTACAATCCAAACTCTTCCCGCTTTCGAGGATATATTCTACAACAAGAATTCAACTGTTGAAGATTTCCCTGTAAGCAATTATAATGATACAATCCACACCCAGACAGCAACCTACGTTGGCGGTGTTGGATACGTAGATACCGATACTGCTATATCGAAGC
Source organism: Eubacteriales bacterium (assembly GCA_046156285.1). GTDB lineage: Bacteria > Bacillota > Clostridia > Oscillospirales > CAG-272 > UBA1740. The sequence continues at coordinate 8,063 of JAZNCB010000139.1, read as the reverse complement.
TTATTGACGGCGGAGAGATTACGTTTGAAAAGGATGCAACTCTTCCCGCGCTTCCCTTCGAAAAGATTACGGTTATCAAGAGCGGCGAAAAAGTAAACGTTAACATTGACGCATACAGAAACGATCAGTACACAATAGACGAGACAACCGTAGACGGTGTAACAACCTACGTAATTGAAAAGAAGGCTCTTGCATCTATCGGCAATGACAAGTATTACGATCTCGGAGAGGCTTTTGCAGCTCTTACTGAAGGCGGAAAAATTCAGCTTCACGTAAGCGCAACTCTTCCCGCACTTTCACTCAACTACTTCGAAATCGAGTACGTTGAAAACGTTAACGTCGAGCTCGGCGAGGCTAACAAGCTTTATTCCATGGTTCGTGACGGCGACGTTTACAAGGTTACAAAGCTTCCATTCGCACAAATTGGCGAGAATAAGTACAACACTGTTGAGGAAGCTCTTGCAGCTCTCAAGGATGGCGAAAGACTTATTTTCAATGCAGACGTTACTATATCTGCCATACTCAAGCTTGACGAGTTTATCGTTGAGGCGGGTAACGGCGCTACCGTAACATTTGCAGATCAGGTTACTCTCAGATTCAATATTCAGAAGAGCGCTAACGTATACGGGCTTACACGCAAGACTATCGTAGAGCTTAGCAGCGACTTCTCAGACGTCAGCACAGATAAGCAGATTACCGCGGGCGGCGCTTTCACAACGAACAAGGATAATACACCTGTTACGGCTGACACAGCGCTTTCGAACGCTATCGTAACAAGCGGCACTGACAAGTACCTTCAGCTTTACGCTAACAGCGCGGCTACCAACAGTCTTACCCTTGATTTCTTTAAGAGTATGGCAGACGCACCCAAGATGCGCGATTATGCGTATTCGACATATCAGTTCCTTCTTGGCGCTGAGGGCGGCGAGTATATCGACGGCTTGTTTATTAAGCCTACTTCCCACGTTGACTATGCTTCTAACTTCTGGGGCATCAAGATCTGCAAGGATGAAGGCGGATATTATGCATGCTGGGTAGAAAATGCTACGAAGTCATTCAACCCGGAAGGAAGCTACAAAAAGGCATATCTTAACACCGAGGACGGCAAATGGAACGTTGTTACAATCGTTGTAGTTCCCTCGTACAGAGAAGACTGCGATTACGAACTTGGTGGAAACCAGGTAGCTCAGTCCTTCTTCTTCGTAAACGACACGTATATCGGCGGCAGAAACCAGACGGGTAGTAATTTTGCAGGTACAAACCTCGGTTTCCTTGGTAGATTGCAGCTTACTACGTCGGTGGCAGAGGGCACAGGAAACGTATTGCTTGGCGGTTACAACGCAAGATACTACCTCAGCGATTTCGATTACCTCGAAGAGAACGATAACCTCGGTAAGTATGAAACTCCCGGTGATTTTTACGGTATAGACGATCTCGTCGGTACTCGTTACCAAAAGGGAGACCCCCAAGGCAACGTTACCAAGTGCGAAGACTTGCTCTATAACAAGTATGACACAACTTCCGAATATCCGGCAATTCGCGTTGGCGAGCAGTTCGTATCAATGCCTGCTGAGGCTCTTGTAGGCTCAACCGGCTACGTAACTGTCGACGGTGCTATTTCTAAGGCACAGAATGAGAATACGATTACTCTCAATAAAGGTTACACACTTTCTGAAATTCTTGAAGGTATCGAGAAGCTCACCTTCGCAGGTACAGGTACTCTTATACTTACAGGCGAGGCAGCAGAAAGATATGAGTACATAAACGGTGTACTTACTGTTGCTAAGCTTTATACCGCAGAGTTCATAATCGGTAAAGGCTACGATAACGTTATTCTTGATCCCGTTAAGTCCTCTATGGCTCCCGATCCTTCAAACGTTTCTTTGGAAGGACTTGGCGTTAAGGGTACAGCTCCTACGACAATTGACTGGCAGTTTAGCTTGGACGACGGCACAACGTGGACTTCACTTAACGAGTGGGACGGAAACGTTGAAGACGGCGCAACCGTACTCGTTAAGCCTACTCAGAACATTATCGTAGAGGTTACCTGGAAAGTTGTTGGCGGGGACGTCGTAGAGAAATACTTCGTAGGTAGCGAGATTGAAAGAAACGAGGCTATCAAACCCTCTTCCGAAACTACTCCTAATCCTAACAGCAACTGGTACAGATGGGGTTACGATTGGGATCTTGAAGCAGGCAGACTTGTCGACGCTGACGAATCCAACAACGTAATCGAGCAGAAGCAAGTTCCCGTAGCGGACGTTGACGTTAAGTTCAGCTACACGCTCGGTACTCGTTTCGGCACAACCTTCTATATTCCTCAGGCAGAAGCCGGCATTACAATGACTGATCTTCGTTGGCACAAGAACTTCACCACCTCGTATGGCGCAGTAGAAAACTGGTCTGATAAGTTGGTACTCGTTAACCTGGGCGCAGGAGTTGGTAACTTCTACAAGTTTGACGCAGCTGCTTATGACACGACTATGGGTCTTGCTCCCGGATTTAACAAAACAGACATTCACATGATGCGTGTTCAGGCGCTTAAGATTTCTTATACCGTAGTGGTAGAAGGAAAAACCTACGTACTTGAGGATGAGTTTAAGGTATCCTTTGCATGCGCTGAAGGTGAAGAGCAGGAAGGCGTTGTATACTACGCTAACATGATTTTCGCAAACGCATCTACAGAAGAGTGCGATAGCGGCGTTAAGCTCGTAGCAGAGTTTGTAAAACTTATCAAGACTGCAAACCCCAGCTTCGAAACAACTGCTGATCAGCTTCTTAACAAGATTCCTACACACGGCGAAGGCTGCACATGCAAGGGCGAAGCTCTTGAATCTGCAATTCCTAACGGACATACTATCGATCCTTCCGAGTTTAACGATCTTACAGAAAACGGAGATGACGTTAAGATTTCCTTCCGTACAGACGGTGACGCTGCAGGCTTTGCAGTTTACGTAAACAGCAAGTACACGAGCGTTACAGTTTCTGTATTGCCTATCGGCACGACGGAAATGCCCGGTATTGTAAATAACAAGTACGTTAACGAGACTACCGCGTTTGAAGCATATATAGTCCTTAAGACAGAAGGCGACTTTACAATTTATGCTCCCGAACACGGAACGGGTTACACTACGTCCGCTATTTACAACTATGCATGCAATACGAAATTCGTAGTTGAGTGTATGGATGGCGAAACACCCGCAACCTTCGAGTTCACCTACTCGCTTGCAGATATAATCTACGACAACGCAGGAACTGCTAACGAGAACACACAGGTATTCGATATCACATGCGCTTACTTGAACTTCGCAAAAGCAGCATACAACTACAAAACCGGCAGATAATTAAAGACTAACAAAATTTAACAAACTAACGAAAGCACGATTGATTGGGGAAGAACCTGCGTTGGCAACAACGCAGGTTCTTTATTTTTGTATTATATATATAAGGAAGAAAGCAGCATCACAAAGTGATGCGACTAAGTTTGCCCTTTTGCGATGCAATGAATTGCAACCTTGCAGTTGCGTGAATTGAAAGCTTGGCTTTCATAAATTGCCTGCGGCATGAATTGCGCCAGGGCGCATTTGTTGCAATTCAATTCATGGAGCGAAGCGAGAAATCATGGAGAAGCCAATTCATGATGCGTGAGCATCAATTCATCGCTTTGCGATGCAAGAATTGCACATTTTGGTTGCACGTTTTCGTTTGGGAGGGCTTTTCGCCCCACCCGTGTCAAATTCTCGCTCGTTTTTCCCGACCGGACCGTTCATGCGCTCGTCGCATTTCACGACGGCTCTGCCGTCATTTCAAGATTGCATAGCAATCATTTCAGGCGCCTCGGCGCATTTCACTCTTCGCTCGGCGACGCCCTGAAAATATAACCAAAAACGAAAGGGGCAAATATACAGAATTAACAAAACTACGATAGAAGCCCTATATTATATTAAATATTTAATATAAAGCCTTGACAAAATCTTTTATTTTATTTATAATTATAATACTGGGATATTTTACGTATCTTCTATTTTTCAAGGGAGAAAAATTATGAAAAAGTTTTCAAAAATTCTGGCAGTTATTCTGACGGTGTGCGCTCTTTCTGCGTTCGCGGCGGTTTTTGCTTCGGCAGATGAGGCGGGCTACGTAGAGTACAAGGACACACTCGATACTATCCAGACCGTTACGCCTAACGGTTGGACTGCGACAGCCGTTGAGGTTATGGACGGGGATACCCTCGTTAACACCTATCAAAAGCTGAGCTGGACCACTGCCAATAAAACCGGTTCGTTTAAGGTTTTGTCAAACACCAATATAAATACTATGGCGGCTGACAATAGATACGCTGTTTTTCAGTTCCTTTTCACTGCTGAGGACGGCAAATATATTGAGGGTTACATAAGACCGGGAAGAGGTAACGATAACCACGCTGACACCGATATCGGCGGTATTCAGATTAAAAAAGAGGGCGACGAGTTCTACGCTTATTGGTCGCGCGGTAATGACAAAGAGATCAAAGCTAATAAGGCGGAGCTCACGTCTAACGGTGACTGGAACGTGGTGACGGTTGTTATGGACCGTAGAAGCCCTACAAACAACGTAGGTAACCGCGCATGGTTCTACGTTAACGGCATCTTCCTTGGCGGTAGAGATCAGAGCACAGGTGCTCACGGCTATCTTACCAAGCTTGATTTTACAGCATACGATGCTTCTTTGGCGGGCTCGAATATCATAATCGACGGCTTCAATGCGAGATTTTACAGCAACGGCTCGGAAACCGGTGCGAATGCTACCTATACAACTCCCGATACGGTAGGTATTGACGATTTCTTCAAGGCTGCTTCGACAGCCTACGCCTCAAATGACGATTTCGCTACTCTTGAAGATATCTATTACAGCAAGTATTCAACACTTGAACATTACCCCGCAACCTTAGTTGACGGTAAGCCCCATTACCGCGATGCTATATTCGTTGGCGGCGTAGGCTACGTTGACGCTTCGTTTGCGCTTCAGCATCTCGAAGAGGGCGGAACTATTCAGATACGCAACGATGCTACCATAACCGGAGTTTCCGTAAAGAACTTCACGGTTGAGGCTCTTGACGGTGCTAAGGCAAGCTTCGGCGGTGATGTTGCCGCAAGCTCAAATATTCTCCCGGGTAAGCACTCCGACGGTATCGTAAGATACGTTATATCTCCCCGTGTTGAGATTGAGTGCGTTGAGCTTACAAACGACGTTAACGAGGCGCTTTCAAACGACGGCTTTGCTTCAAACGGTTACAGAACCTGGACTCCCAATTCCGACGGCGTTCAGAAGCATGGTACGTTCGGCACTCTCGTAACGGTAAACGGAAACTCATATTGGAAAATGTACGCTACGACCACCATCAATAACGGAAGCGGCACAAACGGCGCTGCGTCATTCATCATAGGCGGAACTAACGCCACTGCGGACACCTGGACCGACGAGGATATCACGAACTTCAAGTATACCGCCACCGAGTATCTCTTTATGGCAGAGGGCCTTAATTACGTTGACGGAATGTCGATAGAAATCCGCTCCGACTACAAGCAGTCCCAGTCTACCAAGAATTTAGGCAGAGTTTATATAATCAATAAGGACGGCGTATGGTATGCGTCGGCTGACGGAACCAAGGCAGGCGTTGCTCTCTCAACGACCGAGGGCGCGTGGAATATGGTTTCACAGGTTTCTGCTATTACGAACGCAGATAAGGACGCTCGCACTGCTACCGTCGTTACGCACATATTCGTGAATGGTCAGTATCTTACCTCGTCAACTACCGAGGGCAAGATTCTCGGTTCAATGACGAGCATTTGCTTTAACGGTCACAAGAATTCAACGGCAAACCCCGGTGACAATATTTGTGTCGACGGCATTACGGTAAGAAACTTCGGCACACTCACAGAGGATTACGTTTCAACAGAATACTACGGTATTGACGACTTCTTTACCGATTATAATAACAGCGTTGCAGGCGTAAGCCCCATCAACTGCGATGATATAGTTTACAACTATGCAACCACGGTTCTTCCCGAAACGAACGGCAGGCAGGAGTTTAAGGCGTCTATCAACGGCGATTACAGCTTCCTCTATGCCGACAGCGCATTCCTCTACGTCGAGGACGGAGACGTCGTTACTCTCTTCGTTGACCACAAGGTTGAAGCTCTTCCCGCGACTGTTAAGACGATTTACTTTGACGGCTCGGGTGTGGTTTCCTTCTCCGATGCTATTCTTGAAAATTACGCCTTCCTTGACGGTGTGCTCGTTAAGAATATCAACTATATAGTTAACTGGCTTCTTGCCGAGGGCGAGACTCCCTTCAAGACAGAGAATATTACATACACGATTACCTCGCCCACTCGTCCGAACGCCGGCACACTTGCAGACGTTGTTACCGACATTCTCGGTGACTACAACCTCGCTTCCGCTTGGAAGTACAGAATTGGCGACGGTGAGTACGCGGCTCTTGCAGATTTCGAAATCTGCGACGACGGTGACACAGTGACCATTATTCCCGTTATTGCTACGGTTAAATGGTATCACGTAGACGGCTCTCTTATGGCAAACGAGCTTTGGTTCGTTGGCAGCGCGATAGCTGTGCAGACTCCCGATCTTTACGAGGGCGGTGTTCAAGATAACGGCTGGTACGAGGTTGTTTACGACTGGAATTCAACCGACTTTATCGCAAAAGAGGGTGTGACGGAGTATAAACAGGTAAAAGCTCCTTACTCTGCGCTTGACATAAGATTTAACTTCTCGCTTGACGGCGGTCTTGCTCCTACGTACTACGTAAGCGCACCTCTTAAAAACGTTAAGATTAAGAGCGTGCTTGCAAGCCGCGATTTCGAAAGCGGTGAGATTTACAACTACGCAAACAGCTACGAGAGAGTAAAAATCGACGGCAGAGAATACTACGTATATAACCTTGGCGGTGTTTCGCTCGCTGATTACGAAGCGATTTACTCATTCCAGGTGATTTACGAAATCGAGATTGACGGTCATACCTACACTCTTGAATCAAAGATTGCTAAGGCGAGCATCGCATACGAGGCAGAGGACGTTGTAGCATACGCAAAGGCAGTGCTTCAAAACGCAAGCGCTACCGGCTGCTCCGAAGAGACCGAGTTTATCGCAAGCCTTATCGCTCTTGTACGCGAGACGGGCGCGCTTGAAAACGATACTGCTATCGATGCTATAATCGATGCTTACGTTGCTGCTCACAAGGCTGAAAACGACGGCTGTACCTGCTTCGGTGACACAACTCAGAATCTTCCTCACGCATCTGACGTAAAGGTTTCCTACAAGGCTATTACGGACATTGGCGCTGAAATCTACTACGTAGTTTCGGAGAACGGTCCTAAGCTCACCGTTAAGGTTCCCAAGACGGTGGTTGCTACAAGAGCAGAGCTCTCGGTTAGCGCAAGCCTTGTCGGTATCGATTACAACGATGCAAAGAACAGAAACGAGCTTGGCAAGAACATAAACGTAAGCTTCAGATACTCCGGTGAGGATCAGGAATTCTTCATCTACACTGCAAACGTTGGCGCGCTTAAAGCTTACAACGCAGACAGTGTTCAGAAAATCGTTATCAGCCGCGGTGACGTGGCTATCGCAACCGGTACGTTCTCACTCGCTGAGTACGTTTACAGAATGAATGAGGCGCTCGACTTCTACGAGTGGTCAAACGTCGATTCCGACAACAACGGCAATATCGACGGCTTTATTCCTAACCCCGAGCCCATTGGCGATGAGGCCGAGGCAAAGGAATTTAATGCGCTTCTTGCATATCTTAACTTTGCAAAGGTTAGCAAAGAATTTATAACAGCTGAATAATTTCGGCAAACAAAAAGAGGGGCTGCTTCATTTAGGCAGAACCCAAAAAGAGCGAAGATTTCGTGAAAAAACACGTTTCTTCGCTCTAACTTTATTCTTTTGTGTTTTTAAGGTTGAAATTCCTCTGAATTTCTCCTTTCTATGCTCTTTTTGTATCGCCGTTTCCTCGCTCGACGTACCCTTGTACGCCTATCGCTCGTTAGCCGGCGATTTCT
>JAZNCB010000138.1:0-7989 GCA_046156285.1 Eubacteriales bacterium | reverse complement strand
GGCGGTGTTGGCTCGGTTCTCGGATTTGTTCCGCAGATGCTTATACTCTTCCTTCTGCTTTCCTTCTTTGAGGACTGCGGATATATGTCCCGCGTTGCCTTTATAATGGATAGAATATTCCGCAATTTCGGTCTTTCGGGCAAATCCTTTATTCCGATGCTCGTAGCCTCGGGCTGCGGTGTTCCCGGTATTATGGCGAGCCGTACTATCGAGCAGGACAGAGACAGAAGAATTACGATAATGACTACGGGATTTATCCCCTGCGGAGCTAAAATGCCTCTTATCGGTCTTGTTGCCGGCGCAATGTTCGGAGACAGCCCAATAGCATCGGCTCTTATATCGGTTTCGGCTTATTTCATAGGAATTTTTGCGGTGGTCGTATCGGGCATCATTCTCAAAAAAATGAGAGTTTTTGCAGGAAATCCCGCGCCGTTCGTAATGGAGCTTCCTGCTTATCATATGCCAACCGTACGTAACATTTCACGTACTACGTGGGAGCGCGGTTGGTCGTTTATCAAGAGAGCGGGTACTGTCATTTTTGCCGCAAGCGTTATAATCTGGACACTTAAAAGCCTTTCCTTTGAGGGCGGCTTCCATTACATAACGGAGGCGCGCGGAGGAATGTCAATTCTTGAAGCGGTCGGTATCGGCGTTGCCTGGATATTTATTCCGCTTGGATTTGGTAATTGGCAGTCGGGCGTTGCCACAATTCTCGGACTTATGGCAAAGGAAGAGATAGTAGGCGCATTCGGTGCAATTTCGGGAAGCGGAATAGGCGTTTATGATTACGTAAGAGAAATCGTTTTCGAGGGCAGTGCTCTTGCCGCTTTCTCGTTTATGGTGTTTAATCTTCTTTGTGCGCCCTGCTTTGCGGCAATGGGAGCTATCAAAAGAGAGATGAACAGCGGAAAGTGGACCGCGTTTGCGATAGGATATATGTGCGTTTTCGCGTATGCAGTTTCCTTTGCTATCTACAACGTGGGCGCGCTTTTTGCAGGAGCTTTTCACTGGTGGGAGCCCGTTACCTTTATACTTGCGCTTCTTGTTATTGCGACGGGTATATACCTTATACTTCGCAAAGCTCCGAACACTGTTGAAACCTGGGGGGCGAAGCTTAAATGAAAATCTTTCTTACCGTTTTGATTTCAACTATTATTTTCTCGCTTGCTATTCTTATTCTGTTTTTGGAAATCAGAAAAAGAAAGCAGGGAAAGCCCTCCTGCTCCTGCGGAGGCTCGTGCGGCTCGTGCCCTGTTGGGTGCTGTGATATAAGAAAAACAAAAGAGCCTACAAGCTCTGACAAATCCCCATAACTCTACGAAAAGAGGGTAGCTCGTTTTTTGAACTACCCTCTTTTTTTATTTTGATTTTGATTTGGATTTTATGTATTTTTGCGGAGACTCGCCGGTCTGCTTTTTGAATACCTTTGAAAAATAGAACTGGTCGGAAAAGCCTGCGCGGGTCGAAAGCTCGCTTATTTTCGTATATCCCTCGTTTATGAGCTTAATTGCGTTATTTATTCTCACACGGTTAACGTATTCGGTAAATTTCATTCCTATCTTTCTTGGGAAAAGCGAGGAAAGATATTTATCGCTGTAAAAAAACATATTTGCAAGGAAAGAAATATTTATATTGGTGTTGAAATAATTTTTCTGAATATATTCTATGACCTGCGAAAATTTGTCTGAGCCCTCCGTCTTTTTGACAGTATCGGTGTTGTCTATATACGAGAGGGTGAGCATAAGCACGCTTGCGGTGACGGTTTTCGAGTTCGCGGGAGAAAAACGGCGAATTGCATCCATCCAGGGATTTATAAGGTGCTTATAGCTTTGATAGACTGCGTTCTGAGTATCGATTTGCGCCTGCCTCAAAAGCTCCTTTGCTTCGTTTCCGCCAAAGGATATATATACAAAGGTAAAGGTGTCGTCACCTTGTATCGTGTAGGGAATTCCGGGAAAGGTGAAAAAAAGCGTACCAACGTTCAGCGGGTGCTCGGTATTGTTCATTTTGAAAACACCCTTGCCCTTGACTACAAGATTTACGCGGTAATACAGATTTGTAAAAGGCTGTCTCAGATTTTTAAGCAGTCTTTCATATACAAAATTGTAATATTCAATTCCGGTCGATTGCGCTCCGACAACGAAGTTACATATATCTTTCATATTTCGTCTAAGCCTCCCGTCTTTATACGAGTTTATATTAGCAGAAAAAATGTAAAAAGTCAAGACTTTGTACATAATAGACGCAAAAAAGAGGAATTTTTCCATTTACTTTTACTTTGGTGTGTGCTATACTCAAATAACAAAGGAGATTTTACCAATGGGTGTTTTACTTGTCCTGGCTCAAAACGTTGTTCATTCGTTTGAGTCGATTTCAACCAGAACCTGCTCGAAAAGACATGGAAACGGCGGTCTTGCTTACAACGCAATTATCTGCTTTTTCGCTTTTTGCGTAGCGCTTATAACGGGAATAACCGAGGGGCTTAATTTCCCCCCTGAAATATGGATTTTTGGATTGATAAGCGGAGTTTTCTATCTTGGCGGCTTCTACTATGCCTTCAAGGCATTCCAGACCGGACCGTTTACGATTATAAAGCTCATTAGTGCATTCGGTATGCTTGCCGGAATTTTCTACGGAATAATAGTCAGAAACGAAAAAATCACCCTTATTCTTATATCGGGTATCGTTCTTATTTTCGTAGCGATTTTCCTTACAAATTCCGACAACAAAAAGAACGATAAAAAGTCAAGCTCGCGGTTTTGGCTTATTTATACACTTCTCTTTATGCTTTGCAATGCAGGAATTGCCGTTTTGTCGCTTATGCAGCAGGATAGGTTTTACGTGCTGAGTGAAGCCGGGGGCAAGGTGCCTACCTGCAATACCGAGTTTTTGATTATATCCTATGCCTTTGCTTTTACGTCACTTATGACGATAAGCTTGGTTAAGAACTTTGCCGCAACGGGAATTATTCTCAAAAAGTGCTTCCCCTACGGTGTTATCACGGGTGGCTTTAACGCATTACATAATCTTCTGAGCCTTGAAGCAAACCGTTACATAGAGCAAACGATAAAAGCACCGCTTAGCACCGGTATTTCTCTTGCTATCGGATTTGTTATCGGATTTATCGTCTTCAAGGAGCGCTTTTCCAAAAAGCAAATCCTCGGACTGTTCGTGGGCACGGCGGCGATTTCGCTGTTGCTTGTTTACAATGCGCTAAAATAAAATGGAAATATAAGGAGAAAGAAAATGAAGAAAATCAAGGTTGGTGTAGTTGGTCTTGGTCACAGAGGAAGAGCGCTCGTTAAGATGGCGGCTCTTTTCGACAACGTAGAAATTACCGCAGTATGCGATCTTATCGAAAAAAACTGGTTTGAACAGCAGTGGCTTTCAGCAGCGCCTCTCTCGGAGATGTTCCCCGAGGCGAAATTCTACCTCGATTACGACGAAATGCTCGACAAGGCAGGTCTTGACGTAGTTATCGTTGAAACAGGTGCAGATATTCACGCAGATTTCTGCATTAAGGCTCTTGAAAAGAATATCAACGTTCTCTCGGATATTCCGAACGTTGCAAATCTCGACGAGGCAAAGAGACTTTGGGATGCAAGCTTAAAGTCAAAGGCTATAATTTCAACCGGTGCAAACCCGAACTACCGTAAGTTCACCTATATGCTTTATGATTTCTGGCAGAAGGGACTTCTCGGAAAGCCTTATTGCATGGAGGCTGAGTATATTCACTGGTCGCTTCCGAAGAGCGAGGAATCGGTTCACCTTAACGAAAACGGAGATTGGAGAAGACTTCTTTCCCCCATTCGCTATTGCACTCACTCTCTCGGTCCGCTTCTTAAAGTTCTTGAAGAGGAGCTTCGCTACGTAAGCTGCTTCGGTACAGGCGGACACGCTCCCGACTCCAAAAAGGACGATATGATGTGCGCTCAGTTTAAGACGGAGAGCGGCGTTGTTATAAGACTTATGCGTAACGGCAGATGCCGCGCCGAGATAGGTCACCACAACTACCGAGTATTCGGTACGGAGGGTTATATTGAGCTTATTAGCAGATATAAAAACCCGGTTATCAGATATAACTCTATGAAGGAGCTTGACACAGGTCTTAAAGAGGTTAGCGGCGAGAATATGCCTACGGCATACGCAGACAACCCCAAGGCAAAGGAGGCAGGTCACGGAGGAATGGATTTTGCAATGCTCGACGTATTCTTTGATGCTATTGCAAACGGCAAGGAAGCTCCTATCAATCTTCGCGCAGGTCTTGCCATGACACTTCCCGGCATTTATGCCGAGGAGTCTGCAAAGCGCGGCGGTGAGCTTATGAGAATGACGTATCCTTGGGAAGAGGATTTCAAAACTTCGTTTTAATTAAACGAAAATAAAAGGGCAGCAAAGTATGCGTGTTATCCTTAATGGAGAACACGCATAACTAAGTTTGCCCATACGGGCAAGTGAAGTTTACTTCGTAAGTGAAGTTATCCTACGGATAGTGAAGTTTTGCCTGCGGCAAAGTGGGCAAACTTAACTTCACTCGTGCGATAGCACGAACTTCACTGCATAGCAACTTCACTTTTGCGGTAGCAAAAACTTCACCAACAGAAATAAAGAGAGAACTCAGCAAAAACTGCTTTGTTCTCTCTTTCTGTCGTTATAAGGGTTTGGGATTCGCCCATATTTGCATTTGACCGGTCAAATGCGATGTATCTCTTGCTTACTACCTTTTTTTATTCAAGTCTGCCGCCTGCGGCGATGATTTGAAGCTCCTTTCTTGTGAGCGGTCTGCCGTAGGAGGTGTCGTTTATTACGTCGGGCTTTACGTGAAATCCCGCATTTTCAAGATGGTAGAGCTTTATAATTTCCTCGAAGTGTAAAAGCACGGACTCGTTTCTTACAAAATCGTTTCTGCAAAGCTCTGCATCTATTTTAGCGCGGAGGTAAATCGCTCTCCACCTCTTTGAGCTTTTTGTTTTTTCGTCAAGCGAGGCATCTACCTCGTCGATAAGCTCTTCGATTTTAAGGATTTTCTCAGGGCGCAAAATCTCGTACCTGTGTCCCGGCTGCCAGTCGCGGAGAAGAGTTTCTTCCATATAGGATATGGCAAGACATGCCTTCTCGAGCATATTTCCCGTAAGTGAAAATTCGTAGGCGAGGTATTCGCGGACGGTATCGAAGGTTTTCTGATTATCGCGGTAAAGTCGAAGCATCATAACCTTGTTTATATCCTCGTAGAAGCCTTCGCAATAGGGTGTTCCGCCCTCAAGCCTATCGCCGAACCGCTCCCACGAGTCCTGCAAAAATTTCGGAAGAGGATTAGAGCCGTAGCCTCCCCATGGGAAAATTCCGCACATGCTGATTTCGGGGAAGCCGACGAGCTTTCTTGGCATATTGTTCAAAAAGGGGTAGCGCAAGCGTCCGCCGGGCTCTGACATTATGTATTCGCAATCTATTTTACCTTTGTTTATTGCCTCGTTCAAAAGCACAAACTCCTCGTCCGAGCCTCTAAACGAGCTGAATCGCCAGGTGGATATTATGATTTTGGTTTTCGGCCAATACTCCTTAATCAAGGGGGTGAGCGCCTCAATACAGCGGACGAAGCCGGCACCGCCCCAAGGGGCGCACGCCGTGCAGGTGCATCCGCCCTCGTCATAGGGAGAGATGCAGACGTAGTCGGGCATAACCTCGCGGAAATTTTCAAGAAATGCCCGTCTGTATTCGAGTATCTTTTCAATACCGCCATCAAGCGATGGGCAGATTTCTACGTGATAATGGTCGACGAGGTTTCTTACGTAACCGTCGTGTCCTGCGGTCCAGTCTGCGCGAAGCTCTGCGGGGCTTGATTTGAAAGCCTCGTTTGCGAGCATCATAAGGCTGGTTTTAAGTCCTATTGATTTTGCGTAGAGAAGTATTTTTTTAAGTCTTTCTGACGCGGCAGCGCCGTCTTTGATATTCTCGTAGAAGAACATATCAAACCACAGCGCAATAACGTTCGCGCCCCAAAGCGCAAGGTCCTCTATGTCCTCGTAAATTTCTTCAAGGGGCGCTGCGTCGTAATAGTTTCCGTTGTGTGTTGGGAAATATAGGCCGCAAAGCTCTTTTTTCGAAACAAAGGTCCCCTCTTTCATATCGGGGTGTCTTATATATTTGCCGATAGCGTTAAGAAGCTCGGAATACGAGCCTGCCGAGATGCTTCCGTTTTCGTATTTTCCCGTGTATTCGCCGAGAGACGTGTCTATCGAAATCGAAATATCAAGACTGTGTCTTGCGTGTTTTTCGGCAATGGCGGCTATATTTGAAAGTATCGGATCGCCTTTATCAAATCTCACCATTTTTCGTTTCCTTTCGTGAACATCTGTAACAGTAAGGGTATTCTATCACAAAAGGAAAGCAAAGTCAATATAATAAAAAATATTTAAGAAATTATTTCGGAGCTTATCTTATAAGCTCACTCTTTTCACCCATCTCGCCGTGTGAATTTATTATCCTCTCAATATCGGTAAGGTCGCATACCGTCATATCACCGAAAATCGTATTTTTAAGCACTGCCATAGCATCGCCGTATTTTGCCGCCGCCTCGATGCTCTTGTGCGCTAAAAGTCCGTAAAGCGCACCTGCAACGTACGCGTCACCCGAGCCTATTCGGTCAACGACGTCGATATTTTTGTAGGGTGTATCCTCGAAGAAAAGGTTTTTGTTTGCATCGTAAACAAGGGAAGAGAAGTTGTGGCGCGTGGGGGATATAACCCGTCTTTTCGTACTTGCGATTACCGAGAGATTTTCGTATTTATCCTTGAATTTCATCTGGATTTCGCGGAGCGAGCCCGAAAGAGAGAACATTCTCCGAGAGCTTTCCTCGGAGACGAAAAGTATATCAATTATCGGCAGAATTTTTTCTATCGTTTTCCGTGCCGTATCTTCGCTCCAAAGAGATGCGCGGTAGTTTACGTCAAAGGAGACGAGAGCGCCCGCCTCGTGAAAGCCTCTCATCATATCGATAACGTTTCCTGCAAGAGTGTCGTCAATGCCGAGCGTAATACCGCTCGTGTGGAAAATATTCGCCTTTTTGTAAACTTCACTTGACACCTCTTCCTTTTTGAATCTTGTAAAAGATGAGCCGGCTCTGTCATATAAGGCTATCGGCAGACGGGGGTAAGCACCGCTTTCATAATAATAAACGCCGAGCCGTTTTTTGTCGGTTTCGTCGTATATTATGTAGTCGTCGCTCGTACCCGTGTAACGAATTCTGTTCTTTATAAACTTTCCTATCTCGTTTTTCGGAAGCTTCGTTATAATACCCGTGCGAAGTCCGAGCATTGAAATTCCACCGACGACGTTGAGCTCCGAGCCGCCCGCCATTTTCTCAAAAAACTCGGAATAGGATATTCTGTCCTTGTGAGGAGGGGAAAGTCTTAGCATAACCTCGCCTATGCCGATTACCGAAAAGCTTCTCTTTTGAATTTTTTCAAACATAATTTCTCCTTTTCTATAAATTTTTCCCGACTTTTGTAAAAAATAAGAGAAAAATCTGTTTTTACTGTTGAAATATTTAAAAATAAGTGTTAGAATATATTATACTACAATTTAAGTGGGGGTATTCACTTTGAAAATTTTTCTCGACATCATCACTAACGATTTAGTTCTCGCAGCGCTTATCGCGTGGGCTATATCTCAGGTTGCAAAGGTTGTTACTTATTTCATAACCTACAAAACCTTTCTTCTCAGCCGCGCAATTGCCGACGGAGGAATGCCGAGTGCACACGCGGCAACGATAGCATCAGCTGCTACCGTTTGCGGTTGTATAGGCGGATTTTCGGGGTTTGGCACGCATCTTTTCGGTCTTGCGGGAATTTTTCTCGTAGTCGTAATTCGCGACGCAGTCGGTGTTCGCCGCGATACAGGCAAGAATGCTAAGAAAATCGTTGAGATAGCAAATAAAATAAACAAGGATCTTCCCGACGAGGAGAAGATAGACACAAGCAATTTGAAGCT
>JAZNCB010000137.1:0-15233 GCA_046156285.1 Eubacteriales bacterium | reverse complement strand
TACACCACGTCTTGCAAGCGAAGCAACGCCTGAATATGCATTGGTGCTCTCCATAATGGAGTATGCTCCGTACTCGTTGGAGTAAGACTTGATTATTTCACCGTTACCTGCGGGAAGCTGACCGTACTCAACCTTTGAGTTGCCGGTTACGATAACTATGTTATGTCCCTCAGCAGATGCTCTGTAATACTTATATCTCGTTGCAAGGGCATCGTAGCCGGTTGCATACGGATTTTCAGTACCAAGGTCAATTACCCAAGCAATTCCCTTGTTATGATAAATGAAGTTACCTGAGTCGAGGTGAGCGCCCTGTGTATTGTTACGGCCACCCATGATACCGGTGTAAATTGCGCCGGTCTCCCAGTCGGATCTCATAACGTATGCGTCAAGAGCCTCCATCTCGTAGTCAAGCTCGATTTCGGGAGCTTCTTCAATTCCGTCAAACGGATAGAAGATAAGGTCGTATATCGTTACAGCCTTGCCCTTCTCTATCTGGCTTTGTCTTGCTGCGATGAGCTTAGGGTCAGAAAGCTTTGCACCGACAAAGTTGAACATATCTGTATTAAGTCTTGAAAGAACGTCGCTCTCATCAACAGAGCCGGATGCCTTTATACCGTCCTGACCGCCGTCGTTGTAGTTCCAGATAAATCCGTCGGAGGACTCAATGTGAACTGCATAGTAGCAGGTCTTGTCAAGACCCCAGGTCTTAATGAAGCCGTAATCCGTGCCTGCCGCAGAATCAAGAGCCATTATCATTTTGAAGAGGTTTGACGTTGCGTATTCCCACTTGGTTGCGGACTCAACGTACGAACCGTCGGGAGCATAGATGTCAAGACCGTTTTTGATGAGCATCTGAATGTTGTTGCCTATAAGATACATCGTTTCGTTATAAGCATTCTCAGGTGCGCCCTCAGCGCTGATATAGTCGAGAATAGCAAGTGAGCCGATGATCATACCGGAAGCACCAACTGCGTTTCTGCTATCGGTTGCCGTGTTATATACGCTAAGGTCACCAAGTCCTCTCGGGTGCTCGCAGATACCGCCGCTTGACGATACGTAGCCGTCGTGAACACCGAGATTATAAATTGCAGCTGCAAGAACGTCGGTGTCAAGAGAAAGCGCCTTGTACGCATTGTAGAGCCAGTCGTACGCAATAGCGTAAGCGCTCGTTACCTCTGCGCACTGTGTAAAGTTACCGGGGCCCCAGTGTGACCACTCGGAAAGCACTACGGAATAATCGTAAGCAAGCTTTGCGTAATTTGTATTTCCGGTTACCTGATATGCAAATGCAAGCACAGGAAGAACGTTTGCGTACTTAACAAGCTCGTCAACGTCACCCTTTGAGCTGTAACCGTCACCGGCATACGGGCTTACGGGAGCTTTTCCTGCCTTGATACCAACGTAGGACACTCCGTTATCCTCTGCATATTCAAGATAATACTTATCTGCCTCTGCGATTATAGACTGAATGTAAGCTTTAAGCTTTGCATCCGTTCCGTTAAGAGCCGCTTTAAGCTTATCAAATACGTTTTGGTCTGCGATAATGTAGGGGTGAGCAAAATCAGAAGTATTTTCCTTTGTATCGTTAAATACAAGCTCACCGTTTGCAAGATATCCGTCAGCGAGCTCCTCGCCGGTAACGGTATCGAAAACAAACTTCTTCATTATATCAACCATAGTTTGAAGGTCCTCTTCTCTCGTTACGAGAGGAGTGTTATCTTCAAGGTTGTCGGGTGTTGCGTCCTCGTACAAAATGATAAGTCCCATATTGTCGTAGAGAGCGATCCAGCCCGGGAAGAGTGTCGGGATATCCTCAACCGCTACCGCAAGGTAGTCCTCGCCGGCACTGTTCTTTATGTAGCCGGGAGCTGCGTTAAGAAGAACTCTTTCACCGTCGATAGTTGCGCTGTCACGTCCGAGAATGATACTCGTTGTGCTCGTACCGGTCGTTATGTCAAACGACATATTATCGGGGTGCGCGTACGACGGGAAGCCGATATAATCAAGAATAAGCTGGAGAGGAACGAATACGTTTTCACCCTGCTTTACGGGTGCTCCGTATTTGCCCGAGTACTCCTTGTTGCTCTGGTTGTTTGTAAGCGCGTATCTTACGTTTCTTACGAGAGCAAAGTCAACGCCAACCTTCATTGCAAGAGCCTCTTCAAGAAGCTGAGCCTTGCTCTTGTCGTTAACCGACGTCTGAATATCTACTACCTTGTTTGCGTGAGTGTCTATCTTCGTTCCGTTACCGTACTCGGCTACGGGAAGGTCGATAGTACCCTTTACACCCTGGTATATTTTAAGATTGTCGATACAGAAGCTCATGCCTACTCTGCTTGCAGAGCCGCCGGCGGGAATCTGAATATAGAGCTGAGACATACCAACGTCGCCTGCTGCGGCGTAAAGCATATCGTCAAGTTTGATTACTTCACTGTATCCTTTGTTAAGACCGTAACCGATTTTTACAGTACAGTCAAGAGCTTCATCGTTGAGCCAGTTGAATATGAATGCGATATTTATCCACTCATTTCCAAGCTTGCCGAGGTTCTTTTCACCGTTTCCTACACCGCTAAATGCTATAAGGTCGCCGTTTGCATCAATGTCAAGAATTTTCATATCGGTTTTCTTAACACCGGTCTTTGCGTAAATGATATTACCAAGAGTTGCAACGTCGTCTGCCTTTATTGCAAATTCAATGGTGGTTGCAGGGTTTGTGTCCTTGTTACCGTGCGTTACCGTATCAGGACCAAAGTCAAAACGTGTGGTGAGAGCGCTTGTTCCGCCCGCCTCGTAACGTAAGAAGTAGTTATACATACCGAGCATATCTACTTCGCGGTCAACGATAAATTTGTTGTTCGACACTACTGCCGAGTTGAAGCCTTCACTCGCTCCCCAACCCTCTTGATAATCTCTGCTGTAAAAGAGTGTAAGATAGTCGGTCGAGAGATTTTCATCATCCGCGGCGTCTGCGGAGTCCTCCTGTGCAAAGGAGAACACCGAGAATGCGGTAAGAAGGAAGGAAAGTATAAGTATTGATGATATAATTCTGTTAAGCTTGTTTTTCATTTTCATTTCCTCCCTTATTTATTGATATAGAATATGTTTTTGATAACAGCAAGAACCGTTTCCGAAATGCTGTTTACTCTGAATGCAAGAGTAACGTCAAGCGTCGACGAAATTTCGCTGTTAATCGGGTTGATGTTGTCGGTATATTCAACAAGCTTTTCGTTGTAAAGCTCTATTGCATCGCGAACACCTGCGACACCGCTATCAAGCTTGTCGATATACTTCGAGCAGTTTACAAGCGCCTGATATATCTGAGCCTGTCTTGTGGAGTATCTGAGGTTTGCCGCGTATCCAACGAAGAGTGCTCCGTCAGCCTCCATTGTAAGAATCTTGCTTTCAAGCTCCTCAAAGACAACGAGCGCTGCCTGAACCTCCGCTGAATCGGAGTTCATATTGTAGTAGTACTTTTCAATTGCCGTAGTGTAAAGCGGTTTAAGCTTTGAGTAGGATACGTTTGCGCTCATCTCGTTTACAATACCGATGAATGCCTGCGTATTCGCTTCGAGAATTGCCTCGTAATCCTTCTTGTAATTTTCAAGCTCTGCCTCGTAGGTTTCAAGGGTGTGGAGGTAACGTACACCGTCCGTACCGCTCATATCTACATTATTATCATTTATATAATTTCTTACAAACGTGCAGATACCTGCCTTTTCAATGTAAGAATTCGTCTCGGAATATCTTGTAAGCTGCTCGCTGATTACTCCGAAGTGCTTTGCTTGAAGATTTGCAAAGAACATTTCGTCAAGCGCTTCGAAAATCAAAATAGCCTCTTCAACGCCCTCGACGTCCTCGTCGTACGCTTTCTTATTAAGTATCTCTCTGATTACTGCAAGATACTGGTCAACGAAATCAACGTTTTCGTTAGCCACTCTGAGAAGCTCTTCAAGATACTCGCTATCGTCAAGCTCGTCTCTGTTGGTTACAAGCGAGCCTATAATATCAATAGCGTCTACTATCTTTCCTGAATTTTCAAGATTAGACTGTGTCGTCATTTTCTTTGCGAGATATTCGGAGTAGATTGTGTCAAGCGTTACCTCGGAAATGATTGCGGTAATGGTCGGATCTGCCGCCATAGTCTCAACAAGGGCTACAACGAGCGGGTCGCTTGCCGCCGCTGCGTACTTATCGCTCTTGTGAAGCTCACACGCAACGTAATTTTCAACTATCTGCTGATAGTAACGTTCAAGCGCCGCAAGCGAGGGAGCTCTGTTAAACTTCTCAACAGCTGCAACGAATGCTTGAAGCTGTTTAAGCCAGGTTGCTCTTTCTTCTGCCTGACGCACGATATCTACGATCTCGATAAATCTCGGCGCAGACTGGTCAAAGTAGAGACGATTCTTTTCGATATAATCGGAAACTGCCGCAACCTTGATAGCCATCTCAGATGTATTCTTGGTTGTGATATCAGAAACGTCTACGTCCTTAACGAGTGCTTCGAGGTTCTTCATATGCATACCGTGAGCGACGCTCTTAATTTCAGAAGAATCGAACTGCTCGTATGCAAGCTTAGCTGCTGCGCTCTGCTCGGTGACGTATCCGAGAAGCTTTCCTGCCTCAACGTAAGCATTGTATCTGCTCGTAGCGGAAATTTCAGGATTTGTGAACATACTTACGCAATACGCAAACTTCTCATCGTTGTTCATCTTTTCGAGCTTGTCGAAAATACGGTAGGAAGTACCTGCATAGATAATAAGGTTATCGTAGCAAATCGTATTGTAAGTAGCTCCGTTTGTCTGGAAACGAACGATTGAATAGGGAGTTGAGCTGGTCGCAGTGGATATTATCGGCTTCGTTCCTATTGAAACGTAGTCAATAAGCATCTCCATCGTGTTGGAGTCGGGATTAAGAATGATTGTAACGTGAGTCCACTCACCCGGTGTGAATACGATAGGATCGTCAATTCCCTGTCTGTATCCGGAGAACTGAACGTCTGGGTAGCTGGCACCGTCCATGGTGTATGAAAGCTGACCGTTTGCTACCGAGAAGAAGATAATACCGGAAGAGGTAAATCTAAGTCTCAAACTGAGCGAATCATGCGACATAACGTCAAAGTCGAATACCAATCCCTGATCGCCCGTAAGACCGCCCCAGTCAGTATACGGAACTGAGGAATAGGTGTAGGTCATCTGAGCATATCTGTTGCCGTTTTCCTCTATCGCTACTTTCATGGTTGCGGTATTCTTATACTCGTTACCGTAAACCGATGACTGATAAAGCTTACCGTCCTCGTGGTCAAAGGTCTTGTAGATAGGCTTTGCGTAGTCGGAAATCTCAGCATTGCTGTCAGCAACCTTCTTCTGCTCCTCGGTCTTTCTCTCGATAGACGCGTTAAGCTCGGCGATCTTATCCTGAACCGATGTAGAAAGGTCGGTAGTGTCAAACTTGTGGGCATTGATATATGCTACTGCCTCAGTAAGAGCATCAAGCATATCATCTGTCGTATCTGCCTTAGAAACCGTTGCAAGAAGCTTGGAGTAAGCCAGGAGGCTGCCCTTTTCACTTGCTGCATTTACCTTAGCTGCCGTAAGGTGATTTGCACGGTCTGCAATGTATCTTGCGTTGTATATATCAACGAGAGCCTGCGGATATTTGTTTTCGATTATAAACTCGCCAAGCTCGGTTATCTTCGCTTCCTTGTCAGCTTCCTCTGTTTCTGCATCAAGGAGATCAAGGAAGTTGATAAACATAAGCTCCGCGTTAGTAATAACGAGAAGATTATCGTTGTATGAGCTGATGCCCATAGTCTTAACGTATCTGTTGATCTGGTCAACTATACTGTTCTGAACGATAAGGGCTTTGCTATCGCTCTCGTCAACCTCGTAGTAGGAATCAACGCGACCGTTGATCTCACCGAAATCAGCGATGCTGATAAGCTTGGTGTAAATGTTGTATTTGCGTGTCTGAGTATCGTCCAAAAGGGTTGCATCTATGGGGTAGCTGTCAACAATCTCGTGAAGTCTTTCAACGGTTTCCAAATATCCGTCGAAGCTGTCGGCTGCGGCATTGTCGCACTCGCCTTTGAGCTGCTCGATTTTAGCATTGTAATACTCTGCAAGTGTGGCAGAGAAAGCATATTCCTCAGCGAACTCTCTGAAAATCTCAAGCTCGGCAACCTTGTTTGTAAAGCCGTTTGCGTCGTCAACTATCGTCTTCTTCTCGTTGACAAGCTGAAGCTTTGCTGCGTTGAACTTAGCAAGCATCTCAGCGAAATCAACCGTTGCGAAGTCTACGAGCACGGGAGCTTCTCCAAACCCTCCGAGGATTTCATAAGCATCGTAGAAATCGTCCGAAACAGTCTCTGCGGCAAGAGCAGCGTCAAGCTTCTCCACAATTGCCGAAACGTCGCCCGTCCAGCCCTCTTTGTATTCGGGAGCATATACAAGCTCGTCTGCAATGCTCTCAGCAAGGGCATCGTAGTAGCTTTCGGAACGCACTGCTTCAAGTGTGGAGTTGTACGTATCTACAACGTTTTTCGAGAAGGGGCATTCAGAAAGGAATGCATAAAGGCTTTCAAGATTTTGGCAAAGAGCTAAGGGAGACAAGCTCGTATCGATAGAGGAAAGAGCCATCACTTCAAGCTCAGCCAACACCTCGGCATAAGCCGCGCTGACTGTGGGATAGGAAGTACCGGAAACGAAAACCGTATTAAGTTTATCTATACCCATAGCGGCATAAATAGCCTTGAATATCTCGCGCTTTTCTTCAAACGTTTCTGCCAGAAGGAACTCTTCTATGTAGCCGAGGATAGCAACCTGCTCGGTCTCATAGTAAGCAACGTTTGCGTAGTTCGTTTCAATTCTGTCGATGATAGCCACGAGAGTATCAGAGGTAGACTTAACGGCCTTTCTGTACGAAAGCACGAGGTTCTGAGTGTAAACCTGCTTGATAAAATCAAGGTAGTCTGTAAGACGCGCTTTCAATGCGGTGGCATCAAGCGACTTGATGGATTCAACGATATCGGTATATATAGCATCGCCAACTATCTTATCCATCTTAGAATAATTTTCAAGGAAGGTTGCGTAAGCAGGGTCGGTTACGTCAAGCAATACGTCAAGATATGCATCGTAACGAACTGCACCCGACATCTTCTCTTCGAGAGTTGCATCGGGATCTGCAATGTCCGCATAAACGTTTTCAATATCGATAAATACGTTGGAAAGCTTCATCTTTGCAGCCTCGGCAGCATCGGCTACGAGGGTGTCAACGAGAGCATTATATCTCACTACCGTAGCCTTGGTTATCGGGTTGGTTTTGAGATACTTACCAAGCTCATCAAGAGCTGCTATTTTATTTTCGGCAGATGCCTCTTCAACAACCGCGAAGATCGCATTTGCTACATTTTCTCTAAGCTCGCTATAATTTTCGACAAACTGCTCATAGTAGTCTGCTTCGGTGTCGATTACCGAAGAAACAATGTAGCTGTACAAATCGAATGCAGAGCTCTTAACCTCATCAAGTATTGCTGCCTTATCCTCAACAGCAGCAAGATATCTATTGTAAGAATCAAGGAGATTTGAATATAAGGAATTGATAACGCCGGAAGTAGCGGTAGGCGTAGGCTTATCGGGTGCTACGTAATCGGGAAGAACCTCACCGCTTATCTTAGCAAGAAGAGTCTTGGAGTCGTCAAGAAGCGCCTGACGAAGCTCGTTATAAGAATCTATAACAGCCTCGCAAAGGGGCATTTCCGAAACAAAGTTTCTGAAATCAACAAGAACAGTGTACTTATCAGCAATCTGTATAAGCGCATCTGCCTTGTCAACGAAGAGATACTCTACGTATTCACGGCAAAGCTCGCTGTACTTAGCAACAGCTGCGGAATAAGCCTCAGGATCTGCGGCGGGATCGTAAAGACCGGTCTTTGCCATAGCGTAAAGCTCATTTATAAAGTATGAAGCGTATGCGTTGTCCACACCGAGAGCTTCAAGCTGGTCAAGCTTTTCGCAGAATTTGTCGAAGTCGTCCCTGTATACTACCTCGGATTCGGTAAACTCAACCTTTTGAAGATTATCAAATTTTCCATCAACCTCTGAAAACGAGTCAAGCAATTCTGCACGAAGGTCGTTGCATGCGTTAACTACGTTCTCCGAAAGATATATAGCAGGGTTTTCTTCGTCGCCTGCGATGAATTTATAGAAGTCATTGAAAACTGCGGCCTTCTCGGAAACAACAGAGGTTGCATCGATTTTCTCCCCAAGCTTTGCAACAAGCGCGTCGCAAAGTTCGTTGTATTTCTTAATGAAGCCGGCATACTCGTCTGTAAGAGGGCTTACAGGTGTTTCCAACATATATATGTAAGCTGCGCTGAGAGCTTCCTTGAGCTCCTCGTACTCAGCGGTCTTGTCAATTTCATCGAGAATTGCGGAAAGCTCGCTTATGCTACCGGTATAAACGTCTGCGCTAACCTCAACGTAGGTCATCTCGTCAATGTTAGCAACGAAATCGATAACCGCCTGCTTTGCGTCGCTGACGTCATAGAAGCCAACAACACTGCCGCCTGCGCCTGCGCCTGAGTAGATAGCATCTATCATATCGCCGAGAACGTCAAGCGTATCGTCGTTTACGTCCTTTTTGAACGCGGTGTATGAAAGCTCCTTATCACCAACGATTTGTTTGTCCTCGCAAGCATTGACGCAGGGGAGATCATCGTTTACTCCGTCAAATTTCTCGCTGTCGCTGAAATCTACACCGCTGCCGCAAATCTCACACTTATACGCAAGATAGATTGCAGCATCATCGCCCTTGATAACGGGAGCCGATTTCATGTAAACGCAAAGCTTAATCATTGCGTCAACGTAATCAGCGCTTGCTGCGGCCTTTGCCTCCTCATAATAAAGATGCGAGACCGTCAAGGTCATCTGGTCGTACCTCGTTACCAGTGCAGCGTATCCGTTGTCGGCGGGGTTGACGGTAAGCAAGTACTCATAAAGAGTTTTAAGCTTTCCGGCTTTTACGTCGGCCAATGAATAGTCTTTGTCTTCGGTTGCTTCTTCTGCTTCCTGCAAAAGAGAGTTTGCCTCAGCAACGCTGCCCGAGTAAGAAGTCTCGGCAATCGCAACGGTCACTGCCGAGGATACGAGCAGTGCTACCAAAACGAGTGCCATAAGAATTTTCTTTAGGTTTTTCATTCTTTTCTCCTTGTCTGGATTCATAAAATTTATGTGCACCTATTATATCATTAAATATATGTGATTTCAATACTTTTGTAAAACTTTATATAAAATGACGATATTTTTCTCCGTTTTTCACAAATTTTTTTCATCAAAATGCATGACAAACAAGAAGAGCGGAGACCGTTTTCACAGCAGCTCCGCTCAAATCTGACTTACAGTATGAATTTTTTGGAATTATTTGTTAAAAAACTGCTCGCCGCAGCCGTACTTTTCATATACGTAATCGATATCCTTGTCGCCTCTTCCCGAAAGAGAAACGAGAATAGAGCCCGACTTGTTTTCCTTTGCGTATCTCATTGCGAAAGCCACTGCGTGAGAGCTTTCGATAGCGGGTATAATACCCTCGTAGCGAGAGAGGTAGAAGAATGCCTCCATAGCTTCCTCGTCGCTTACTACGTCGTAATGAACTCTTCCTTTATCTCGAAGATAAGCATGCTCAGGACCGACACCGGGATAGTCAAGACCGCTCGCGATAGAATAAACCGGCAATGCCTCACCCTCGTCGTCTTGAAGTACATAGCTGTCGAAGCCATGTATTCTTCCCTTCTTGCCGTACTGCATAGTTGCGGCGTGATCTCCTATCGCAGTGCCTCTTCCAAGAGGCTCGATGCCGTATATTTCAACGGGGTCCTGCAAGAACGGAACGAACATACCGATAGAGTTCGAGCCGCCTCCGACGCACGCGGCAACGGCATCGGGAAGTATACCGGTCATATCAAGGAATTGCTCGCGCGCCTCCTGACCGATAACCATCTGAAAATCTCTTACGATTTTCGGGAACGGGTGAGGGCCGAGAGCAGAGCCAATGCAATAAATTGCATTGTCGTACTCATTGAGGTATGCTTCAAACGCAGCGTCAACCGCTTCTTTAAGGGTTTTAAGTCCCTTTGTAACGGGGATAACGTTAGCGCCGAGCATCTTCATTCTTATAACGTTGGGGTGCTGCTTTTCAATGTCAACCTCGCCCATGTAAATGTCGCATTCCATGCCGAAATATGCCGCCGCAGTCGCAAGAGCAACACCGTGCTGACCTGCTCCCGTTTCGGCTATGAGCTTCTTTTTGCCCATGTACTTTGCGAGAAGTCCCTCGCCCATGCAGTGATTAAGCTTGTGCGCTCCGGTGTGGTTGAGGTCCTCGCGTTTGAGATAAATCTGGCAGTTTCCAAAGAGCTTGGAAAGCCGCTCGCAGTGGTATACGGGAGTGGGTCTGCCCTGAAACTCCTTTCTTATTCTGCGAAGCTCGTTTATAAACTGTGCAGAGTGGCAAATAGCCTCGTAAGCATCGTCCGCCTCCTTAAATGCAGGGATAAGCTCGGGCGGAAGATATGCTCCTCCAAACTCTCCGAAATAACCGTCCTTAGTCGGAAATTCTTTAAGATAATTGTCAAACTCTCTATACTTATTCATTTTGTTTCAACCTTTCATATTTTGTAAACTTTGGTTTTCATTTTCTGTGATTACAAAGTTTGCCATCGTCTGATTTTATTCATGTCTTCTCCTTTTAGAAGCCATACCCCGTGTAACAAAAATCCCGAGCACAGTGGTGCTGTGCTCGGGGCGAAATTCATATCGCGGTGCCACCCGATTTCGAAGTTTTGGCTTCCTTATGTACTGCATACATTGTGCAACGTAACGGTTGCCGGCCGTCAAATCCTACACAGCTATCGCCTTCGGTTTGCCCTCAAAAGTCCATTCACAAAGGCAACGTGACACCGCAATTACACCACCTGCGGTTCTCTTTGGACCGTCATCCAATGCTACTATTCTTTCTCATCGGTTTATGTGTCGATTATACTACTATAATTCGTTTTTGTCAAGTGTATTTTATAAAAATTATCTTTTCCAGTATTTTCTGTCGAGTGTACGGTACATTATTGCCTCTGAAACGTGGTCGGCAAGTATCTCGTCGGAGCCGTCAAGGTCTGCTATTGTCCTTGCAACTCTGAGAACTCTGTCGTGTCCTCTTGCAGAAAGTCCGAGGCTCTCAAACGCCTCTCGCATAAGCTCGGAGGCCTCCTTGCTTGGAACACAGTATTTATGAAGCATATCTACCGGCATATTGGCATTGAGCACGTCGGTTCTGTCTCCGCCTCGCTTAAATCTTTCGAGCGCAAAAGTTCTCGCCTGATTAACGCGGTTTCTTATGTTTATGGAGCGCTCGCCCTCCTTTGCCTTGCCGGATATCTCATCGTATGAAACAGACGGAAGCTCTACCTCTATATCTATTCTGTCAAGGAGAGGACCGCTCACTCTTTCAAGATACTTCTTAATTGAGGTCGGTGTGCAGGTGCACTGTCTTGTGTCGTCGCCAAAATAACCGCATTTGCAGGGGTTCATAGCGCACACGAGCATAAACGTTGCGGGGTATTTGACCGTTCCTGCCGCTCTCGTAACCGAAACGACACCGTCTTCAAGCGGTTGGCGAAGCGCCTCGCTTACCGATTTCGGAAATTCCGGAAGCTCGTCAAGGAAAAGGACACCGTTATGAGCCATCGAAATTTCGCCGGGCCTTGGCGTTGCACCGCCGCCCACCATTCCTACTCTGCTCACGGTATGATGCGGCGAGCGAAACGGTCTTTCCATAACGAGATTGCTTTTGAGAATTCCCATTACCGAGTGTATCTTAGTGGTTTCTACCGCCTCCGAAAAGGTCATGTCGGGAAGTATTGACGGAAGTCTTTTTGCAAGCATTGATTTTCCTGCGCCGGGAGGTCCTATCATAAGCACGTTGTGTCCGCCTGCCGCGGCAATTTCAAGCGCTCTTTTTGCCTTATACTGTCCTCTGACCTCGGAGAAGTCAAGCCCCGGGATAAACTCTTCCCTTGTGAAGCCGGTCTTATCGTAACGCACGGGTGCTATGCTCGCAACACCCTTTATATACTCTACAAGTTCTTTAAGATTTTTAACTCCGTAAACAGTAATACCGTCAACTACGGACGCCTCCCCAGCGTTTTGGATAGGAACAAAAATCTCTTTTTTGCCCGAGTCTCTTGCCGAAACCGTCATAGGAAGCACACCGCCGACAGAACGCACCTCACCCGAGAGTGAAAGCTCGCCAACGAAGCATTTATCCGAAAAATCGTAATTGCGCGGTATTACTCCGTCGCTTTGCAAAATCGCCAGAATGATAGCAAGGTCAAAGACCGAGCCCTCCTTCTTTACGTCTGCGGGAGCAAGATTTATCATTATATCAAGTGCCGGAAATTTGTAGCCGCTGTTTTCGCAAGCGGACTGCACTCTGTTTTTCGCCTCCTTGACGGCGGCGTCAGGCAAGCCGACGAGGTCAAAGCGCGGAATTCTGTTCCAAGCGCTGCACTCAACGACGACCTCAAAGCCCTCTATTCCAAAGATACCCGAGGAGTAAATTCTTGAAAGCATAAAAATCTCCAATCAATGCAAAAGTTGTACGTAACTGTCGATTAAATAAATTATACAATATTTAACCGAATAAATCAATAGCTTTGTTGACATTGGGTTATAGCTATGCTATACTTATTATAGAAATGCTTTGGGAGTTTTTCAATGAAGGTATTAAAAAACGTTAATCTATACGGTGAAATCACCGACATAACGGTCGAAAACGGAAAAATTGCGAGAATAGGAAAAACCGAGCTCGACGGTGTGGATTTTTCAGAAAATAAAATATATCCCGGTCTTATCGATATACATATTCACGGCTGTATCGGCGAGGACACAATGGACGGCGACCTTGAAAGAATGAACGAATGGCTGCTTTCTATGGGTACGACCTCGTGGTGTCCGACGACTATGTCGGAAAGCCGCGAAAATATCGTCCGTGCAACAAGCGCAAAAACAGATTTTGCAAGTGGCGCTAATATTATCGGCTTTCACCTTGAAGGTCCTTTCATCAACAAGGAGTGCAAGGGTGCGATGAATGAGGAATACATAATTCCTCCGTCACGAGAGCTTTTTGATATGTGTAAAAACGTCGCGAGAATTACGCTTGCGCCGGAAGTCTGGGGCGCTATGGACTTCATAAAGGAATGTCCCGTGCAGGTCTCTATCGGTCATACCAAGGCAGATTACGACACAGTGTGCGAGGCATTTTATAGCGGTGCTACGAGCCTTACCCACACCTACAACGTAATGCCCGGCATACACCACAGAGCTCCCGGTCCTATCGGCGCGTGCTCGGATAATGAGAGCATATACGCAGAGCTTATTGCGGACGGAATACATATTCACCCCTCGGCTATAAGAATGTTAGTTAAAATTCTCGGAACGGAGAGAATTATACTGATAAGCGACGCTATGAGAGCGGCAGGGCTCTCTGACGGTGAGTATGACCTTGGCGGTCAGATGATGACGGTCAAAAATTCGGTAGCAAGAACAAAGGACGGAAACCTCGCAGGCTCAACCGTTACACTCTTTGAGTGCGTGAAAAGAATTATCGGCTTCGGTGTCGACGAGCAGACAGCGGTCAGAATGGCGAGTGAAAACCCGGCAAAGCTCCTTGGTCTTAACAAGGGCAAGATCGAGGTTGGCTACGATGCCGACTTCATCATCGTAGACGATAGCTTTAACCTCGTAAGGTCTATCGCAAGAGGCGAATTTTAGTAAATAATAGTTTACACAGAGGTCTTATATGGACGAAAAATTTTCAAGAAGCGAGCTTCTGCTTGGCGAGGGCGCTGTAAAGAAGCTTTCCGTAGCACGCGTCGCCATATTCGGCATTGGCGGTGTTGGCGGACACGCCGCGGAGGCAATAGCGAGATGCGGTGTCGGAAAAATCGACTTAATTGATGCCGACACGGTATCCGTGTCAAATTTGAATAGACAAATAGTAGCACTTACAAGCACTATCGGAAGCTATAAATCCGACGTTATGAGGGAAAGAATTCTCGATATAAACCCCGAGTGCGAGGTCAATTCCTACAAGGTCTTCTATGCAAAGGAAACCGAGGGAGATTTTGACCTTTCGACGTATGACTATATTGTTGATGCTATCGACACGGTTTCCTCGAAGCTTTTGCTTATCGAAAATGCGAAGACGTGCGGTGTCAAAATCATCTCTTCTATGGGAGCAGGCAACAAGCTTGACCCCACGGCATTTACCGTTTCCGATATTTACAAAACCTCGGTCTGTCCTCTTGCAAGAGTTATGCGAGGCGAGCTTAAAAAAAGAGGTATTAAGGAGCTCAAAGTCGTATATTCCAAGGAAGAACCAAGGCGCACGGTTGCAAGTGCCGATTTCGGCAGACACGCGCCGGGGAGTGTTTCCTTCGTTCCCTCGGCGGTAGGCTTGATTATGGCCGGTGAGGTTATTCGCGACCTTACAAAAAATTATTAAATATATTCATAAAATCTATTGACAAAACTATATTTAAGTAGTATAATCATTTTCGCGCATTAAGCCTTGGAATTTTTCTGAGGCTTTAATTATTGCGATATTCCGAGGTAAAAAATGCAACAGTTATTATCATTATCTATCGCTCTTTTCGCAGGACTTATGCTTTCCCGTCTTGCAAAAAGATTTCAGCTTCCTGCCGTAACGGCATATCTTGTAGCAGGAATTATAATAGGACCGTTTTTGCTCGGTTCTGTCGGAATTCCTCTTTTCAAAATTGAGTCGCTCGGCTTTTCAAGCCTTGACAACGTTGAGTCCTTCTCGCTTCTCTCGAAGCTTGCGCTCGGCTTCATCGCCTTTTCGATAGGAAACGAATTCAGAATTTCGCAGCTTAAAGAGATAGGAAAGCAGGCAACCGTTATCGGTATTCTTCAAGCGGCAATTACAACAATCGTCGTGGACGCCGCTCTTATCGGACTTCATTTTGCTATCCCCGACAAGCTCTCGCTTTCCGCTGCTATCGTGCTTGGCGCTATTGCAACCGCTACCGCACCTGCGGCAACGCTTATGGTTGTGCGCCAGTACAAAGCAAAGGGTGCTCTTACAAGCATACTCCTCCCCGTCGTTGCGCTTGACGATGCGGTCGGACTTGTCGTTTTTGCTATTTCGTTTGGTGTTGCAGAAGC
>JAZNCB010000136.1:0-4940 GCA_046156285.1 Eubacteriales bacterium | reverse complement strand
TTTCAAAGTGTATCAACGAGATTCCTTACACACTTTTCAGTGTTTTAGAAATTCATTGTTGTTCAATTTTCAATGACCAATGCTGCCCTAAAAATTGCGGTCAGCTTGTATATTATATCGCATTTATCAAGATTTGTCAAGGGTTTTTAGAGATTTTTTTGCTTTTTTATAAAAATAGGCACACGCCACAAAAACAACAAATAGATGAGTTTTGATTTGTGCATTTTCAACAAATAAAAAAATGTTAAAAATCCCTCACTTTTTACAGTAGCTATTGACAAGCAGGTATCTAAGTGATATAATATTTTTAGCACTCTAAGGGTGCGAGTGATAATTTTGCTTATAAAAGAAAGAGGTATATGTATAATGAAGAAAAAGCAATTCAAAACAGAATCAAAAAAGCTTCTTGATATGATGATAAACTCGATATATACGCATAGAGAAATCTTTCTGCGCGAGCTTATTTCAAACGCAAGTGATGCTATTGACAAGCTCTATTTCCGGTCATTAACCGACACCTCGGTTTCAATCAGCCGCGAGGATTATGCGATCTGGATTTCTCTTGACAAGGAAAAGAGGACTATCACAATTTCCGACAACGGCTGCGGCATGTCGCGCGAGGAGCTTGAAAACAACCTTGGCACTATTGCAAAAAGCGGCTCGTTTGACTTCAAGCGTGAAAACGATCAGGGCGAGAACGTTGACATTATCGGTCAGTTTGGTGTTGGCTTCTACTCTGCGTTTATGGTAGCGGACAGAATTGTCGTACGCACAAAGCAGTATGGCGCTGACGTGTCGAGCACCTGGGAATCCTCGGGCGCTGACGGATACACTGTTGACGACGGTGATAAGGAAAGCTTCGGTACAGAAATTACTCTCTACGTAAAAGCAGACACTGAAGAGGAAAAGTATTCAGAATTTCTCGAAGAATACAGAATTCGCGCTCTTGTTAAGAAGTACTCCGATTATATAAGATTTCCGATAAAGATGGATATTACGAGAAGCGAGAAAAAGGAAGGCACGGAAAATGAATACGAAACCGTGACAAAAACCGAAATTCTCAACAGTATGGTTCCTCTTTGGAAAAAGGCGCAATCAGAGGTGAGCGAAGAGGAGTACAAAAACTTCTATTCCGAGAAATTCTACGATTTCGAAGCACCCGCAAGGGTTATTACTCAAAAATCCGAGGGTACTGCGACCTACACGGCACTTATGTTTATTCCCTCTCACGCCCCTTATAACTACTACTCGAAGGACTATGAAAAGGGACTTGAGCTTTATTCCTCGGGCGTTATGATTATGGAAAAATGCGCCGACCTTTTGCCCGATTATTTCAGCTTTGTAAAGGGTCTTGTTGATTCGTCCGACCTATCACTCAACATTTCCCGCGAAATGCTTCAACACGACAGACAGCTCAAGGTTATGGCAAAGGCTCTTGAAAAGAAGATTAAGAGCGAGCTTGAAAAGATGATGAGCGCAGACAGAGAAAAGTATGAAAAATTCTTCGATGCCTTTGGAATTCAGCTCAAATTCGGTCTTTATTCCGATTTTGGCGCTCACAAGGACACTCTCCAAGACCTTGTTCTCTTCCGCTCCTCAAAGGATAAAAAATACGTTTCCTTGAAGGAATACACCTCTTCTATGAAGGAAGATCAAAAGGCTATTTACTACGCTCCCGGCGAGAGCTTGGAAAGAATTGAGATGCTTCCTCAGGTCGAGGCGGTTATCGAAAAGGGCTACGAGGTTCTCTACCTCACCGACGAGGTTGACGAGTTTGCCGTTAAGATGCTTGGTAAGTATGCTGACAAGGAATTCAAAAACGTTACGACGGAGGCTCTTGACCTTTTGAGTGACGAGGAAAAAACCGCTATCGAAAAGGAAAACAAGGACTGCGAGGAGCTTCTTGCCTATATGTGTGAGAAAATAGAAAAGGTTTCGGCAGTAAGATTTACAAGCACTCTTAAAAAGCATCCCGTATGTCTTTCAAGCGAGGGTGAGCTTTCTGTTGAGATGGCTAAAATCCTCGGCAAGATGCCCGGCGCAGAGGGCGCACCCAAGGCAAGCGTCGTGCTTGAAATCAATTCGGCTCACCCGATTGCAGAGAAGCTCAAATCTCTCTTCAATTCCGACAAGGAAAAGGTCGAGAAATACGCAAAGCTCCTTTACTCCTTGGCTTGTCTTACAAGCGGTGTTACCGTTGAAAATCCAACAGAGCTTACCGAGCTTGTAGCCGAGCTTATGATTTAATGAAACAAAATATTAAGAGCAAGCTCAAAATGCACAAGTCCGTCAAAAACGGACTTGTGCAAAATCGACTTTGCTCTTTTTTATATGAAGTTGTAATATTTTTTTATTATCTTCGCAAAATAAAGGCAGTTCATAACTTTGCGAGGTTTTATAATGAAAGAAAAAACAAGGGCGGCAGCGCCCTTTGGAATAAAGGATAAGCTTGGATATTTGCTTGGCGATTTCGGTAATGATTTCACTTTTATTTTATCTTCAAGCTTTCTTTTGAAGTTTTACACCGACGTTATGGGTGTTTCTGCCTTTATCGTCGGAATTGCGATGATGAGTGCGCGCTTTATTGATGCGTTTACCGACGTAGCCATGGGAAGAATTTGTGACAGGGGCAGAGTTACAAGAAACGGAAAATTCAAGCCTTGGATTTTGCGAATGGCGGCACCCGTTGCCATTGCTTCATTTCTCATTTATCAGAGCAGCTTTGCGGACTATTCAATGGGATTTAAGATTTTCTGGCTTTTTCTTACCTATATTCTTTGGGGCTCAATATTTTACACCTCTATCAACATTCCCTACGGTTCGATGGCATCCGCTATTTCCCGCGAGCCGGGCGACAGACAGTCGCTATCTACGTTTCGAAGCATGGGAAGCACGCTTGCCGGTGTTATAATCGGTGTTGGCGTACCGCTTTTCACCTATAAGACGGTTGGCGGTCAGACCGTGATGAGCGGTTATAAATTTACGGTTATTGCAGGAATTTTCTCGGTGCTTGCAATAATTTCATACGTTTTATGCTACGTTCTGGTTACCGAGAGAGTTGCACCGAAGATGAGCCACAGAGAAAAGCACGGTGTTCGGGAGATGATAAAAAGCGCATTCAAAAACCGCGCGCTTATCGCGATAATTATCGCTTCTGTTCTTATGCTCTCGGCACAGCTGACCTTACAGTCTATGTCAAACTACGTTTTTCCGAACTACTACAACAACGCAAAGGCGCAGTCGCTTTCCACAATAGCTATGATGATAGGAATGCTTTTTGCCGCGGCATTCGCAAAGCCGCTTGCCAGAAAATTCGGAAAAGCGGAGATAAGCTCGGTATCAAATCTTGTGGCGGGCGGAATTTCTATTCTTCTTTTCTTTGTAAGGCCTGAAAACGTTTTTGTATATATCGGGATAAATCTTATTGCCTGGCTCGGTCTTGGTATTTTTACTATGGTTTCATGGGCGCTTATAACCGACGTTATTGACTACTCGGAAATCAAAAACGGAGTGCGCGAGGACGGAACAATATACGCGCTTTACTCCTTTGCAAGAAAGCTCGGTCAGGCGCTTGCGGCAGGAATTTCGGGCGGACTTTTAACCTTTATCGGATACAACAAGGACACCGCCTTTGACAAGGGTGTGCTTGACGGAATATACAACATTTCAACCCTTGTGCCTGCGGCAGGATTTTTAGCCTTAGCGCTCGTTTTATGGTTTTATTATCCGCTACACAAAAAAGAGGTTGAAAGGAACGTTGAATTTCTCCGCAAAAAGCACGAGAATACAAACGAGGAATAAAAAGAAAAAACTCAGAGCCGAAACTCTGAGTTTTTTCTTTATGGGTTAGCCGATTAGTTGTTCTCCTCAGCTGCAGCCTTAACAGCTACAAGCTTTACGATTGCAGTTTCAGCTCCGTCGCCACGACGGGGTCCCATCTTATATACCTGTGTATAACCGCCGTTAACAGCTGCATAAGCAGGTGCGATAACGGAGAATACTTTTTTAGCTACATCTTCTTTTGTGATGTAAGCAAGTGCTTTGCTGTAAGCTGCGAGGTCACCCTTTTTACCAAGGGTAATCATTTCGTCAGCCTTTGCTGAAACTTCCTGTGCTCTTGTATAGGTTGTTTCAATCTTGCCTGTTTCAAGAAGAAGAGTTACCATGCCTCTGAGCATAGCCTTACGCTGTGCAGTTGTTCTGCCAAGCTTTCTCATGTATGTTTCCTCCTAATTCTTATTCTTCGTCCTTCTTTAAGCCAAGGCCCAAAGAATTCAACTTCTGAATCACTTCTTCAAGTGACTTACGACCAAGGTTACGAACCTTCATCATATCCTCTTCGGTACGGTCAATCAAATCCTCAACCGTGTCAATGCCTGCGCGCTTCAAGCAGTTGAAGCTACGAACAGACAGGTCAAGTTCCTCAATGGTCATCTCGAGAACTTTTTCTTTCTTAACTTCAGCTCTTTCTACCATGACCTCAGCCTTCTTGGCCTCGTCGGACATATCGATAAAGAGCTTGAGGTGCTCGTTGAGAACCTTGGCAGCCAGAGAGATTGCTTCCTTGGCGGATATGGTGCCGTTTGTTTTAATCTTCATTGTAAGCTTATCATAGTCAATGCTATTACCTACACGGGTATTCTCTACGTTGTATTCAACCTTGTATACGGGTGTGAAAATAGAGTCAACGAAGATAAGACCGATAGGAGCGCCTACGTTAATGCCTGCTTCTGCAAGATAGTTCTGCTTGTTAACCTCGGAGGGAACGTATCCACGGCCCTCGTCAAAGGTAAGCTCCATATAGAAGCGAGAATTTTCACTTACAGTGCATATATGATGCTCGGGGTTAAGGATAGTAAGCTCTGCATCGGGAGTGATGTCACCCGCGGTGACGTTGCAGGGACCGACTACGTCGATAACAACGGTCTTGGGACCCTCAC
>JAZNCB010000135.1:0-3448 GCA_046156285.1 Eubacteriales bacterium | reverse complement strand
TATATCCTACCATGGTCGTCAATGCTTTTCACCACGCTAAAAATCGAGTCTCCGACCGATAGTCTTGCCGACGGATGAGAAATTCTCGACACCGAAATCGTGTCGATAGAGAGCAGGGAAATTATACCGCAGCCAATATCGACGAAAGCGCCGAAGTTTTCAAGATGAGTGATTTTTGTGGCTATAATATCGCCGGGCACAAGCATTTCTACGTAGTTTATCAAGCACTCCGTCTGTGCGCTTTTTCTTGATAAAATCGCAACTGTCTCGCCGCCTTTGCCGTATTCAAAGCCCAGAACCTTGAATGCTACGGGCTTTCCCACTCTCGTCAGTATTGCTATATCCTTGGTTTCTTCACGGGGGGAATACTGCACCTCGTCTCTCGGAATAATTCCGAGAACTCCGCCTCCAAGCGAGACGTGAAGATTAAAGCTGTGGTCGCAGAGCACTGCGGGAGCTTCTAAAATAATTTGCTTTTCAAGAGCCCTTTCAAGTCCTGCAAGGCTTCTTGTAAGCTCGTGGTTTTCAGGCTCTTTAATCAAAAAGCCCTCCGGCATATAACGGTTCATTCTGTTTCCTCACTTTTCAAATTCTCGTTTTTACGCAAATTCAACTGCGTACAAGAAACAATATGAGAAAGCCTGCCGAAATATGCAAAAGGGCATAGGATTATTCGCCCGACTCCGAAAGACCGAAGCTCACCGAAATTGCGGAATTGACGTGAGCCATAGTCCCATCATCAAGATGACCCATCTTTTCTTTGAGTCTTTTTTTATCTATCGTTCTCACCTGTTCAAGCAAAATTACACTGTTTTTTGCAAGTCCCGTCTCGATGCCGGAAATATCTATATGAGTTGGTAGCTTCGCCTTTCCCATTTTCGAGGTTATCGCCGCCGCAATAACGGTGGGGCTATGCTTGTTTCCGACGTCGTTTTGCACGATAAGCACGGGGCGCAAGCCCCCTTGCTCGCTTCCGATAACGGGGCTCAGGTCTGCGTAATATATATCACCGCGTCTTATGTTCATTTCAAATTCCAAGAAAATTCTTCTTCTCCTTTTATTACTGCTTCTATTTTTGCCAAACTTATCCCCAAATTAAACAGGGAAAAATTAGTATTTCAAAATTCCGCCTACTAAAAGGATATGAATTAGTGTGAAAAATGACATTTCGTAGCAAATTTTTGGAAATTTAATGTCATAATAACTAATATTTTGTCAATAATTTTGTAACAATTGCGAATTGTTTTTGTTCACAATTTGTTATAAAATAAATATGTAACAGGCTTTGTAAATATATTGCAAAGCCAAAAATATTTTATAAGGAGAAAAAACAATGCAGAATTTTCTTGCAAAACTTGACAAGTATTTCAAGATCAGCGAGCGTAAATCTACTGTTAAGACAGAGATTATCGCAGGTTTGACTACTTTCTTCGCTATGGCGTATATCGTAGTTACAAACCCCAACCAGGTTGTTGGTTTCACCTTTGGCGGTGAATTTGACAGAATCTGGAATGCGGTTTACGTAGCTTCTATACTTGTTGCTGTCGTAGGTACGCTTCTTTATGCGTTCTACGCAAAGCTTCCTTTCGCACAGGCTTGCGGAATGGGACTTAACTCGTTCTTCTTTGTATCCTTCATTCTTCCTGCTCTTCTTAACAGCGAGAGCGCAATTGAGGGTTATCAAGAGGGTCTTACCATCATTCTTCTTTCCGGCGTAATCTTCCTTGTACTTTCACTTACAGGTGCAAGAAAGTATATCGCAACAGCTCTTCCTGATTGTCTTAAAAAGGCTATACCCGCAGGTATCGGTCTCTTTATTGCTTTCATAGGCTTCAAGAACGTTGGTATCATCCAGGAGAATATGTACACATTCGTTCAGCTCTTCGACTTCCACGGTGCAGTTGACGGTAAGTCATTTATCGAGGCTTGGCGCTCCATCGCAGGTGTAGTTCTTGCTCTTCTCGGTCTCTTTGCTATCGCAATTCTTGAGAAGAAGAACGTTAAGGGCTCTGTTATCCTTACTATCGTTGGTGTAACGGTTCTTTACTACCTCACAACTTGGACAGCTCCCTCGTTCGATATGGGCAAGATCGGTGAGTCCTTCGTAGATTTCGGTAAGATCGGCTTTATCGGTGCATTCAAGGGCTTCAAGACTGTTTTCGTTGGCGGATTTGCTGCTATTCTTAACGCAATCATCCTCGTTATCACCTTTACTCTCGTAGATATGTTCGATACAATCGGCACACTCTACGGCACAGCTTCTCAGGCTGATATGCTTGATGAGAACGGTGACCCCATCAACATCAACGAGGCTATGGCTTCCGACTCTATCGCAACCCTTTCCGGTGCGGTTCTCGGTACGTCCACATGTACAACGTTCGTTGAGTCTGCGGCAGGCGTTTCAGCAGGTGGTAGAACAGGCTTTGCTTCTGTTATCACAGCAGCATGCTTCTTCGTATGCCTCTTCCTCACTCCCGTAGCAGCTATCGTTCCTTCTTGCGCGACAGCTCCTGCACTTATCTACGTTGGCGTTCTTATGCTCAAGAACTTCGCTAAGGTTGATATGAGTGACATCACATCGGCAGTTCCTGCATTCATGGCTCTTATCATGATGCCCCTTACGTACTCTATCTCTAACGGTATCGCAATGGGTGCTGTTTCGTACGTAATCATTACAGCCGTTATGGGCAAGTTTACAAAGAAGGATCTTGTAGTAACCGGTGTTGCTATCCTCTTCGTTCTTCGTTTCTTCCTCGTAACAATGTAATATATCGCTGATTTATTTCAGTTAAATTTAAAAGCGGAGTCGTCAATAGGCGGCTCCGCTGATTTTTTATGCTCTCGTTACAGCATTTTCTTCGTTGGTGCGGAAGAGGAGGGAAATGCACCAGATTCCCGCAAGAGCTACCACTGTATAAATAATTCTTGCAAGAAGTGTTGCAGGACCGCCGCTTATAAAGGCAACAAGGTCGAACGAGAAAAGACCGATAGAGCCCCAGTTAAGCGCACCGACGATAACAAGTATTAGTGCAATTTTATCAACTAACATTTTTCAAACCTCGGTTTTTTATTAGGACGTTGTCCGTTTATATTTTTACACGAAGCTCTCACATTATTTGTGGAAATTTATGTATTAAAATCGGGAATTTGTGCGCCGAAATGCTCCTTCAAAGCTAAAAGTGCCTTTTTTTCTATTCTTGAAACGTAGGAGCGCGAAATATTCAGATATTTTGCAACCTCTCTTTGAGTTTTCGGCTCAAAGCCCATAAGTCCGTAGCGGAGAATGATAATTTCCTTTTCCCGCTCCGTGAGCACCTCGTCTACAAGGGCTCGTAGCTTTTCGATATGGATTTTGAGCTCAATATCCTCGCATGTCGTGTCGTCAATGCTTATTATGTCAAGATAGGTGAGCGGATTTCCGTCCTTGTCGATATCAATAGTCTCGTTT
>JAZNCB010000134.1:0-6581 GCA_046156285.1 Eubacteriales bacterium | reverse complement strand
TTCCTCGCAAAACTGCCCCGGAGGCGGAACGGCAATGTTCGCTTTTCTGGCACTTGCAGGTGACCTCGGAGCTACTGTAAGCCCTACAATGGTGGGCAGTATTTCCTCTCTTGCGGGCGGAAATCTAAAAATAGGCTTGCTCGTTGCAACGGTCTTCCCTGCTATTTTGGTTGTCAGCTTGATTTTTTTGAATAGAATAAAAAGAGGCAAAAACAAAGTCAAATTTCCAAAATAAAGATTGCATTTTTGCTACGAAAAAGCACACTGCGTTTCACTTTTAAGAAGCGTAGTGTGCTATGTTTTTTAATTAACCTTTTGCAATATTGCTTCGGCGCACTTTATGCCGTCGACGGCAGATGAAATTATTCCGCCCGAGTAGCCTGCGCCCTCGCCTGCGGGATAAAGACCTTTTAAGGCTTGGCACTCGTAATTTTCGTCACGGAGTATTCTCACGGGTGAGGTGCTTCGTGTTTCGGGACCGGTGAGAAGCGCGTCAGCATAATCAAAGCCGGGCATCCACGCATCAAAGTGCGAAATTGCCTCGCGGAGCGAGCTTGTTATATAGCTCGGAAGATACTCCTCGGGGGAGAAAAGCTCAACTCCGTTTTTATAGCTTGGCGCTACGTTTCCGAGCGAAGTCGGCTTGGCTTTATCCTTGAAGCTCTGCATAGTTGTTGCAGGTGCTTTGTAGGAATTAGTAAGCTTATATGCGGCTCTTTCTATTTTCCTTTGCAAATCGAAGCCTGCAAGTGGGCTATCGCTCTCAAAATCTCTCGGCGTTACCGATACCAAGAATGCGGCATTGGAGTTTTCACCCATTCTCGCATGCTCACTCATTCCGTTGGTGACAACCGCTTCCGTCTCTGAGGTTGCGGCAACTACGCTTCCACCCGGGCACATACAGAAGCTATAC
This sequence comes from Eubacteriales bacterium, assembly GCA_046156285.1. Lineage (GTDB taxonomy): Bacteria > Bacillota > Clostridia > Oscillospirales > CAG-272 > UBA1740. The sequence continues at coordinate 5,668 of JAZNCB010000134.1, read as the reverse complement.
ACGCTTCTTCCGCTATCGAGGTGGGTTACGAGATGATAGCTTGCGCTTTCAAGCTCTATGGGGTAATTTTCACCGTATACGAGCTTATTTATATATTCACGAGGGTGCTCAATTCGCAGACCGATACCAAATCCGCGGCTCTCCATTGGAATATTCTTTTTGGAAAGCATTTCGTAGGTATCACGTGCGCTGTGTCCTGTTGCGAGGATAATACTGTCGGTGGGAATTTCAAAGAGCTCACCGCCCTTTTCATATACTGCACACGTTACTGAAAGGTCGCTGCATTTTATATCAACGAGCCTTGCAGAAAAGATAAACTCGCCGCCAAGACTTATTATTTTCTCGCGAATGTTCTTTATAATACCCGAGAGCTTATCCGTGCCTACGTGAGCAGTATTTGAATAGAGGATTTCCTCATCTGCGCCAGAATTCACGAACTCACGCAAGATTTTCATTTTGTATTTATCGTATGCGCCGGATTTCAGCTTTCCGTCGGAATAGGTGCCTGCTCCTCCCTCGCCAAACTGAATATTACATTCGGGGTCTAAAATTCCGAGGTTAGAAAAGAGCTCAACCTTTTTTGCTCTTTCTTCAACCGGTAGTCCGCGTTCAAGTATAATCGGGCTTGCGCCTGCCTCGGCAAAGGTGAGCGCTGCAAAAAGTCCGCACGGTCCACTGCCTACGACAACAGGGCGAGCTTTCAGCGTTGATTTTGGTATATCAAGCGAGTAGTCCTCGCAGGCAAAAACCTTCTTACGCATTTTGAGAAGCCCCGCCTCTCTCTCAGGAGAAAGTGACACGCCTACCGTCATTTTATAGTGAATATCGTTTTTATCGGTTAAATTAAGGCTTCTTTTAATTATTCTGATTTCGGATATTTCGGTGCGAAAAATAGGAAGTGCTGACAGAAGAGCATCCTTAATATCTTCCGTATTATATCCTATTTTTACTGTAAGGTCGGTTTTTATCATAGATACTCTCCTCTCTTTCGTGATACAATTATTTTACACCTTTTTATAACGAAAGTCAATAGAAGTGGCTGCTTCATTTAGGCAGAACCCAAAAAGAGCGAAGATTTCGTGAAAATACGGTTTCTTCGCTCTAACTTTATTCTTTTGTGTTTTTAAGGTTGAAATTCTTTCGAATTTCTCCTTTTTTCGCTCTTTTTGTATCGCCGTTTCCTCGCTCGACGTACCCTTGTACGCCTATCGCTCGTCATCCGACGATTTCTCTCCTAAATCAAGCGAGCCCCGAAAGATGCTTCGCACTAAGAATTCAGATTTCATTCGTAAAATTTCTAAAAAACTGTTGATTTATCTGAATTCTTAATGACTCAGCCGCTTTAATCAGATAACTTCAATTCCTGTAATTTTGCAGAACTCTTTTATAATCTTTGAGTTGTCACCGTAGGAAATTATATAGTGCTGTCCCATTACCTTGTCGGTAAAATCCTCGGTATCCGAAAGGAGCACTTTGAGTGCGGGGAGCTGAGGTGCGGGCTGTGCCCAGCCTGCTTCCTCCCACTTCGGAGGTGTTGTTCCCTCTCCGACAACCATGTGCATTATATACTTGCCGTTTTCCGAGGTCAAGCGACACATAGTGAGTGTTCCGGTTTTAACCTTTGATACGTTGAGAATACCCTGCGAGAGCTCACCGAATGCGGCAGGGATAACCGTGATTTTTCCGTCCACGATTTCTGCGGGCACGTAGTCGGGAACACCGGCGAGAACACCGTCCTCGAAGAATTCATAGAATTCAAGGTATGCGCCGATTTGTCCCGTAAGTCCCTTTACTATTGCCTGAGTTACGTTGCCGAGGCAATCGTTTTCGGGAATTGTGGGTATTCCCTCTCGCTCTGCGAGAAGCATAAATATCATTGCAGGCGGGAAGCCGAGAAGCTTCTTCATTCCGTCTACGTCCTTTAAGGATATTGCCGAGTATTTTCTCTCGTCGATTATCTCTTTAAGTGCAAGATAGTAGCTTACACCGCGACGGACGACCAACATGTCAGCCTCTTTTAAGAAGTTCCACTTATTTACGGTTTCGCTGATTACAGCATCGATTGCCATTTCGTCGAGCTTCTCTGCTCTTTGTACTACTTCGAGCATCTCAAAGCACTCAATTTCAGGACCTACCGTCTTTTTGAGTGAGCAGCCGTCAAACATTGTACCGTAAAGGTGCATATCACGGAAGCCCATCTGACCGATTTTAACAGCGTGCATATCGCGGGAAACACTTGCCGCCTTGCAATAGCTTATAACGTCCAACGTGCGTGAGGGCTTGCCGATTATATCGTATACGTATTTGAACGTATAGCCGAGGTCGCACATAGTTTTGCGAAGTGCTGACGTGCCTGCCTGGTCTGCCGTTGTGACAAGTCTGCCATCGCTCTCTATCCAGCCGCAAAGTCCCCAAAGCACCATAGGAAGATGACGGTATTTCTCCGCAACCTTGATTACTGCGTGGGTGGGTATCCAACCTGCAACGCAAAGCACGAGTGCGTCAAAATCCTCTCCTGCGAAGGTGGAAAGCGCCTTGTTTACGTCCTTTTCCTCATAATCGTCACGAATAGGATAGCAAGGGATAACCTCGACGCCCTCTGCCACAATACTGTCGCATGCGGCACGGCACTTGTTAATTATAATGTCTATCGGTGTATTTACCTCACCGAAGCCTGCGAATGCTATTTTCATATTTCGCTCCTTTATATTATCTGAATTGTTTGTTTATACGTTCAAGAGTTTCTCTTACGAGAATGTCGCCGCCCTCGTGACCGGTTTCGCCCGAGGAGACGTATGCACTGTAATGGCTTCCCCTCTCTGCCTTCTCGGTAGGAAGATAAGCGCGCGAACCGCAGGCAAGCTGAATTAGGAAGGTCTGCTTTGCAAGGCTTCTTGCGCGAATTCTGTTTCCGTAGTCAAGGAAAAGCTCGTAGGGGTTTGTTGCGATAGCTATATCGCCAAAGCGGATTACGTGAATTTCATCCTTGTAGGTATTTTGGGTTTTCTGACGCTCATATCTTGCGATTGTGCCCGAATAGATATGAAGCGCGGCATTTTCCTCGAAGGTCATTGGCTTGCCCGCATTTTTTGCTACGTAGCTCTCGATTTTCTCAACAGCCTCGTTGTACTCCTTTACAGTTACGCGGCGAAGCGGCATTGTGATATCGAAGGTTTCGTGAGTGAGAATTGCCTCGTCAAGAAGTTCTCCGTCAAGCTCCTCAAAAACCGATATAATCTCGTTTGAAATTCTGCGACCGACAAGTTTAAGTCCGCTTATATCAAACATTGAGGGGTCTGCACGTCTTTCGATATATTCTTCACGCTTGATATTAGGGTCGTCAATAGGTGTCTCGGGGTTTACCCAACGAATCATATCTCGGGGGCACTGGTCTCCCGCTGCGGAGCAAAGACCAAGCACCATAATATCTCTGCCGAACTTATTTTTAAGATTTTCTCTTACCTTGCCCCAATAGTCAGAGGAAATAAAGCTTCTGTGCTCTACAACCTGCGCGGGACAAGCTATATTGGCAACTACACCTGTAAGGTTTTTGTCTTTATCGTAGGTATAGATGAGCTCGATTCCCGAATCGTTTCCGCCTTCAAGCTCGGTGAAGTTTGCGTGGTTGGTGTCACCCCACATTTTCGCAGAGCCGTCATCGTAAGAAACTCTTCTGCACATTCCGACCGCAACTCTTCCAAATGCATTTTTGTAGTATGCGTACTCTCTATTATTCCACGCATTGATACAAGCCTCGCTGATTTTTTCAAGAAGAAAATCATATGCCGCGTCCGGCGACATACATTCCGCGCCACTGACGAGCGGTGTGTATTGCATTTCCTTTGGTACAAAACGGTTCAGAATATTTTCTGTGGCGACAAACGAAGCGTCCTTTTCCGTTGTTTTTTTACTCTTTTTATAAACGTAGGACGTATGCGTATGAATTGCGCTTAATATTACCTTTTCACCGGAGATTCCGGTAGCCGCTGCAACGCGCTCCTTAACGTCGGAATATAAATCGTTTTGAATAGAAACAAGGTCAACGGCGCATATAATCATCGCTTCCCCATTGGATTCAACCGCCATTGCTATTGCGGCAATGGGGGATTCAACCTCGTCGGATATTCTCTCAAAAAACTGTCCTGCAAGACCTATTTTGTCCTTTGGAGTAATGTCAACGCTTGACCAACCGATTTTAATTTTTTCCATAAAGCTAACTCCTTGAGTTTATTATACTATAATTTTACAATAAAGTAAAGTTTTTTTCAATAAAGCTATTTACGAAAATTTTTCGAATTTGCTCCGTGCTAATAAAAATATATATTTTATTATCAAAACTTGACGATTTGGTCTTGATTTTTCTCAAAAAAAAGTGTAAAATAGTATGTAGAATAAATACATTACATAAGGAGATTTCAACATGGCACTTGTTACTACCAAGGAAATGTTCAAGAAGGCTTACGCTGGCGGTTATGCTATGGGTGCTTTCAACATCAATAATATGGAGATTATTCAGGCTATTACCGAGGCGGCTGCCGAGGAAAAGTCACCCGTTATTCTTCAAGTTTCCGCAGGCGCTCGTAAATATGCAAAGCACGCATATCTTATGGGACTTGCTCGCGCGGCAGTTGAGGACAGCGGTGTAGATTTTGCTCTTCACCTTGACCACGGAGCTGATTTTGATATTTGTAAGTCCTGCATTGACGGCGGCTTTACCTCTGTTATGATTGACGGCTCTCACCACTCCTTTGAGGACAACATTGCCCTCACAAAGCGTGTTGTTGAATATGCTCACGCACACGGTGTTGTAGTTGAGGGTGAGCTTGGAGTTCTTGCAGGCGTTGAGGACGACGTTGTTGCAGAGCACTCCTCTTACACAAAGCCCGAGGAGGTTGAGGAATTCGTTACCCGTACAGGTGTTGATTCACTCGCTATCTCTATCGGTACGTCTCACGGCGCATACAAGTTTACACCCAAGCAGTGCACAAGAAACGAAAACGGTGTTCTCGTTCCTCCGCCTCTTAGATTTGATATTCTTGAAGAGGTTGGAAAGAGACTTCCCGGCTTCCCCATCGTTCTTCACGGTGCGTCAAGCGTTGCACACGAGTGCGTTGCAGAGATAAACGCTCTTGGCGGTAAGCTTCCCGATGCGGTTGGTATTCCCGAAGAGCAGCTTCGCCGCGCAGCTCAGATGGCTGTATGTAAGATAAACATTGACTCCGATATCAGACTTGCTATGACAGCGGGTGTTCGTAGAGTCTTTGCTGAAAAGCCCGAGGCATTTGACCCGAGAGAATATCTCAAGGTTGCTCGTGAAGAGGTTAAGAAGATGGTACGCCACAAGATTGTTAACGTTCTTGGTTCTTCAAACACATTATAACATATAAAAGTACAAACTGTCTGTTTTCAGGGCAGAAAAAGGAGCGAGGTTTCCGTGGCAACGGTTTCCTCGCTCTTGTTTTTACTATTTTTATTACGTTTTTGCTTTAATCATTTGGTTTATCTTTTCTCTTACGGCGTGCATTTCTGCGGCGGACCTCGCGCATCGTTCAAGTGTCAGCTCCTCACCGAGAACCTCCTCAATTGCCGAGACGACCTCGTCGTGAGAATAAAGCTCCTCGCAAAGCTAAGTCGGATCGTAGCCATGTCGTTCTGTGAGCCAAGGAGT
>JAZNCB010000133.1:0-8974 GCA_046156285.1 Eubacteriales bacterium | reverse complement strand
TCGCTCTTTTTGGGTTCTGCCTAAATGAAGCAGCCCCTTTTATTTGATTTCCTCTTCAAGTCGCTTACGAAGATTTGCAACTATACCGACGGTATCAGCGGAGTTGCCGGCAAGCATAAGCGAGCCGTATATCATAGCGCGCACGAAATACTTGACACTGTCAGCTTCGATGTTTTTTTCTTCGGCATACTCGTCTATCGCTAAAATGAGCGGCGCATCAAAGACGGAAAGTCCCTCCTCGCCCGACTGCGATACAGTCAGAAGCACCGAGCGGTAATTTGGGTTTGCAACCCAGAAGCGCAAATTGGAAACCGCAAGCTCGATTACAAGCCTACGCTTATCCTCCTTGAAAACTCCCTTGATTTCACGGCAAAGAAGCTCCCACCTCGAACCGACGTAATTTATAATTTCAGATATAAAATGCTCCTTATCGCGAAAATGTCGGTATGGCGCGGCGCAGGAAACCTCGGCGGCAAGCGCCGCTCTTCGCAGAGAAAAATCCTTTATTCCACGCTCCTCAATTTCGGTTATTCCCGCTACTATAAGCCTCGTTCTCACACTGTTCTCAATAAATGCGTCTTCCATATTCTCTCCCGAAAGTTAATAGTGTTAACATTGTACCATACATTTCGAAAAATTGCAATAGATATTATGATTTTTTTGAAAATTGTGCGAAAAAAACGTTAAAACACTAATATTTTACATAAATTAGTCAGAAACTATTGACAAATGCTTATATAAGTTATATAATAGGTTTATAGATTTTAGTTAACGCTGTTAACATACTGCGAGGTGGACTATGAACAAGCTTGAAATGGCAAGAGAAATCATCAACTCGGTCGACAAAAAAATGGCAGAGCTCTTCTGCGAGCGTATGAGAGCGGCGGAGATGGTATTTGAATACAAAAAGGAGCACGGTCTTCAAATCCTTGACGAAAAAAGAGAGGCGGAGGTTATAAAGAAGAACTCCGAGCTAATAGAGGATACAACTCTGCGTGAGTATTACGTAAGCTTCCTTAAAAACAATATGGCGGTATCGCGCGACTATCAGTCAAGGCTTATGTCGGGTATAAAGGTTGCCTTTTCGGGCACTGAGGGCGCTTTTGCTCATATTGCAACCTGCAAGATTTTCCCAAGTGCAACCAAGGTTGCATACAAGGATTTTGCCTCAGCTTACAATGCCGTAACTGCGGGAGAGTGCGATGCTGCGGTTATTCCCATTGAGAACAGCTCGAACGGTGAGGTCACTCAGGCCTCCGACCTTATGTTCTCGGGCTCGCTTTATATAAATTCGGTAACCGAGCTTGCAATAACTCAGGACCTTCTCGGTGTTAAGGGAAGCAAAATTTCGGATATTAAAGAGGTTATCAGTCACCCGCAGGCGCTCGGTCAATGCGAGGAATACATTAAGGAACACGGATTTTTAAGCCACGAGTACACGAACACCGCTCTTGCGGCAAGGTACGTCAGTGAGCGCGGCGACAAATCTGTTGCCGCTATTGCAAGTGCGGAGGCGGCTGAAATCTTCGGGCTTGACGTTCTTGAACGCAATATCAATTCATCAAGAAACAACACGACGAGGTTTGCTGTTTTTTCAAGAGCGGTAAACAAGCAAGGACCGCGAGTACGCGGTGTTCACACGATACTTATGTTCACGGTTCGCAACGAGGCAGGCGCTCTCGCAAAGGCTATTGACGTTATCGGACGTCACGGCTTCAATATGCTTGCTCTTCGCAGCCGTCCTATGAAAGACCTGCTTTGGCAATACTACTTCTACGTTGAGGCTGAGGGAAATGCCTATACGGACGAGGGCGCTCGTATGATGAGCGAGCTTCAATACTACTGCGACAAGTTGAAAATTGTTGGAACTTATATTAAAGAGGGTTGAAAAATGACAGAAATCACTCTTAATTTTGGAAAAAGAAGCTACGGAATATACGTAGGCAGAAATTTAATTTCTTCCGCAGGCGAGCTTATCGACCTTAAAAGAAAGGTGCTCGTGCTCACAGACACCGGTGTTCCGTCGGAATATGCACAAAAAATAGCGGCACAGGCAAAGTCGGCAAAAATCGTCACGGTAGCCGAGGGCGAGAGCTCAAAGAGCTATAAGACGCTCGAAGAGGTACACACCGCTATGCTCGACTTTGGTATGACGCGCTCTGATGCGCTCGTTGCGGTTGGCGGCGGAGTTATCGGTGACCTTGGCGGATTTGCGGCGGCTGCTTATATGCGAGGAATTGATTTTTACAACATTCCGACAACAACACTCGCGCAGGTAGACTCATCGGTAGGAGGCAAATCTGCAATTAACCTTGCGGGAGTTAAAAACGTTATCGGTGCTTTTTATCAGCCGAGGGCGGTTATAGCGGATATTGACACGCTGAAAACTCTTGATGCAAGGCGGATTTCGGCAGGTCTTGCCGAATCGGTAAAGATGGCTCTTACTCTTGACGAAAAGCTTTTCTCTATATTTGAAAACGAAGAGATATCTCTTGAAAACATCGAAAAAATCATCACTCGCTCAATAGAAATAAAAAAGTCCGTCGTTGAGAGCGACGAGCGCGAGAGCGGTGAGAGAAAAATCCTCAACTTCGGGCACACTCTCGGTCACGGAATTGAAGCGGGGGCAAATCTTCACGGTCTTTACCACGGTGAATGTATAGCTCTCGGTATGCTCCCTATGTGTAACGAACAGGTCAGAGAAAGACTTATTCCCGTTCTCAAAAAGCTTAATTTGAATACCGAGCTTAAATACGATATAGACCGCGCGCTTTCATTTGTTGCAAACGACAAAAAATGCCGCGGAGGATATATTGAGGCGGTATTCGTAAACAAAATAGGCGAGTGCAAAATAGAGAAAATGACGCTTGCCGATTTTGAATATATGATAAAAGCGAGGGTTAACTCATTATGAAAAACACCTTTGGCTCTTCTATCTTCGTAACCCTTTTCGGTGAAAGTCACGGAGAGGAAATCGGCGCAACGCTTGACGGAATTGCACCGGGAATAAAAATAGATTACGCATTTATTGAAAAGAAGCTCAGCGAGCGTCGCCCGAAGGATAATCTTTCAACGGCAAGACGCGAGCCCGACAGCTTCAGAATAATAAGCGGAGTTTACAACGGATATACGACCGGCGCTCCTCTTACTATACTTATAAGGAATGAAAACACAAAATCCGCGGATTATGACAAATTAAAGGACACACCCCGTCCCTCTCACGCAGATTTTTCAGCGGAGTGCAAGTATCACGGCTTTCAGGATGCGCGCGGAGGAGGTCATTTTTCAGGGCGCATTACCGCTCCTCTCGTTGCCGTAGGTGCGATACTTCTCTCGGCTCTTAAAGATAAGGGTATTGAAATCGGAACACACATTTCATCACTTCATAAGGTTAAAGACAGAGAGTTTGAAAATATCGGCGAGGATATAAGACTTCTTGCGGAGCGCGAGTTCCCTGCCCTCTCGGCTGATGCCGAGGAGAAGATGAAAGAGGAAATCGAGAATGCTCGAAAGATGGGAGACAGTGTCGGCGGTGTGCTTGAAAGCGCTATTGTCGGTGTGCCGGCAGGCGTCGGTGAGGTCTGGTTTGACAGTGCTGAGAGTGTTATTTCTCATATTCTTTTCTCGGTCGGCGGTATAAAGGGTGTCGAATTCGGACGCGGATTCGATATTGCCAAGCTCTTCGGAAGCGAAGCAAACGACGGTATGAGAACCGACGGAAAGACAGTTTACACTACTTCAAACAACAACGGCGGTATCGTTGGCGGAATTACTAACGGTATGCCGATAATTATTCGCTCGGCGGTAAAGCCAACTCCGTCGATATACAAAAGCCAGAAGACCGTAAATCTCTCGAAAATGGAGAATACGGATATAAAAATTGAGGGCAGACACGACCCTGCGATAATTCACAGAGTGCGCTCGGTTGTTGACAGTGTACTTGCAATTGCCGTTGCGGATATGCTGACGGTAAGATTTGGCACGGACTATTTAAGAAAACAAAAATGAAAAGAGGTAACAGTATGAAATTCGGTTGCATTGGAAATCCACTCAAACACAGCTATTCAAAGGAAATACACAATATGCTCGGCGACTACGAGTACGAGCTTTGCGAGCTTAAGCCCGAGGAGCTTGAACACTTCTTCAAGGACAATGATTTCAAGGCGGTTAACGTAACTATTCCCTACAAGAAAACTGTTATGGATTACATTTACCGTTTTGACGAGAGAGCCCTCGAAATCGGCTCTGTTAACACTGTAATAATGGACTGCTTAACAGGAAAGCATAACGGCTATAACACCGACATATACGGCATCGAGCGACTCATCATTCATGCAAATATCGAAATAAAAGACAAAAAGGTTGTAATTCTCGGCACGGGCGGCACTGCTATGACGGCGGCGTACGTTATGAAATCCCTATCCGCAAAGGAGGTTATCCTCGTTTCAAGAGAGAAAAAGGAGGGTGCTATAACCTACGAGGAGCTCTATTTAGCTCACACGGATGCCGACGTAATCATAAATACAACTCCCGTCGGTATGTATCCAAGCAATTATAAGAGGGTTATCGACCTTGGAAAATTCGACAGTCTCTCAGGTGTTATTGACGTTATATATAACCCCCTGCGCACTCCTCTTATTCTTGATGCAATGGAAAAAGGCATTGCGGCTGAGGGCGGACTTTTTATGCTCGTTGCTCAGGCGGTCAGAGCCTCTGAGATTTTTATAAACCACGCATACACCTTTAATACCTGCGACGAGGTTTACAGAAAAATCGTAAACGCAAAGGAAAATATCGTTCTTATCGGTATGCCCGCATCGGGCAAGAGCACGGTCGGCAAGCTTATTGCAGAAAAGCTTAACCGCAAATTCGTTGACATCGATGCTCTTATAGTAGAAAAGACAGGCATGCCCATCACAGAGATATTCAACTCCCTCGGAGAAGAAAAATTCAGAGAGCTTGAAGCCGAGGTTATCAATGAGGTTGCTAAGGAGAGCTCACTCGTAATCGCAACCGGTGGCGGCGCTGTTCTTAAACCCGAAAACGTTTACGCACTCAAAGGAAACGGAAAAATCTATTTCATTGACAGACCTCTTGAAAAGCTCGATATCACCGAGGATAGACCTCTTTCCTCCACTCCCGAAAAGAATGCCGAGCTTTACGAGAAAAGATACCCGATTTACAAAGCCTCTTGCGACGTAAAAATCGACGTTTTGGGCGATGCGGAGGCTGTCGCTGAAAATATAATTGAGGATTTTAACAAATGAGAAAAATTTTCGTATTAAACGGACCAAATCTTAATATGCTCGGTATCCGCGAGCCCGACAAATACGGCAACGAAAGCTACGCACAGCTTATAAAAAGGCTCGAAGAGCACGCAGATAAAAGAGGCTATGAGCTTGTTTGCTTTCAGTCAAACCATGAGGGTGAGCTCGTTGATAAAATTCAAGAGGCTTACTTTAATGGAGTTGACGGAATTGTTATAAATCCCGGCGCTTACACTCACACGAGCATAGCTCTTCTCGATGTGGTTAAGGCGGTCTCCATTCCTACCGTTGAGGTGCATATTTCCGACGTTTCGAGCAGAGAGGATTTCAGACAGATAAGCTTCATAAGAGCGGCTGCAAAGAAAACTATTACAGGTCACGGGCTTCTCGGTTACACCGAGGCTATTGACTTTTTGCTTGATGAGGTTTTAGCAAAATGAGAGTAAAAATCGATAAAAGCACGGGCAAGGGCTCGGTCTTTGCCCCGCCGTCAAAAAGTATGGCGCACAGGCTTTTAATTTCTGCCGCTATGAGCGACGGAAAAAGTATAATTCACGGAATTTCAAGCTGCGCTGACGTTGCGGCAACTCTCGACTGCCTCTCGGCTCTCGGTGTAAAAACCGAGAGAGTTGGCGACGACGTTATAGTTTACGGTGAGAATTTCAGACACGTAAGACCGACAGCACCCTTGAAATGCAGAGAGAGCGGAAGCACACTCCGTTTTATGATACCTATCGCTATGCTATCGGGTCAAACGGCGGTTTTCTACGGCGAAAAGGGACTTATGGCTCGCCCTATGGGTGTTTACGAAAAGCTCTTTTCCGAAAAGGGTCTCACCTATATTTCCGACGGTGAGAGTATCGTAGTTAAAGGTCCTATTACAAGCGGCGAATATACTGTCGTTGGAAACATAAGCAGTCAGTTTATAAGCGGACTTATTTTTGCGCTTCCCCTGACGGACGGCGACAGCACTATAAAAATTATCCCTCCTATTGAGAGCCGCTCGTATATTAACCTTACGATAAACGCACTGAAAGAATTTGGTGTTTCTGTCGTTTGGGCAGATGAGCACACATTGAAAATCAAAGGAAATCAGGTTTATCACGCAAGAGAAATCACGGTCGAGGGTGATTATTCAGGCGCGGCATTCCCCGATGCCTTAAATCTTTTCGGCGGTAAGGTTGACGTGCTCGGTCTTAATCCCGACACCTTGCAGGGTGATAGCTCCTACAAAAAATATTTCAAAATGTTAAATTCGGGCGTGCCGACGATACACATCGGCGACTGCCCCGACCTTGGACCTATTCTTTTCGCGGTTGCCGCTGCTAAATTCGGCGGCGCATTCAGCGGAACAAAAAGGCTCAAAATAAAGGAAAGCGACCGTGCCGCAGCTATGGCGGAGGAGCTTAAAAAATTCGGAACATCTGTGAGCGTTTACGACGACTCGGTGGTTATATATCCTGCGGATTTTCACGCACCGAGCGGTGTGCTTTCAGGACACGGCGACCACAGAATAGTTATGTCACTTGCTATTTTGCTCACCCTTGTTGGCGGTGAAATCGACGGTGCTTCTGCCGTCTCAAAGAGCTATCCCGAATTCTTCGACTCCTTAAAAGCTCTCGGAATAGGAGTGCACGAATATGAGGCTTGATAAAAACACTAATATTCTTATTATAGGTCTCGGTGTTATCGGCGGCGGCTATGCCGCGGCTCTTACCAATGCCGGCTACAAGGTTTCGGCTATTACAAAGGACGAGGGAACCGTCCGCTACGCAAACGAGCACGGAATGATAAGCTACGGAACAACCGAAATTGACGAAAAGCTTATCGGCAATGCAGAGCTTATTATCTTCGCACTTTACCCTACCGTTTTTATAGATTGGGTAGAAAAGCATCAGCATTTATTCAAAAGCGGTGCACTTATCACCGACGTTTCGGGTGTTAAGACGAGTGTTGTCAGCAGAGTTCAGGCTATGCTCCGCCCTGACGTTGAGTTTATCTCAGCGCACCCTATGGCAGGTAGAGAGCAGAGCGGTGTTGAGTTCAGCGACCCGAATGTTTTTATCGGCGCTAACTATATAATAACACCTACCGAAAAGAATACGAAGGAGGCGATCGAGGTCTGCAAAAAGATTGGCGAAATTCTCGGATTTGCAAGAATTTCCGAGCTTTCCTGCGAGGAGCACGACAAAATGATTGCTTTCCTTTCACAGCTCACGCACTGTATTGCCGTTTGTCTTATGACAGCAAACAACACCCCAAATCTTGAAAAGTACACGGGTGACTCCTTCCGTGACCTTACACGTATTGCGAAAATCAACGATGCAATGTGGTCGGAGCTTTTCCTCATGAACCGCGACTTTTTGCTTTCTGAGATGGACACTTTTATAGAAGAATTCGAGACGTTCCGTGATATGCTTAAAAATGGCGACACGGAGGGTATGAGAGAAAAAATGAGGCTTTCAACAAAAAAGAGATGTAATTTTGATAAGCCTAAGGGAGATAAAATATGAATAATATGGTATTCCATCGCAAGCTTCCTATTCCGTTAAGTATTAAAGAGGAATTCCCTGCGACAGAAGAAATAATAAAAACAAGAGAGGAAAGACTTTCCGAGCTTTCCGATATTTTCACGGGAAAGAGCAAAAGATTTCTTCTCGTTATAGGTCCTTGCTCTGCCGACAGAGAGGACGCAGTTCTCGACTATATATACAGACTTCGCGGTGTGCAGGAAAAGGTTCGCGAGAAAATTATGATAGTTCCCCGTATATATACGAACAAGCCGAGGACTACGGGCGAGGGCTACAAGGGTATGCTCCACCAGCCCAATCCAAACGAGTCGCCCGACCTCTTAAAAGGCATTATTTCGATAAGAAAAATGCATATGAGAGCGATTTCGGAGACCGGCTTCGGTTGCGCAGACGAGATGCTATACCCCGAAAACCACAGATACCTTTCCGACCTTCTCACCTACGTTGCAGTAGGCGCTCGCTCGGTTGAGGACCAGCAGCACAGAATGACCGCAAGCGGTCTTTCTATCCCCGTAGGTATGAAAAACCCGACAAGCGGTGACATTACCGTTATGATGAACTCTATCAAGGCGGCGCAGTCTCCTAACGTATTCTGTTACAGAGGCTGGGAGGTTGAATCCTACGGAAACGAGCTGGCTCACGCAATTTTGCGCGGATACGTGGATAAGCACGGAACAACGCACCCGAACTATCACTACGATGACATTTATGCTCTTTACGAGACCTATATGGCAAGCGGTCTAAAAAACCCTGCCGTCATCATTGACACAAACCACTCAAACTCAGGCAAGAAATACCTTGAACAGATAAGAATAGCAAAGGAAGTCGTTCAAAGCATGCACTCCTCAAGCAAGGTTGGCAGTATCGTCAAGGGACTTATGATAGAGAGCTATATCGAGGACGGCTGTCAGGCTATTTCCGAGCTTGACGTTTACGGAAAGTCGATTACCGACCCTTGTCTCGGTTGGGAAAAGACCGAAAGGCTCATATACGATTTGGCGGAGCTTTTGTAAAAACGAAAAGGTTGAGATTTCAGTGATATAATCCCCTTAGAGTAGACACTTGAAAAAACAAAAAGTTTTCAAGACTACTTTAAGGGGGTTATTTTTATGCCAAGAAGATCACGAAAGAACAAGAAATACAGTACCGGATTGAAATTACAAGCTGTTCGAGATT
>JAZNCB010000132.1:0-3538 GCA_046156285.1 Eubacteriales bacterium | reverse complement strand
GAAGAACTCGTTTCCGCTATTGAAAATTACATACACTTTTACAATACTCGCCGTTACCAGAAGCGTCTGAATTGTATGACGCCTTGCGAGTATTATTTCGCCACCGCCGCGTGACGAAAATCTCCCCCTGCTGCGCAGCACGGGGAGATGAAAGAAACTTATTTAATTAACAAATTCTTTTTTTTTTTTAGTCTGTCTACTTGACAGGGGGCACATTACCTCTGTTCCTGCCTTTTTATTATTTATGATTTGGTGATTTTTTCGTAAACCTCGTCGGCTATCTCGCAAATTTTCATGGCCTCGTCGGCAGAGCAGGTCGTAAGGACCTGCTTTTTCGGTTTGCCCCACACGTTGAATATGCGCGGACCTATCCACTCGTTTTTCTTTGTGTCCTCAAAAAGTCCTCTGTAAATAGAAAGACACGCGCTCTTGGGCTTCATAAATATAACCCTCATCACCGGCTTCATAAAGAAATAAAGAAGCTTCGGATAGTGTGAGGTTATATTAGTAAGGGTTATTCCCGGGTGTGTTACCGAAAGGCCGCCCTCGTCACCGAAAAGTCCGTAGAGCGAAAACATAAGGTATCGCTTTGCATTTCCGTAGACCTTGCTGTGCTTTTTTCTCGTAGAAAAATCTATATCTTTCTCGTCAATATGCGAGTAGTTGTGAGCAATACTGCCAACTGCAACCACACGTCCGCCTCGCGCCTTTATGTGCGGCGCAAGTGTCCTTGCAAGATAATAGGGAGAGGCAAAGTTAATCTGGAATACGTTGTCGTAGCCCGTTTTGCATTTGTGTCTTGGAATTTTATATGCGCCTGCGTTAAGTATAAGTGCATCAATTGGAAGCGAGGCAAGCTTTTCTGCGGCAGACTTAACGGCTTCCATATCCTCTAAATCAACTGTAATTCTTTCGACGGAAAGGTTTTCAAATTCGGCTTTAAGCTCGCTCGCAAGCTGCTCGGATTTTTTTGGATTTCTGTCAAGGAGTAAAAGCGACGCGCCGTCTTTTGAAAGTCTGCGGCACAGCTCGCGCCCGATACCGCCCGTTGCTCCGCTGATGGCTACGGTTTTACCGACGAGTGTTTTTTCCATTTTTTGCTCCTTTATACTATCACACTCTGAAAAGCTACGGCTTTTCCGATGATTTTTATTGTGTTAAGCTCTTCCTTAATATATACGAGAGGGGGATACTTCGGATTTTCGGGAGACAAAATCAGCTTTGACTCGTCAGGATAATAATAAACTCTTTTGAGGGTTGCCTCCTCGCCGATTATAACAGCCGCAATCTCACCGTTATCAACCGAATCCTGCTCACGAATAAACACGAGGTCGCCGTCGAATATTCTCGCGCCTATCATAGAATCGCCCTTTGCTCTCAGGCAAAAGCTTGCATCAATGTCCGAATTTATAGTAATGAAATTTCCGTATTCTTCCTCTGCATATATCGGCTCACCGCAGGAAATCGTGCCGATAAGGGGAAGCCTTTTTTTCTTTATAGGGATAATATTGTCGTATGAGTATGCGTCACCCCAGCCCATAAGGTCCGACGGCGTAGTGTCAAGAACCGAAGCAAGCTTTTCTATCTTATCGTGGGGAATGTTTGAAATTACACCGTTTTCATATCTGTGAATGGTCTGCTTGCTTGTTCCGATACAAGCCGCAACCTCTTCAAGTGTCAGCCTTTTTGCCTGACGGAGCTCTTTAAGTCTGTTAGCAATCATAATTTTTATCCTTCTTTGTCGAAATTTGTTGTATAAGCTTATTTTAGCATAAAGTCACCTGATATGCAATAGTTTTTTGAAAAAATTACAAAAATCACTTGACAAGTGACAAAACATGTGTTACAATAGTCACGCAACGGGTTACTTTTCCACCCAAGTCACCTGTAAATACATAATAAGAAAGAGGAGAAAAGATGTATAAAAGAGCGGACGTGCTGAACGGTATACCGGCAAGAATATACCGGAATCCGAAAGAAATCAAACATGACATTTGTGATATAAGCTTAAAGATAAAAGAAATCAATTCAATGCTCAACATTCGCGACATGCTGCTTGACATTATTATAAAAGACGAAGAAAATACTCCCGAAAACCTTGTAGACGAGCTCGAGGAGGCGCTTTCATCTGCAAAAGGAGCAATGGACGAGCTTTCCGCGCTCGAAGAAGAGCTGACCGAGCTCGAAGAGGAGCTCTCGGAGGTAAAATGGCTTCTCGGAATGTAGAAAGCACGCTCGATACGCTTGTTATCGCGCTCTGCCTCGACTATTCGAGAAGGGAGGAGGCAATTATTTTGCGGAGTGTAAGCAAGCGGACCGATACCGAATTCAGATATTACAATTTCAAGATTTTTGACGCGGCGGCGGAAATCGTCGGAGAGCGCTTTGCCGACGAATACATAAAGGAAATAGGAAATCGCACGGGATATGCAAAGAGTGAAATTACCTGCGTTAGCGAGGTCAGCTATAAAAACTTTAAGAGACTTATAAAAAATAATATCGCAAAAAAATTGCACCTGCGGGATTAAATTTTTTTCATAGGACATAGAGCGACATTATTTTATCATACGCCGTGGTATACTTGTGCTAAAAGAGTTAAAAATGCGGGAGGTAAAAATGGATAACGGAGTAACTTTTATTGAAAAGGAGCGGGAGCTTTGCGCAGGGCTTTTCGGTGAAATAGACCACCACACAGCAAAAAGTGAGCGCGAGAAAATAGATGAAATGCTGTTTTCAAAAAGACCGGAGAAACTTATACTTGATTTTTCCAAGGTGAAATTTATGGACTCGTCGGGAATAGGTTTGATAATAGGGCGAGCTGAGGTTGCCGCAGGAATCGGAGCATCGGTGAAGCTTGTCGGCTTATCCGATATAGACAAAAAGCTTGTCAGACTTTCCGGTATAGGAAAAATCAAAAACCTGACGATAGAATAAAAAGCAGGAGAAAAAGGAAATGAAGAAAATCTTAAACGAAATGAAAGTAAGACTGCCAGCAAAAAGCATAAACGAAAGTGTTTCCCGAGCCATAGTATCGGCTTTCGTTGCAGAGCTTAATCCTACCGTAGAGGAGCTTGGCGACCTCAGGTGTGCCGTGAGCGAGGCGGTGACCAACGCAATAGTTCACGGTTACAAGGGGCGGTGTGACCTTGAACGCTGCTACGTTTACATATCGGTTCGCCTCTATGAAGCAAGGGAGGTAAGCGTCGAAATTTCCGACAACGGCTGCGGAATAGAGGACGTTTCACTTGCTATGACCCCCGCCTACACGACGGGAGGGGGCGAGCGGTGCGGAATGGGCTTTCTCGTAATGCAGAGCTTCACGGATACCTTATCCGTAAAAAGCAAGCTTGGTCGCGGAACAACCGTGCTTATGAGGAAAAAACTAACCCCGTAACGCTGGTAGGAAAGTATGAAGTCAAAAGAGCAGAGTCTTTACGATAAAAACCCGGAATTGATACGGAGATACAGAGAGGGCGACAGCTCGGCAGGGGAGGAGCTTGCTAACATAAACAAGCCGCTTGTCTATAATATTGCAGGC
>JAZNCB010000131.1:0-3415 GCA_046156285.1 Eubacteriales bacterium | reverse complement strand
CAGATAGCCTGCCAGATGACCTTTGTTTCGCTTGGCAAGGCGCTATCGTCAATGGTGGTGGCAATTATGCGAAAATTCATTCTTCTTCTGCCCCTTATTTACATTATGCCCCTGCTATTCGAGAGCAAGACGCTCGGCGTTTTCACAGCAGAGGTGGCCTCGGACGTGATCTCGGTTATCTTCACCGTTATACTTTTCTATTTCACGTTCAGAAAAACCGTTAAATCGATCGAATAACGAAACGGGAATTTGCCATTCGGCAAATTCCCGTTTATTTTATCAAAGAAAGAGGCTCGCGATCAATGCTCCGATCGCTACCCACACACCTGCGCCAATAGACAGTACGAACCAGTGCCTACCGTATCCGTGCTTGCGCGAGCGGGTATTTTTCAATCCTATTACAAGCGGCCACGCCGGAAGCGCGAATGCAAGAAGAGAATAGGTTATCCAAAACGTCACCTTTGCGCGAACCTCGGGGTCCATCTTCTTGCGCTCGGGCTTTGGATTGATGTCCTCGTCCTCGTAGACCGTCTTGTATACTATGCGTTCAAGCATTTCATCTATGCCACCAAAATGCACCTTCAGCGAAGAGTTCTGCTCGACGGAATACATAGTTACGGTACCGCTACGGTATGAGAAGTCACCGTCGGCATCAAAGCGGTCGTTTGAAAGCCTATCATAGTTTACATACCACATACCGCCATCGATCCTGTAAATAGCACCGCACACGTGGTATACAGACCCTGTTGCGTCGTATTTTCTTATGTCGTACCTTTGTGCAGTCTTGATATCATTGACTTCAAATTCCCTGCCCATATCGAGCGAATCAAGCTGTGGGAGGATCAACGGATGAAGCTCACTCTCTTTATTGTCCTTAAACACCGTCATACGCGCTTGATTGCCGCAGATCAGCTCATTTATAATCTGCCTACCCTTGTCGGTTACGTAGCAGAAATACTCATCATCGTCGCTGGTGGTAAGGATCTCGCCGTCACGTGCATATGAATAAAGTCGCTCATAATCGTAGTATCCATCGTCGTAATATACGTATTCATCAAATTGGTACTTAGTCGTAAAGCGGAGCTTGTATCCAAGCGGAAGCTCGTAACGGTAATACGTCCTATCTTCATTCCAAATTATATCGCCATCTCCACCCCATGCCCATTCATACGGCGCGTTTTTCTCCGTGCAAGCAACGAGAGAAATAAGGGATAGAAGAAGCACAGCCAGCAAAACGGCCTTTATTGCTTTAGTATTAAATATCCTTTTCATAGCGCACCTCCTTAAGTCAAGTTGAAATTATACTTCAACTTGTCACGCGCGGAAAAGAAGACTGCGAAATTGAGCATTGCAAGGATCACGTCTACTCCTAAAATTATCAGCGTGGTTACAATGTCCCTGTTTTCCTGCGACCAGCTTGCCGTTAACAGATCGAAGCCGTTTGAGCATAGAGATATAACGATCGAAACAGCAGCTAAGCCACCGAGCATCAGACCGATATACATACCGAAGCCGCCGGTCGATTGACACTTTATTACGCAATAATTCAAGAAGGCAGCCATAAAGACGTCGATCTCGATCAAACAAACGAGCACAAGCAGCACCGACGGGTTAAATATCCCGCCGCCAAAAAGTGCCCAAATTGCATCAAGCACATCGGTGTTTATAATTCCGGTCTCCGGCTTCGGAGCAATAAGAAGGCATAAAAAGACAGTGGCTATGATCGAAAGATTAGATACCGTAATCCATATAAGAGAATTCAGGAATTTTGCCATAAACAGATCGTCTCTTTTTACCGGCAGGGTGAGGGTAAGCTGACCTACGTCGGAAAAGAAATCTCTGCCGATACATTTTGCCACGTTTATAGAATTGAACACAGCAAAAACTATTATTGCCGCTATGCCAAACGTGATGGTGAGAACGCAGAGTCCCTCGATCAAAACATTGAGAGCCTCATCTTCAAACATACCTCCATCTATAAAACGGAAGGAAAAAGCCACCGCCACGGCAATAACGGGGATAAGAATGGCAAACACCCTCCACACTCTTTTCATCCGCAGCATATCGTATTTAAGCAGCTTCTTTATCATCCGAACACCTCCTTAAACAGCTCGTCAAGCGACATTCCGCGCTCGGCGCGCACCGCATCGGCATTTCCGGCGCAAACTACCTCACCGCCCTTTGCCATAAATATAAAGTCGTCAAGAACAGGCTCAATATCGTAAATAAGGTGAGTAGTGATAATTATCGTCGCCTCGGGGTTATAATTGCCTATGATAGTCTTGAGAATGTAATCACGCGCCGCAGGGTCAACTCCGGCGATCGGCTCGTCAAGCAGATAGAGCTTCGCCTTTCTCGCCATTACCATAACGAGCTGAACCTTTTCCTTTGTTCCCTTGGAAAGCGTGCGAAGAGGACGAGAGGGATCTATATCGAGATTTTCAAGCATCTCGCGCGCCGCCGCCTCACTGAAATCGGGAAAGAAATCAGCAAAATACTTTATGATCTCATTAGGTGTTTGATTGCGCTCAAAGTACGTACGTTCCGGGAGATAGGAAACGTAGGCATTCGTTTTTTCGCTTCTCGGCTCGCCGCATATCTCGATCTCGCCCGAGTCGGGGGTGAGCAGTCCGGTAATCAGCTTCAGAAAGGTGGATTTACCGCAACCGTTAGGGCCAAGCAGACCGATTATTTTGCCCGACGGTACGTTCATATTAACGTCCTTGAGCGCTTGGCGCGAGCCGTAGCTTTTGGACAGGTTCTTACAAACAAGAACAGGTGTGCTCATACACTGTTTTCCTCCTTTTGAATAAATTCGATAACGTCCGTTTTCGATATACCCAGCGCTTGAAGCTCGGCAAGGCACAGGCGCAGAGTTTCGATCTGCATCTGCTTTTTCACCTTGGCGATGCGCAGGGTGTCGGGGGTAACGAACCTGCCAAGAGTGCCACGTGTTACAACCAACCGTTCTTCCTCCAGGAGCTGTAGTGCCTTTTGGACGGTATTAGGATTCACCGACATATCGCACGCAAGCTGACGCACGGTGGGTATTTGAGAGTTCGGGGGATATTTGGCGCAAATGATGTCCTTTTTGATCTTGTCAAATATCTGCAAAAACATCGGCGCGTTTCTGTCAAAGTCCCGATACATATGAAATTACCTCCCTTCATTGTATCATTGTACTAACACAATGATACAACACTTTTTATAATATGTCAATATCTTTTTGTTATTTTTTACACACAACCGGCAAATCGGTCAAAAGAACAAAAAATAAAGTCACACGGGTGGCGGCCAAATCAAAAAACAGCTCTCTTATTGACATTGAAATCCGTCTTTGTTTATCTTTGTGATTCCTGAAAAATATAAGAAAACGGCAGAGAATTTCTCTGCCGTTTTCTTATATGAAAGGTCT
>JAZNCB010000130.1:0-15806 GCA_046156285.1 Eubacteriales bacterium | reverse complement strand
CCAAATGAGCTAAATCCGCGGAAATGGTGCCTCCGGTCGGAATCGAACCAACGACACGAGGATTTTCAGTCCTCTGCTCTACCAACTGAGCTACAGAGGCATACAAGAATGGCGACTCGGATGGGGCTCGAACCCACGCCCTCTAGCGTGACAGGCTAGCGCTCTAACCAACTGAGCTACCAAGCCATTCTTGAATGCGAAGGGAAACCCTTCTTGGTGGAAAGTATAGGGCTCGACTCTCGCGCGAACTACGCGCTCAGTCATTCGCGGATCTGACGGTTATCAACCGTCATTCAACACCGCTCCTACTTCGAGCCCCGCTTTGTGCTGAGCTGAAATAAGTGCCACTATCTTTACTCTGGTGGAAAGTATAGGGCTCGAACCTATGACCCTCTGCTTGTAAGGCAGATGCTCTCCCAACTGAGCTAACCTTCCGTTTGGCGCTTTACTATTATATCAAACGAAAAAATGTTTGTCAAGGGGTTTTTGA
This sequence comes from Eubacteriales bacterium, assembly GCA_046156285.1. GTDB lineage: Bacteria > Bacillota > Clostridia > Oscillospirales > CAG-272 > UBA1740. Next base: position 15,316 of record JAZNCB010000130.1, on the reverse strand, counting down.
AAAAAATATTATGTTTTTTGAGAAGAACGAATTTCATGCTTCGAAAAAACACTTTTTCGCTTAAAAACCAACCTAAAAAGGAAAAAACGAAGGAAAATGCAGTCGTTTTATGGGAATTATTGCGATAATTTATTTTGTACTAAATTGTAAACTATCTCTTTTACATCTTGACAAATTGCTATAAGTTAGTTATAATATAGTAAATTATATGCTTATTTTTATATTTTTTGTCAGTTTTTTGGCAAAATTTTAAGTACCCCGGGGTACTTAGCGCAATTCCCAGAATTGCGCTAAGCAATACATAACACTCTTCTTATTGATATAAAACGCTGTGCGGCGTTCTATATAAAAAAATATTTAGGAGGACTTTTTGATATGAGCAAAAAGTTTCACAGAGTACTTTCTCTTATACTCGTGCTTTGCATGCTTGTAGCAGCCGGTCTTACTCTCGTTTCCTGTGGTGACGACGGTAAGAAAGAAGAAGGCAAATACTTGGATCCATATGCACAGTATCACGAGTCAATCTCCGGAGCTATTTACAATGAGGTTCTTGGAGAGTTTGCTGAGGCATACGCTAAAGCAAAGGAGGCTACATCTATTTCTGAGCGTTATGCGCTCATGGCTATTGCAGAAGCAAAGCTTATGGCAACAGGTGTTATGCTTCCCACATCCACAAACGGTGGTAACTACGCTATTTCTAAGGTAGCACCCAACACAGTTGGCTATGCTCTTTGGGGTAACGACTCTTACAGATACCATCAGGCACTTGTAGCAACCACGCTTATCAAGGCTGAGGACAGAACAGTTATGAAGGCTAAGTGGGCAGAGCTTAAGGGCACAGGCACATATGAGGCTTGGGCTAAGGCATTCCTTGTTGAAAAGGGATACACCCTTAAGGACAGCTACACACTTCTTTACACATCTGACCCCAACACTTGGGACGTTCTTGCAACAAGCCAGGCTGTTGACTCAGAGGCTATCGTAAACACATACGACGGTCTTATGGAATACGACAACGAGGGCGTTCTTCGTCCCGCACTTGCTGAGTCCTACGAGATTTCTGAGGACGGACTTGTTTACAAGTTCAAGATTCGTTCAGGTTACAAGTGGGTTGACTCTCAGGGCCGTGAGGTTGCTGACATTAAGGCAGACGACTTCGTTGCAGGCTTCCAGCACATGCTTGACGCATCCGACGGACTTCAGTATCTCGTACAGGGCGTTGTTAAGAACGTTAACGAGTACATGGCAGGTGAGGTTGCATTCTCCGAGGTTGGCGTAAAGGTTGAGGGTGACTACGTTGTTTATACACTTGAGCAGCCCACATCTTACTTTATGACAATGCTTGGCTACGGTATCTTCGCTCCCATGAGCCGTTCCTTCTACGAGTCTAAGGGTGGTAAGTTCGGTGCAGATTTCGATGCAACAGCTGAGGACTACCTTTACGGTAAAACTCCTGAAAACATCGCATACTGCGGTCCTTACATTGTTACCAACAACACAGCAGAGAACACAATCGTATTCTCAGCTAACGCGAAGTATTGGAATGCAGCTAACATCAACCTTAAGACAATCACATGGAAGTACAGTGACGGTAAGGATGCTTTGAAGGGCTACAACGAGACTCTTGCAGGCACACTTGACGGAGCAGGTCTCAACGCTTCATCTCTTGTAAAGGCAAGAGAGGACGTAGTTCCCGGCACAACAAAGACATACTTTGAGATGTACAACTACGTTTCCGCAACAGATGCAACAACATTCTCTGCATTCTACAACATTAAGAGAGATGTATTTGCAAACGTTCAGGATCAGGGTATTCCTTCTCCCAAGGATAACGCAGATATTACCAGAACAAAGTTCGCTATGCTCAACGTTCACTTCCGCCGCGCTATCTCCTACGCAGTAGACAGAGGCGCATACAACGCTCAGGTTGTTGGTGAAGAGCTTAAGCTCACATCGCTTCGTAACTCTTACACACCCGGTACGTTCGTATCTCTTGAAGAGGCAGTTACCGTTAAGATTAACGGTGTTGACACAACCTTCCCTGCAGGCACATTCTACGGTGAAATTATGCAGGCTCAGGTTACAGCTGACGGTCTTCCTTTCAAGGTTTGGGATCCTACTGCTGATGACGGTGTAGGTTCTTCCGATGGATTTGACGGCTGGTACAACGTAGAGAAGGCTGTTGAAGAGCTTAACATTGCTATCACAGAGCTTGCAGAGCAGGGCATCGTAATCGACAAGAACAATCCTATCTACATCGATTATCCCTCGCCTACATTCAGCCCCACATACCTTAACAAGGCTAATGCATACAAGCAGTCTCTCGAGTCAGCTCTCGGCGGCAAGGTTATCGTTAACCTTATCGACTGCCCCACAGCTAACGACTGGTACAATGCAGGTTACTTCACAAGCTACGGTAACGAGGCTAACTACGATATGTACGACCTCTCCGGTTGGGGACCTGACTACGGTGATCCCTCTACCTACCTTGACACATTCCTTCCCGACTTCATGGGATACATGACCAAGTGCATAGGTCTCTATTAATTCGTAGTATATAATATAATTATTTAGCAAACATTATAGAGGGTGGGCGCAAGGCCATCCTCTATAATGATTAAAAAAAGAAGATTTCAAATCACAATTTGCCAAGGGCACGGGACGAAATTTTGGTCCAAATCAAAAATATATGTAGAGTTGCCATTGGCAACGGAATGAGATGTTATGACGAAATATTTGTTAAGCCGCTTAATTCGCGGTATCATATCTATAATAATCGTTGTCACGATAGTTATGCTTCTCGTATATGTTTGCCTTGATAGAGAGCTGATATTTGCAAAGGACGCTGTCTGGAGTAAGCAGAAGGGTAACGATCAGACCGTTTACGAGATGCAGAAATGGGAGGAATACGGATATCTTGATTACGTTTCCTATTCCGACTATATGGAAGAGTTGTTGCGTGACGGCGAGATAACGCAGGAGAAGTACGATAAAGCTATTAAGATTGCCACAAAGGCTAACCTTGACTCTCCTGAAACAAGAGAATACGTAGCAAAGTTTACGAAGAAATATGAGGACATGGGCTATACAGTCAAAAGACTTGGTGTAAAAGATCAAACCAGGCAGAGACTTTATGCCAGCCGTGATATACCGATTTTTTCACGCCTCCTTTCCTATCTCGGAGGTCTTTTTGAGGTAGATAATATTCATTACGTAAAGGAAGATATAAAGGACAGGGGTATAAACTTTACCTGGTTTGACCCTGCATACGGTGGAGACAAGTTCTCGCCTGCAATTATGGCTAACGGAACTAAGCATAAGTATCTTCTTTATTTCGATTCAAATCCACCATTTATTCATCAGAATTTAATATCCATTAATCTTGGAGAATCATATAGCATAAAACAGGGCATAGACGTTTTTGACACTATGACCGAGTCACAGGGCAACCCTGCATATTCTATGGTAACCTATCCTACAGGCGCTAAGGAAATGTCGACTGACAACTTACATTCAGCAGTCTATATTTCGGGCTCGTATGACGGTGCTGCCGCTGACAGCTTAATTAAACAGCATTTTACCGATAATTACACATCTATTACGACACATAAGGACGGAATGTCCAAGATGGGATACTCCTTCGTTATAGGTATAATTTCGGTTATTATGTCTTATATGCTTGCAATTCCGCTCGGAACTGCTATGGCACGCAGAAAGGACAAGCTTATTGATAAGCTTGGAACTCTCTATATCGTGTTTATCATTGCCGTTCCGTCACTTGCTTACATCTTCCTCTTCAAAGCTATAGGCGGCAGCTTCGGCTTGCCGACTACGTTTGATATGGTAAATCCGTCCTGGCAGATGTATATTCTTCCGATAGTTTCACTTGCGCTTCCGTCGGTTGCAGGACTTATGAAGTGGCTGCGCCGTTATATGATAGACCAAATGAACTCGGATTACGTAAAGTTTGCCCGTTCCGGCGGTCTTTCAGAGGGCGAAATATTCAGAAAGCATATTCTTAAAAATGCTATGATACCTATTGTTCACGGTATCCCCGGAAGCGTTCTTGGAGCGCTTGTCGGTGCAATTATAACGGAAAGCGTGTACGTCGTACCCGGTGCAGGTAAGCTCCTCACAAACGCAATTTCGGCTTATGATAACGGTGTTATCGTAGGTATGGCGCTCTTCTATGCGACACTTTCCGTTGTATCAATTATTATTGGCGATATTCTTATGTCACTTGTTGACCCGAGAATTTCATTCTCATCGAAAGCGAGGTAGTGGAGATGGACGAAAAGTTAGTTTCTCTTGAAGAATTTAATATGACTGACGAAGAGCTTTTCTCAAAGGTCGACCACGACACCCTCGAATCCGAGAGAATTACAGCGCCGAGATATTCATACTGGCAGTCAGTATTCCGTGTTTTCTTCAAAAAGAAGATTAACATCATAATGCTCTCGGTTCTTGCTGTGATAATACTGTTCACCTACATCTATCCGATTATTATAGGATACGACGTAAACGTAGACCCTTACGAAAACCTTAGCGACCCGTTCGGTAAGCACCTGACTCCCTCACAGGCTATTGATAAGTATGGCTTCAGTCTTAAATGGCTGTTCGGAGCAGGCAGCGCAGGTGAATCTACGTTCAACGCAGTATGGTACGGCTCAGGTATATCTATATCTCTTGCGCTTGTTTGCGCTGCGGTAAATATGACGATCGGTGTTATTATCGGCTCAATTTGGGGATTTTCCAAAAAGGTTGATATATTTATGACCGAGGTTTACAATATTGTTGCTAATATTCCTTACGTGCTTCTTATATCGGTTATAGTTCTTATTATGTCAGCGAGCTTCTTCTCGATGGTATTTGCAATGACGGTTACCGGTTGGCTTGGTATAGCTTACTTTATAAGAACACAGGTTATCATTATTCGTGACAGAGAGTATAACCTTGCATCAAAATGTCTTGGAACACCTATTTTCAGAATAGCTCTTAAGAACATTCTTCCGTTTATGACGTCTGTCATAGTAACTCTTATCGCAACCGAAATTCCTTCCTATATATCATACGAGGTATTCCTCTCGTATATCGGTATCGGTCTTAAGGATATGTCGCTCGGTAGACTTATCGAGATGTCACAAAACTCAATGCTTACACCCGGCTGGGAGTTTGAGTTCTGGTCACCCGTTGCTATTGCATCTATTATTGCGGTCGTGCTTTACGTCGTAGGTCAGAACCTCGGCGACGCTTCTGACCCCAGAACGCATATGTAAGGAGGCAGTGCTATGGAAGATAATAAAAAGGTATTGCTTTCTATAAAGGACCTCTCGGTTAAGTTCAGAGTAAGAGGAAGAATTCTTACAGCGATTCGCGGAGTTTCGCTTGACCTCTATGAGAATGAATCAATTGCGATAGTAGGTGAGTCCGGCTCAGGTAAGTCGGTATTCACAAAGACCTTTGCGGGTATGCTTGACCAGAACGGATTTATAAGCCAGGGAAGCATCATATTTAATGATGAGGAGCTTGCCGACACAAAGGTAAGACTCGGTAAGGTCGGAAAGAAAATAATAGAGATTGCGACAAATAAGCTCAACAAATATTCAAAGCTTGAGTTTGGCGCAGACGTCTATAAACAAATTGTTGAGCTCAAAAAGGAAAGAGAAGCAAAGTTCATTATCTCGGCTGAGGAGAGCCGTGAAATCGACGAGCAGATTTCCGAGCTTGAATTCAAGAGAACGGAGGCTAACAACCTAAGACTTACTCTTGATACTAAAAAAGAAAAAGAGAGATACCGTGCAGAAAGCGACAAGGTTGCGGCGTATACTGCCGAAATCAAGAAGCTCGAGGCAAAAAGAAACGAAATAATCAAGGCTCATAAGGCAAGTGCAAAGGCGGATACGGCTTACAAGGCTGAGTATACGGCAAAGATGGCAGAGCTTGTGGCTCGTCACAAGGAGCTTTGCCAGACTGAAATTTCCGAGAGCACAAAGGAGAGAAACTCAGTAATAGCTAAAGAGATATACCTCTCCTGCGGAAGATACGGATTTTTCCAGAGAGTAAGGCTTGTTTTCAAGTTCCTTGCCGCTCTTAAAGCTGCTATGCGAATAGGCGCAGACCTTGATAACGACGACGTGAGAAACCTCGTATTTGATAAGGTTGCTTTCAGAGTAAGATATCTTGACGAAACCGAAGAAATTTTACACGGTACCTGTGTTCTCGATATTGCAAAGGTAAAATATGCAAAGGACTGGATGCAGATACGCGGCGGTAAGATTGCTACGGTATTCCAGGACCCCATGACCTCTCTTAACCCTATCATTACAATAGGTAAGCAGATAATGTCGGTTATCCTGAAGCACCAGAATTGCAGTGAGCTTGAAGCACGTTCCCGTGCAATAGAGCTTATGGCAAAGGTTGGTATCCCCAACCCCGAAAAGCGCTTTGACGATTATCCGTTCCAGTATTCAGGCGGTATGAGACAGAGAATAGTTATTGCGATAGCTCTTTCCTGTCAGCCGAAAATACTTATATGCGACGAGCCTACTACGGCTCTTGACGTTACAATTCAAGCGCAGATACTTAAGCTCATTAAGGATTTGCAAAAGGAATTTGGCTATACGATAGTCTTCATAACTCACGACCTTGGTGTCGTTGCAAATATTGCAGAGCGTGTTGCCGTTTTCTATGCGGGACAAATAGTTGAGCTTGGTACGGTTGACGATGTCTTCTATGACCCGAAGCACCCGTATATGTGGGCGCTCATATCCTCTCTTCCTCAGCTTGCTGAAAGAGATACTACGCTTTATTCTATTTCGGGAACACCTCCCTCGCTCTATAATGAGATTGTCGGAGATGCTTTCGCACCGAGAAACCCCTATTGCTTAAAGGTTGATACGCTGAAAGAGCCTCCTATGTTCAAGGTCAGTGATACGCATTATGCGAAAACCTGGCTTCTTGACCCGAGAGCTCCCAAGGTTGAAAAACCCGAAATGATAAAAGATATTCACGAAAAGCTTATCAGGACATTTAATATTTAAGGAGAGGCGAGATGGAAGAAAAAATTAAAAATACAAAAAGCCGTGTCCGCCATTTCCCCGTGGAATGTCCGAGAGATAAGGACGGCCGAGAGATTCTTCTTTCGGTTAAAAACGTAGACATTACGTTTGGCAAGGGCGATAGAGCAGTTAAGGCTGTTAAAAACGCTTCGTTTGATATATACAAGGGTGAAACCTTTTCTCTGGTTGGCGAGTCCGGCTCGGGAAAAACTACTATCGGTAGAGCGGTAATCCGTGTTAACCCTTGCGCAAAGGGCGAAATTCAGTATAAAGGTGTAAGAATTTCAGGCAAAACCACACGTTCACTTGACCGTGAGGTTATAAGAAATATTCAGATGATATTCCAGGACCCCGCCGCCTCTCTTAACGAGCGTGCGACGGTAGACTATATCATTTCCGAGGGACTTTATAACTTCCACCTCTTTGAAAATGAAGAGGACAGAGTTAATAAGGTTGAAACAATGATTAAAGAGGTTGGTCTTCTCCCTGAGCATCTGACAAGATATCCGCACGAGTTCTCGGGCGGTCAGAGACAGAGAATCGGTATTGCAAGAGCAATGGTTATGGAGCCTGAGCTCGTTGTAGCCGACGAGCCTATCTCTGCACTTGACGTTTCTATCAGAGCGCAGGTGCTTAACCTTCTTAAAAAATTCCAGAAGGAAAGACGCGTGTCATATTTCTTCATAGCGCACGACCTTTCGATAGTCAGATTCATATCCGACCGTATAGGAGTTATTTATAAGGGTAACATAGTTGAGATAGCGGAGGCAGAGGAGCTCTTCAACTATCCTCTTCACCCGTACACACGTTCTCTTATTTCAGCAATTCCTATTCCCGATCCCAAGCTCGAAAAGCACAAGGTGCTCTTCACTTACGACCCGTCGGTGCACAACTACACCGAGGACAATATGCCGGAGCTTGTTGATATCGGTAACAATCACTTCGTTTACGGTGATGCTGCCGAAATCGAGGAGTATAAGAAGATAAGAGAAGCAGGCGTTCCGATTAAGTCTATTCAGATTGACGACGGAACCGGCAAAGCCGAGGAAAAAGAGGCGGCTAACGCAACCGACGAGCACATTCTTGACACGCCCCTGCGTGACACGGGTAGCAAGTGGTATACGTTCGGCTCATTCCTTCTTCCTGTATTCGGTCTTATTGGCGGTTTCATTTTCAAGAAATTCAAGCACATAAGAAACTATAAGGCTTGTAAAAAAGGCGCTATTGCAGGTTTTGCTACCATAGGCGGAGTTGTTGCGCTCTTCGGTGCGCTTCTGCTTTCGGCACTTCTGTAATTTAGGAGAAGCTTATGGGGCGACAAGCAAGAGATAAGAGACCCAGAGTAAAGCCTCTTATTAAAGTTGAGCTTAGCGAAAAAAATAAAAAAGCCCGTATAATTGCTCTTTTCATATTTATTGCTATTGCAGTTATATCGTTTACCGTCTTTCTTTTCTCTCTTTTAGAGGAAGAGGACGGCTGGAACGAAATAGAGGCTCAGGATTCTATGATAGGTTTGACCGATGAAATAGTGTTGACCTATTATCTTGGTGCAGGTGATGCTTCAGCATCGGCAGAGCACAAGGCAATAAAGAATATCTATTCATCAATTCTCGTTAAGTCGCATAAGCTCTTCAATTTGAACGAGGGCTTTGACGGCATGAACAACCTATATTACATCAACCGCCACATAGGCGAGGAAATAGTTGTTGACAGGCTTCTTTATGATGCACTTTCACTTATAAAGGAGCATAACGAGAACCTTATATATCTTGAACCTGTATATTCGCACTACGAGCAACTCTTTATGGCAGAGAACGATGCTTACGCCAAGGACCTTGATGCGTATTACTCGGTAGAGACGGAGCAATATTTTTCATCGGTCATAGGCTTTGCATCTGATAGAAGCAAGGTTTCGCTTGAGCTTCTCGACGGCTGCCGTGTGCGTCTTAACGTCAGCGAGGATTACAGACAGTTCGCTTCGGAAAACGCCATCACGTCATTTATAGGTATTGCAAATCTCAGAAACGCATTTATCGTTGACGAGGTCGCCAATGCTTTGATTCAGGGCAACTACACGTACGGAAGTATTGTAACCGCCGATGGTTATATGAGGAATCTTGACGGCGAGAACCGCTATTCTTACAATATATTCGACAAGCAGGAAAATATGATTTACACCTCGTCGACTATTGATTATAAGGGCGATATATCTCTCGTTATGTTCAAGGATTATCCCTTCTCTCGACTTGACTATCGCAGACTGTATCAGTATAGGGACGGGGAGTGTGCAACTCTCTATCTTGATGCCGATAGCGGAAAATACAAGTCTGCAACCGATACCTTTTACGCTTATTCATATAGTGAGGGGTGTGCTGAGGTTGCGCTCAAAACAATGTCGGTGTACGTCAGCGACGAGCTTGATAAAGCTTTGCTTGACGCCTTTATCACAGACGGACTTAACTTTGTTTGGCACGAGGGCTCTGTTGTGCGTTATACCGATTCAAAGATAACTGTTAATTTGCCGTATACGTACGACGGTGTAAGTTATAGTAAGAATTTTTATCCTAACAATTAATAAAAAATGAGCTGCTGAATTCAAGCAGCTCATTTTTTCGCCTTGACATTAGACGTATATTGTGGTAAAATAAAAAATAGATAATTATGTCTTGTATGGAGGATTGTTATGCTTAAAGTAGAGAGAATCAGTGTAGTAAATATGGAAAACGCCATAAGAGGCGCACGCAACCCCATGAACAGCTGGGCACGTATGGACAGCTTCTATAATGAAAAGGGAGAGTATATTCTCGGCGAAAACGACCTCGCACTTGCGACAAAGCTTGCAAAAGCAGGCAGTGACCACAGAAAATTTCTCCGTCAGATAATCGTGTCTATGGATATAACCGCACCGCTTTATTGGTGGAAGGAGTTTGACACTTATAAGGTTGGCACGGTTGCAAATTCAACCTCAACTATGCACAAAATTCAGGCAAAGGAATTCGAGCGCGAGGACTTCTCGGTAGATAGACTTAGCCCCGATGCTATGGCTGCTTTTGACACCCTGCTTACATATCTTGAAGGGGAGCGTGTCAAATTTAACGAGACGAAAGACAGACAGCACTGGCATAATATGATACAGCTTTTGCCCTCTTCATATAATCAGATGAGAACCGTTTCCATGAACTACGAGGTGCTTATCAACATTTACTATGCGAGAAAGTCACACAAGCTTGCTGAGTGGCATACCCTTTGCGATATTATCGAAAAGATGCCTTACGCAGACAGTCTTATACTCGTTAAGGAAGAAAAATAATTTTAAGTTGGTATAGATTTTGAAAACTAAAATAAAGATTGCTCTCGCAACGCCCAAAATCAAGCTTTGCGACCCAATGTACAATGCAAAAATATGCGAGAGCCTCGCCAAAGAGGCAGATGCATGCGGCGCTGATATTATACTTTTTCCTGAGCTTACGATAACCGGAGCTACGGCGGGAGATTTGTTTTTTAACGAGACACTCATAAAGGCAGGGGAGGCGGCTCTTCTTGATTATATCGAGAAAACGAGCGAGCTTTCTGTAATGAGCTTTATTGGCGCGCCTGTTCTCTATGAGGGGCTCTTATATAACGGTGTGCTCGCAGTCAGCGAGGGAGAAATCCTCGGAATTTCGGCAAAGGGTAAGCCCTCGCGTCAGTTTTCTAAGATAAGCTCGGATTTTGATTTGACCTATCTTGGAAGACAGACAACAATCGGCCGCTCACTCGTATACTATGACGATGAGACGCATGCTAACATTTTCGTCAAGGTTGGCGACGATTCTGCGCTTTCCTCGGACGATGTAAACCTTATTCTTAATCCGATAGCCGAGGCGGAGTATATAGGCAGAGTGGACGAGGCGGTCGAGCTTGCCAACGCAGTCAGCGGTGAGCTTGGCGTATGCTTTGCACTTGCTTCTGCGGGAATCGGTGAGAGCGGTACAGACGGTATATACTCGGGCGCAAGGCTCGTATCGCAAAGCGGTAAAATAGTTTCCGAGGCAAAGCCCTTTGACGAGAGGGAAATCCTTTACTCTGAAATATCCTTAAAGCAGAATAAAAAAAGGGAAGCTACAAAGGAATTGACAACGGATGAGATAAATTCGCACCCCTTTATTCCAAGCGACGAAAAAAAGCGCGCCGAAGCAATAGAGCTTGCACTTGAAATTCAGTCGCGCTCGCTCGCCATCAGAATGGAGCGCTCCTATTCAAAGTGCGCGGTTCTCGGTGTTTCGGGAGGTCTTGATTCAACCCTCGCTCTTCTCGTTGCCGCTCGTGCCGCGGATATTCTCGGGCGCCCGCACGAGTGCGTTGTAGCAATTACGATGCCCTGCTTCGGCACAACGGAGAGAACGAAGAGCAATGCTCTCTCGCTTGCCGAGGAGCTTGGCTGCACCCTTAAAACAATAGATATAAAAGCGGCTGTAAATCAGCACTTTTCGGATATATCACACGACGAGAATTGCTTCGACGTCGTTTATGAAAACTCGCAGGCAAGAGAAAGAACGCAGATCCTTATGGATATAGCCAATAAGGTTGGCGGTCTTGTCGTTGGAACGGGAGACCTTTCCGAGCTTGCTCTCGGATTTGCTACCTACAACGGTGACCATATGTCTATGTACGGAGTTAACGCCTCCGTTCCCAAAACTCTTATGCGCGCAATGATCACCTACTTTGCTGATAAGTACGAAAAAGAGGGATCGGATAAGCTTTCAAAGGTTCTTTTTGACGTGGTTAATACACCCGTCAGCCCTGAGCTTTTACCTGTTGAAAACGGGGAAAACACACAGCACACAGAGGGCATTGTCGGTCCGTACGAGCTTCACGACTTTTTCCTTTACTATACCGTAAAATACGGCTATTCTCCGTCAAAAATACTTGCGCTTGCAAGGGGGGCTTTTGAGTATAGCGACGAGGAAATCAAAAAGTATCTTGGTGTCTTCACCCGCAGGTTTTTCACCCAGCAGTTTAAGCGTTCTTGCCTGCCGGACGGACCCCGTGTAACAGAAATCAGCCTTTCGCCCCGCTTGTCGTGGCAGATGCCGTCGGATATTTCTCCGTCTCTTTGGCAAAGCGATATAAATTGAAAAGAGTAAAAAAGTAAACAATGGCTAACATTTTCGACCTTTTTAAGAAAATTGAAAAAAAAGAGGACAACTTGCCTATAACTCATATAGTGGCAGGACTTGGAAATCCCGGCAAGGAGTATGAGAAAACCCGTCACAACGCAGGCTTTATTGCTATTGACTATATTGCCGAGAGGTGCGGAGTTAATATAAACCGAGCAAAGTTTAATGCGCTTATTTCGGAGGCTACGATTGGCGGAAAAAGAGTTCTTCTTATGAAGCCGACGACCTTTATGAACCTTTCCGGCGAGGCGATTTCAGCCGCTGCGGGATTTTATAAAATTCCGCCCGAGAACGTAATAGTTCTCCACGATGAAATCAGCTTTGAGCCGGGCAAATTCCGCATACGCCGAAAGGGCTCTGCGGGCGGTCACAACGGTCTTAAAAGCATTATAGCTTCGCTTGCGGGCGATGCATTTCCGAGAATTAAGATAGGCGTCGGACAAAAGCCAAGTCCCGACTTTGACCTTGTTTCTTGGGTTCTCGGCCGCCTCCCCGATTCCGACCTTGAAAAAATCGAGGCAGCACTTGATTCTATATTCTCTTCCGTTTCGCTTATAGCGGAGGGGAAAATAGACGAGGCTATGAATAAGTATTCTAAATAACAGTACCCATAAAGGACATATACCGAATGAAAAAACTGTCAGCTCTTATTCGATATGACAGGGAATTTTCCGCATCGCTCGATACGGTGAGGGAGGAGCTGCAAGCTAAAAATCCGAGGCCGGTCATAATAAACGGACTGACACACGGAGCACAGATTGCATATCTTACCGAGGCTATATTTGAGCTACGGAAAAGCTCGGGCGCACCGTCGATTATTATCGTCGGCTCGGAGGCAGAAAGGGAACGCACGGTTGCATCTCTTCTTTTTGCCGGGGTAAAGGCGCTCGACTACAAACCGCGTGATTTCGTATTCCATAATTTTTCTGCCTCCCACGACACAGAGCGTGAGAGGCTTTCGGTGCTTTCCGCGGTAATGCGTGGTGAGTGCGACGTTGTGGTTACTACACCGTCTGCGGCTCTTTTGAGAACTATCCCTGAGGATTTGCTCCTCTCACTTACCGTTTCTATCGAATGCGGAGACGAGATTTCGCCCGAAACGCTTGTAGAGAGGCTCGTTACTCTTGGATTTGTCAAGGTTGACCTCGTTGAGAGTGCAGGTCAGTTTTCCCGCCGCGGCGGAATAGTTGATATCTTTGCGGACGCGGAGAGTGATCCGGTCAGAATTGAATTTTTTGGTGACGAAATAGACAGAATAGCAAAATTCGACACCATAACACAGCGCTCCCTTGAAGCGATAAAAAGCTTTTCATTAACACCTGCGAGCGAGGTGCTCGTCAGCACGGGAGCAAGAGAGAAAATTGCGGCCTCGGTAAAAAAACGCTTAAAAAGTGTCGAAAGTGAAGAAATCAAGGCAAAGCTTTCCGCAGAGCTTGCTACCCTTGAAGCAGGGCTTCCGTTGAATTTCAGGGATAAGTATATCGGTCTTATATACGACGGGAAGTCAACCCTATTCTCGTATTTTTCGACCTACCCGAGATGTACCGTTTTCGTGCTCGATAGCAACGGAGCAAAGGAAGAGCTTAAATCCAAAATTTCATCTCTTATCTCAGTGCGCGAGAGTATGCTCGAAATGAAGCTCGTTTGCGAGGAGGGGGCGCAGTATATTGAGGGTGAGCCCGCATATAGCGAGTTTTTAGATAAAAACGTTACCGTTCATATAAATCCCTTCTCGTCAGGGCTTGGGAATATTAAGACTTCGGGGCTTTTCGGTTTCAGATGTCGAAGAATGGTCGCATACGGTGACAACCCGTCAATGCTCTTTGAGGATATAAAAACGTTTAGAAAGGCGAGCTATCGCACGGTTTTGCTTTGCGAAAACAAGCAGGGGGCTGAGAGCCTTGCGTCCTCTCTTTCCGAGGCGGATATATCCGCGGTAGCTATTTACGACAAGCCCGATTTTGATTTTAGCAAGGCAGAGCACGGTCAGGTGCTTATAGATATAGGAAGCGTTTGCGAGGGCTTTGACCTTATATCGCCGAGAATTGCCGTTTTGTCTATGGCAAAGGACCTTGGAAGAGCGGTTATGCTAAACCGCAAAAGACAGAGAATGCTTCGCCGCGTCGGCGGAGCAGGGCAAAGACTTATGAGCTATGCCGACCTTTCGGTCGGTGACTACGTCGTTCACGCAAGCTACGGTATCGGTCTTTTTGAGGGCATTGAAACCGTACGTGTAGACGGTGTTACAAAGGACTATATTACGATAAAATACGCAGGCACGGATAAGCTTTTCGTTCCCTGCGACCGCCTTGAAAATATAGGCAAATATATAGGTGAAAAGGACAAGGACGGAAAGGTTAAGCTGTCGCATATGGGCGGCGGTGACTGGAACCGTGCTAAAACAAAGGCAAAATCTGCGGCTAAGGATATCGCAAAGGACCTTATAAGGCTCTATGCGGAAAGGCAGAAAAAACCGGGCTTTGCATTCCCTGCCGACTCCGACCTTGAAGACGAGTTTGCGTCCTCGTTTGACTATGAAGAAACCGAGTCGCAAATGACCGCAATAGCCGAAATCAAAAACGATATGATGAAGCCCGTGCCGATGAACCGGCTTCTTTGCGGCGACGTCGGATTTGGCAAAACCGAGGTAGCTCTCCGCGCCGCCTTTAAGGCGATAATGGGCGGAAAGCAGGTGGCAATTCTCGTTCCTACGACTATTCTTGCCCTTCAACACCTCGAAACCGCCACCTCGCGTATGCGCGGCTATCCGGTAACGGTTGAAATGCTTTCACGTTTCAGAACTCCGAAGCAGCAGGAGGCTATTTTGCGAAGGGTGAAGCGCGGAGAGATAGATATTCTTATAGGCACGCATAAGCTTCTTTCAAAGAACGTCGAGTTCCGCGACCTTGGACTTCTTATAGTTGACGAGGAGCAGCGAAGTCGGAGGCCAAGCGGTCTTAGGAAGACAACTGGGGCTATCAACTCCTTGGCTCACAGAACGACATGGCTACGATCCGACTTTATAGGCACGCATAAGCTTCTTTCAAAGAACGTCGAGTTCCGCGACCTTGGACTTCTTATAGTTGACGAGGAGCAGCG
>JAZNCB010000129.1:0-5432 GCA_046156285.1 Eubacteriales bacterium | reverse complement strand
ACGATCCGACTTAGCAGTCTTGTAGCCAAGAGAAATTCTTCTCTTTTCGGTATCAAGCTCCTTGATATATACGTCGATTTCCTGACCTACTGTGAGCACCTGAGAGGCGTGCTTAATCTTCTTCCATGAAAGCTCAGAGTTGTGAACCATACCGTCAACACCGCCGATATCAACGAAAGCACCGTAAGAGGTGAGATTCTTAACCGTACCGGTATAGTGCTTGTCAACTTCAAGAGTTGCCCAGATAGCATCCTCACGAGCCTTCTTTTCCTCGATTATAAGAGCCTTGATAGAGCCGAGTGCTCTCTTCTTTGCCATATCGAATTCGAGAAGCTTAACCTTCTGAGTTGTGCCAACGAGATTAGCGAGGTCGCCGCCCTTAGCAACACCGGTCTGAGAAGCGGGAACGAATACAGTGTTAACACCTGCTGTGAGGATAACACCGCCCTTAACTACGGCGGTAATCTTGCCTTCAAGGATTTCGCCGTTATCAAATGCGTCTTTGAGAACTACCCAGCTGTTGTCCTTGTCAACTCTGATTTTGGAAACGCGGGCAATACCCTCGCTGTCCTTAACCTGAATTACGAATACGTCGATTTCATCGCCAACCTTGAACATGGTTGCAAGGTCTGCTGACTGGTCGTCAGTAATCTGCTCTTTTGTGAGCACGCCTGTAACCTTTGTACCGAGGTCGAGCTTAATCTCGTTTTTGCCGATTGTAACGACTGTACCGGTAACTGTTTCTCCTGTATGTAAAGTTTTGAGTGAGTCTTCAAGCATTGCTTTGAAGTCTAATTCTTTTTCCATTGTCTTAAAAACCTCCGTTATTATACCGTCAGGCGTGGAAGCACCTGCGGTTATTCCTACGCTTTTCGCGTTATCAAGGAAATCAAAATTTAAGTTCTTCGCGGTCTCTATAAAAAGGGTGGAGGGACAGTATAGCTTGCATAAGTCGTATAGCTTATGCGAGTTTGAGCTCTCCTTACCGCCGATAACTATCATAGCATCAGCGCTTTTGGCAAGATTTACCGCTTCGGCTTGCCGATTTTCCGTGACACTACATATTGTATCAAAAAAAATCGCGTTTGTATATACTTTTTCTAAAAAATTTTTAATTTTTTCATATTCTTTCAAATTTTGCGTGGTTTGAGAACAAAGGATTGGTGTTTTTTCACCAAAGTCAAGTTTTCTAAGCTCGTCAAGACTTGAAATCGGGTACTTTTCACCGTGGGCATAGCTTAAAATACCAATAGCCTCGGGGTGTTTTTTGTCGCAGAAGAGAATAAAGGCGGTTTTGTCCGAGGTGTTCTCGTCTGCAATTTTGTGAATGCGCTTGACGTAGGAGCAGGTCATATCGACAATGTCGAAATTCGTATATTTTTCTTTTAACCCTACAAGATACTCTTCTTCATCCTTGGGAATGCCGTGAGTTCGCACAACGAGAGTTATTTGTCTTTTACCGGCTTCTTCAATTTTTTTTGTAACCTCATCAATTTTAATTGAATGAACACCAAGAGCTTCGAGCTCCTCGTTATAGCTTCTGTTGTGAATGAGGTGACCAAGGGTATAAATTATTCCGTCGCCTCGCTCGGAAATCAGCTTCTTTACTCCTATATCTGCGCGCTTAACACCCGGGCAAAAGCCCGCAAGTGGCGATACGGTTATATTCAATTTTCGTTTTCTCCTTTTCCGTCGGGAAGAGCGGGAATACCGCCAAGCTTCAATATTTCACCGAAAATCTTATCGGTTGCAAGCTTGTATTCATCGCTTCCGCCGTTTTGGAAGTCGAATTCCTCGAATTTTATGGGCTTGCCAAAGATAATTACGATTTTGCGAAGAAATCCGTATTTGAAGCCCTTAGTTTTAATATATACGGGAAGAACGTCGCTCTCGGATTTGTATGCGATAAGAGCGGCACCGTTTTTTCTCGGTGTCTTTGCCGGGTTTACACCGGGATATCTGTGTCCTTGCGGGAAAATAGCAACGTTTTGTCCCGCCTTTGCAAGATTAACCGAGGTCTTGATAGCGGCAACGTCTCCACCGCCTCTATCAAGCTTTACAGCACCCATCTTCTTGATGAGCTTGCCGAGCACGGGAACTGTGAAAAGCTCCTTTTTCGCAATAAATCTTATCGGAGCAGGGTAAGCCGCACCAATCATAATTACGTCCTTTGCGGCAATGTGGTTTGAGCAGATAACGTAACCGCGCTCTGTGTCAATATTTTCAAGGCCTTTTGCCTCAATTCTCTGGAAAAATCTGATAATGGGAGCAAGCCATACGTGAAGCTTCTCGTAAAAGGACTTCTTTTTCTTCTTTACTATTTTTATAACCGCCTTGACAGTGCCCTCGGGGGTGAGCTTTGAGTTATCAAGTAGGGTTGCGTCCTCTGCCTTAACGCAGGGAGCAATAGCTCTTGTTGAGTCGTTTTTATCCCTCTCAACCATCTCGCGATAAACGTCCTCGTATTTGACGTCTTGACCTTTTGCAATAAGCTCGTCATATCTTCTTTTTGCTCTTGCCTCGGGAGAAGCTGTGAGGAAGATTTTAACCTCGGCATATGGAAGTATTACCGTGCCAATGTCACGGCCGTCCATAATTACACTGTTGTTTTTTGCAATGCTTCTTTGCGTGTTGAGAAGAAACTCACGTACCGCAGGAATAGCGCTGACGGTTGAAGCGCTCATTGAAATCTCGGGAGTTCTGATATTTTCACCGACGTCCTCACCGTCAAGCAAAATTATCTGCTTTCCGTTGACGAATTTAAGTTCAAGAGAAATGTTAGGAAGCTCTCCTATAACGGCATCGCTGTCATTGTAGGCAATGCCGCACTTTTTCATATGAAGAGCTATCGAGCGATAAAGTGCGCCCGTATCAACGTAAATAATTCCAAGCTTCTGTGCTACCGCCTTTGCAACGCTGGATTTGCCTGCGCCGCCCGGTCCGTCTATTGCAATTCTTATCATAATTCAAATCCTCTTTTTCTTTTAGTTTTCAGCCGCACTCTTGCCGGCAAGATATCCGGTAGAAAATGCGATTTGAAGATTAAATCCTCCGGTATATGCGTCAACGTCGATTATCTCACCGGCAAAATAAAGACCGGAAACAAGCTTTGACTGCATATCCTTTGGTGAAATATCGCAGACGTCGATACCGCCCGAGGTAACGATTGCCTCTTCAATAGGACGGAATGCCGAAAGCGGTATATCAAACCTTTTAAGCTTTGATAGAATAATTTTTCTCTCTTCCTTGGTAATTGAATTTACCTTTTTGTGCTCGTCAATTCCGCATATTCTGATAAACGGAGAAATCATCTTTGACGGCAGAAGAGCGCCAAGCGCGTTTATAAAATCTTTGTTACTCTTTTCTGAAAAATCGGAGAGAAGCCTTGCATCAAGCGTCTTTTCATCAAGCGCAGGCTTTAAGTCGATTGAAAGAGTAAGCTTAGATATTTCGTAGCCGCGAATGTGGGCAGAGCCCGAGAGAATTACAGGACCTGTAACTCCAAAGTGGGTAAACATCATCTCACCGAAATCAGTATAGAGCGTCTTTCCGTTTTCGTCGCATATCTTAATAGCTATGTTTCTGAGTGAAAGCCCCTGCATCTCAGCGCAAAGGCTGCTTTTGCTCTCTATCGGAATAAGCGAGGGAATAAGCTCGGTCACCTTGTGTGAAAGCTTCATAGCAAGCCTGTAACCCGAGCCGTCAGAGCCGGTGAGTGGGTAGGATTTTCCGCCCGTCGCCAAAATTACAGCATCAAAATTATATTCTTTATTCTTTGCGGTAACCGTAAAGCTCTCATCTGAGTTTTTCTTTACCTGCGTCACCTTATTATATATTACCGTAGCCGCGGAGGAATACTCTCGCATAGCCAAAACGATATCACGTGCGAGGTCGCTTTCGGGATAAACTCTGTTTCCTCGCTCGGTTTTGAGCTTTACCCCAAGGCCCTCAAAGAAGCTCATCGTGTCTTCGGTAGAGAAAGCGTTAAGAGCTGCGTACAGAAATCTCGGATTTTTGGTTACATTTTCGAGAAACTCTTGGACTTGGCAGTTGTTTGTGACGTTGCATCTGCCTTTACCGGTAATTGCAAGCTTTTTTCCAAGTCTGTCGGTGTTTTCAAATATCGTTACGTCAGCGCCGTAAAGAGCCGCCGTGCCTGCCGCCATCATTCCTGCCGCACCGCCACCGATAACGCAAATTTTCTTAGCAGTGTAGTCCATCAGCGCTTCGTATAAACGTCAAACTCGTCCCAGACCTTTTCAAGTCGGTCGAATCTTTCGGTTATCTCCTTTTCACGTCGTCTCGTAATTTCAACGATAATTGCGTTAATAATGCTTATCGGAGCAACGAGAGAGTCCATAAACGACGCCATATCCGACTGTGCCGTAATAAGAGAGGTGGCATATTCAGCAAGAGGGGAAATCTCGGAGTCGGTGAAAACCACGACCTTTGAGTTGTTCTGTCTTGCGTACTTAACTGCATTTACCATCTTTGATGAATATCTCGGGAATGAAAACGCAATTAAAACGTCCTCGCTTCCGATAGAAAACATTTGCTCAAATACTTCGGCAGTAGAGGTCGGGGTAATGAACTTTACGTTATCGAAAATCAAGGAAAGGTTATGCTTCATAACGAGTGCGAGCGATTCGGTGCTTCTTGCACCCATGACGTAAATATTTTTTGCCGAGAGTATCGAATCAACCGCACTGTAAAAATCGTCTCGGCTGATTTTGTCGAGCGTATAGCGTATTTTGCTTATATCCGATTCCATAACGCTTTCAAGTACGTCGCCGGAGCCGAGTCTTTGCTTTGTGACTTCGATTCTCTGATTAGGGGTAAGCTTCGTGCGGACGAGCTCTTGCACGGCTCTTTGAAACTCTGAATAGCCCTCAAAGCCAAGCTCGTTTGCAAATCTGACAACCGTCGATTCCGAAACACCGACGAGAAGACCGAGCTTTGCCGCGGTCATATAAGCCGCCTTGTCGTAATCGTTGAGAATAGCGTTAGCAATCTTTTTCTGTCCCTTTGAGAAGCCCTGATAGGAATTTCTTATTCGTTGTGAAATATCTGTTGCCATAATATCACCGCCATACTTTAATAGTTGGAAAATCTAAAAAATACACCGCTATTATAGCATAAATATTTTATTATTACAACCCTTTTTTGCAATTTTTGACTTGAAAACCTGCAAAAATTGCGATAATGACGGAAAAGTTGTCAAAAAAACGGCTGACTCTGCAAATCTGAGTCAGCCGTAATGTAATTTTATTACAGTCTTGCAAGCGCAGACTTAATTCTTGAAATGCTTTCTTCCTTACCGATAACCTCCATAATTTCGGTAGCACCGCCGGGTGTTGCGGAAAGGCCTGATACTGCAATACGGATACACCACATAAGTGTTCCTGTCTTGATAGAAAGCTTTTCGGATAGAG
>JAZNCB010000128.1:0-22053 GCA_046156285.1 Eubacteriales bacterium | reverse complement strand
AGGACACTCAAGCGAGTGTCCTGTTTTTTGGTGACCCGTGGGAGAATCGAACTCCCGTTTCAGCCTTGAGAGGGCCGTGTCTTAGCCGCTTGACCAACGAGCCAAATTTCATTTGCTTGATTATTTTATCACAGAAAATTCGATTTGTCAAGAGATTTTTGCAAACTTTTTATTTTATTTTCTTTAATTGTTGATTTTGCTTATCCTTTATGATAAAATAAAGGCGTAATCTTTTTTGGGGGGCTTTTATGAACTTTAATTTGCTTAATCCCTTTATTCGCAACGTCGCTCTTTGCGAAAATATTGAACGAAGCGATTTTTGTATTTCATACGACTCGAAGCTCATTTATTTGGTTTCGGGTGATATTGCCGTTCAGATAGAGGACGAAAAAAGATTTCATCTTTCCGTTGGTAATATCCTGCTTATTCCTGCGGGAACGAAATACAGATTGAAGGGTGAGTATCTGCGCGCCGTTGTTATCGCTTTTGACCCTGTGGCAGACTGGGCGGATATGGAAGATAGAATACCACCCGTCAAAGCTGATCAATTTGATAAAAGCTTATGCCACACGGGAGATTTTTCACCTTTTGATAAGCCGATATTAGCTCCCGATATGGAGAGCGAGCGAGACAGTCTTATCGCTCTTTCAAGCCTATGGATATCGAGTGAGGGCAACTATCGGGCAGAGGCTTCCGCAAGGGTAAAGCTGATTCTATTAAAGCTTGCCGAAACCGTCAGCGAAAGTGCACTTCCATTGCAGATGATTCTCGGTCTTGACGAATACATAAGAGAAAATTGTAAGGACGAAATTTCCAACACCGAGGTGGGCGCAATCTTTGGCTATCACCCGTTCTACGTGAGCCGACTTCTCAAAGAGAAAAAGGGCACGACACTTCGTCAGTATATAATTTCTTATAGATTAAAGGCTTCCTTGGCTCTTCTTATGAACACGAAAAAGAGCGTTGCCGAAATTGCCGAGGAGGTCGGCTTTAAGGATGCTTCCTATTTTACAAAGACGTTTCGTCAAAGCTTTGGCATAACTCCTAAGGAATGGAGAAACAAATTCAAAGAGGAATTTATATAGCAAACATTTATTTGCATTTTGATTATGATAAAAAAGAACGACTTAATAGAACTGAAAATAAATTCAATAACTAATCTCGGATTTGGTGTTGCACGTCACGAGGGACTTGTGATTTTCGTTGGCGGCGCTGTCAGCGGCGACGTTGTTTTGGCGAAGATTATTAAGGTTTCGTCCTCTTATGCTGTGGGACGTGTCGAGAAGTTTATTGAAAAATCCGCTATTCGTGACAGGTCACGCTGCGAAATTTCTGCTTGTACGAGCTGCGCTTACAAGTCCATCGGCTACTCGCACGAGGTTAAGATAAAGGAAGAGGACGTCAAAGAGGCTTTTATTAAGGCAGGGCTTCCCGAGGTAAAAATCGCTCCTATTACAAGCTCCCCCAAGCTCTTTGAATACAGAAACAAGGGGCAATACCCTATTTCACTTGACAAAAACGGTGAGTACGTTATAGGCTTCTATGCACCGAAAAGTCACAGAGTGACAGAGGCGAGGCGCTGTCCGCTTTTGCCCGATATTTTTGGCGATATTCTCGACACACTGGCGGACTTTTTCAAGGCAAATCGCCTTTCCGTATATGATGAAAAGACGGGCGACGGACTTCTCCGTCACGTGTATTTGCGCCGCGGTGAAGTGAGTGGCGAAATACTTTTAACGATAGTTATAAACGGCAAGACTATTCCAAGCGTGGAGGAGCTTGTAGCGCTTATTTCCAAAAGCTATCCTGACGTTGTCGGAATACTTATCAACGAAAACCGAGAAAACACAAACGTTATACTCGGCAAAAAATACACGACGGTATTTGGCAGAGATTATATTTACGACACTCTCGCAGGGGTTCTGCTCAAGCTTTCTGCTCCGTCCTTTTATCAGGTAAATCACGATGCCGCAGAGCTTCTCTACAAAAAAGCGGGAGAGCTTGCAAATCCGACAAAATCCGACGTGCTTCTCGACCTTTTCTGCGGTGCTGGCTCGATCGGACTTTCAATGGCGAGCCTTGTTTCTGAGCTTATCGGAATTGAGATAGTTGAGAGTGCTGTCATCTGCGCTCGCGAAAACGCAGAAAATAACGGAATTTCAAACGCAAAATTTTACACGGGTGATGCCACACACACCGAAAATCTACTAAATAATGCCGAGCGGGAGCTTTCAAGAAAAATCGAGCCGTCGATAATCGTGCTCGACCCGCCGAGAGCAGGCTGTGACGAAGAGCTTGTCAGATACGTTGCTTCCCTCTCTCCCAAAAGAATAGTATATATTTCCTGCAACCCAACGACGCTTGCACGCGACGTTGCTCTCTTCAAGGAGCTTGGATATGATTTCGGCGAGGTTTATCCGTTTGATTTGTTTCCTGCGACAGGGCATGTCGAGTCCGTCGTGTGTCTCACACGTCGGCTCGACAACTAAGTTCGCCTTCGGCGAGTGAAGTTGCCTTCAGCAGTGAAGTTCACTGCGTGAGTGTAGTTTCGCCTGCCCGCGCAGTAGGGCAAACTTAACTTCACTGTGAGCGTAGCGAACAACTTCACTTTGCGAGTAGGACGAGCAAAACTTCACTACGAGCGTAAGCGAGTAACTTCACCTTATCAGGCTTCACCAAGAATCAAAAGGAGAAAGGCAATGAAAGATTCCGAACTTCGTACGAGAGCAAAAGCTCTTGCCCTACATATAATTACTGTCTGTGACGAGGTTGACACTCATAGAGGCAGGGGTGTGCTTGTCAATCAAATTGTAAGAAGTGCAACCTCAATCGGTGCAAACATTCACGAAGCGAATTATGCGGCAAGTAAAGCCGACTTTATAAACAAGTTCCACATCGCTCTCAAAGAATGCGGCGAAACAGAATATTGGATCGAAATGCTCGTTGGTTCAAATACAATAAGTGAAGAAATCGCAAAAGAGCTTTTGCAGGAATGTGGAGTTATCCGCCGTATGCTTGTGAAATCAATCACCACCGCAAAAGGAGATGCAAATGGATAAGGCTCAACTTCTAGGAAACATATCAAATCTTCTTCTTGAAGGTAAAACCGAGGATGCAAAAGCAATAATTCAAAACGAATATCCTCACAAACACATAGAACTTGAAAAACGTTCATATACCATCAAAGAAAAAATTGAACAGTTTCTTCGTGATGGATTTATTGATAGATATACCGGAAAAAAATTGGTTAATCCCGGATTGTTGAAAGTTATAACATACTACTTCCCCGAAGATTTTCCATATGACCCCCATTGGAAAATGACAAAAACTCATATAGCCTACTGGGATTTGATACCTACGGTCGACCACATCTTCCCGATTGCACAAGGCGGAGTGGACAATCCAAGCAACTGGGCTACAACATCTATGAAAAATAACTCAATCAAAAGCAACTACTCGCTTGACGAAATAAACTGGGAACTGCACCCGAGAGGAAGCTTGAAAGAATGGGACGGACTCACCAGATTATTTTTAGAATTGGTTGACAAAGACAACGAGTTATTAAAGGACTCATATGTAAAAAGCTGGTATAAGATTTCAAAATCCGTATGCCTTCCCTCGAGCAAAGACATTTATGATTTTTCTAATAACTGGATCAAGAAATTTTCAGATCCAAATGTTGATTATTTAGAATTAGTTGACCATTTTATGGCTGATGATTGTGAAGCTCTCGGCTTTAAAATGGATTGCGGAAACTCATTTTCTAAATTGTATGGAAATGCAGTATATGATAGCAAAGAATTAAAGACCATCATCAATAGAATAAACGATATTTCATTATTAGGCTCTGCCATATATTCTCGATGGAGATATTTCAATCATTGGGCGCATGACGCCAAAAACATATTAGAAGAAAAAAACCGTCAATGGTTTTTGGCAGCTCTCAAAAGATTGATGGCTCTTTCGAGCCAATAAGCTTTGGATATGTTCCCAAGTACTACCTCAAATCATAAAGAAATGATGATTTTTAACTATAATTTTGAGACTTTTTAGAGTCCCCGCCCACGTTGAAAGTGTCGTGTGTCTCACACGCACTTTCAACAATGAATTGCGCGAGCGCGTGAATTGAGTGCGTTGCACTCATGAATAGGCTTCGCCATTAATTGCGCCTGCGGGCGCATAAGGTTGGTGTGCAATTCAATTCATGGAGGAGGCGGAATGCCGACGAGAAATCATGATGCGAGCTTGCGAGCATCAATTCATGACGGCATCGCCGTCAAATCATCCATCACAACGACGCATAGCGTCAATTCAAGGAGCGAAGCGAGAAATCATGAAACGCAGTTTCAATTCATGACACATAGTCTCAAATCATTTTAATCGAGAACTTGCGATGAAAGGAAAAAACATGAAAATTCAGGTTAATTCAGACAAAATTGTCGGAAAGATTAAGCCGATGCACGGCGTTGGACAACCGCCGTTTGTAAATCCGAGATTCAAAATGTTTCATTACCTTACCGAAGCGGGTATTCCCTACTCACGTCTTCACGACGTTGGCGGTGCTTTCGGTGGAATGAGATACGTTGACGTGCCAAATATTTTCAGAGATTTTGATGCCGATCCGACCGATCCTGCTTCATACGATTTTACCTTTACCGACCTTTTAATTACGGCTCTCGTAAAAAGCGGTGTTGAGCCCTTTTACCGTCTTGGCGTTACTATTGAGGTTGACTCAAGCATCAAGGCGTACAGAATTTTTCCACCCAAAGACTATAAAAAATGGGCGGTAATATGCGAGCATATTATCCGTCACTACACGGAGGGCTGGGCAGACGGCTTCCGCTATGATATAAAATACTGGGAGATTTGGAACGAGCCCGATAACGACGAGGAAATTCTCGATAACCACCTTTGGCGCGGAACGAAAGAAGAATATTACGAGTTTTACGAGGTTGCATCAAAGCACCTCAAAGCCTGCTTCCCTCACCTCAAAATAGGCGGTTACGGCAGCTGTGGCTTCTACTTCATAACCGACACCTTTGTTGAGAGCGCTAATTCGTCGAGAAGACTTGGATACTTCAAGGTTTTCCTTGACGGCTTCCTTGATTACATAAAGGCGCACGACTGTCCGTTTGACTTCTTTTCCTGGCATTCCTACGATAACGTTGAGAATACTATCCTATACGCACACTATGCAAGAGAGCGTCTTGACAAGGCGGGATATATCGAAACGGAAACTATTTGCAACGAATGGAACTGCTTTGCAAAGTACAGAGGCACTGCTCTTCACGCATCTCTCGTTTCGGGTGTTATGCTCGGCTTCCAGGACACACCTCTTGACAGCGCAATGTTCTATGATGCGCGCTTTGGTATCGGAATTTACGGCTCGCTCTTTAATCCATTAACGGCAGAGCCATTCCCTGCTTATTACGCATTTACCTCATACAATGAGCTTTACAAGCTCGGAAATCAGATAGAGGTAACTCTTGACAAAAAGCTTCGTTATGCCGTTGGAGCAAGATGCGACGATAAGGTTGCCGTCTTTATTTCGAACCCAACGGGCGAGGACGAGGAAATTACACTTGACACCGCAGGTAAGGTAACGAAGTGTATTATCACAACCGAGGGCAAGACAAACGAAGAGGTTGAGCTTCCGAGAGTACTTCCCAAGGAGAGCATTTTGCTCGTATTTATTGAAATTTAGGGCTTTGAGAAAGGAAAAAACAATGAAAAAGATAATGCTTATCGGTGATTCCATAAGAATGGGATACGACAAATACGTAAAAGAGGCGCTTAAAAACTCAGCGGAGGTTTATTACCCGGGTGAAAACTGCCGTTTTGCCGAATACGTGCTTCGCTATGCTCACGAGTGGGCAAAGGTGTCGGGATTTTGCGGCGAGGCTGACCTTGTGCACTGGAATGCGGGACTTTGGGACTGCCTTGAACTCTTCGGTGACGAGCCTTTGACAAACATTGAATACTACAAGGAGGCTATCGCAAGAATTGACAAACGTCTCAGAATGCTTTTTCCAAAGGCGAAAATAGTTTTTGCTACCTCTACAAACGTAAACGAAGCGATGAGCAAGCC
Organism: Eubacteriales bacterium; assembly: GCA_046156285.1. GTDB lineage: Bacteria > Bacillota > Clostridia > Oscillospirales > CAG-272 > UBA1740. The sequence continues at coordinate 15,965 of JAZNCB010000128.1, read as the reverse complement.
AACGTTTACAAGACACAACGCTACGATAGAAAAATATAATGCGGCGGCGATTTCAGTGCTTTCAAACACCGATACGGTTATAAACGACCTTTATCCTCTGACCGCTTCATTCCCCGACGAATACCGATCTGACTGGGTACATTTCTATACCGACAAGGGCAGAGAGATTATTGGCGGCAGAGTGCTTTCCGTAATATGCCGTGAGCTTGGTATTTCGGCTGACGAGGTTGACATTGAAAACTTCAAGCCCGAAAACTACGACAAGCAGAACATAGGAGGTTGACGGAATTATAAAGATTTGTGTTATTCGGACTCACCCGAAGAAGTAAAAGGCTTTTTGAAATGGGTATTGATACCGTTCTTACAAACGACTGCCTGACAATATATAACGTAACCAAGGATTACCTGAATAAACAACAAAAACGAGTAGGAATCGAAGCGCATGCTATCTGCTGAATGCTTCGGTGCCTACTCGTTTTTTTAGAAATGTAAAACGGGCGAACGGATTAGTTTTTCTTTCTGTAATTTGATGGTGAAAGTCCGGTTTTGGATTTGAAAATAAGGCTGAAATAGTTTGCTGAGGAATAACCGCAAAGCTCGGCTATTTCTTCCATGCTTTTGTCGGTTGTTGAAAGCAGGTACTTAGCCTCGTTGATACGCACTGCGGAGGCGTATTCAATAACCGAGCATTTCATAACCTCTTGAAACCTTTTGCAAAGAGTATTCTTTGAAATGAAAAATTTGTTTTTCAAAAGATTCAAGGTTATTTCCTCACGGAAATGGCTGTTGATATATGCGACAACGTCAAGAATAACCTTTTCTCCGCTATCGCTCTTTTCAACCGTTGCGGACTTGTCCTTTGGGATAATTTTTGAGGACTGCAAGAGGTATAGAAAGCTTTTTGCAAATGGGAGTGAATATTTTTTGAGAAGAAGCTCTTCCTCTTCGGTTTTGTTTATAAACGGGCGCAAAAGCGAGAGAAGCGAGGCAGTTGCCGCTTTATCAAACGAGAAGGACAAATGGCTTGACGTTGAATCTAAAAATTCCTTTTCATTATCGTCGAGCAGGTCTGCCGATATGTATAAATTCAGTCTTTTGTAAGGTCCGCCCTCAGTTTTGTGCATATAAAACGGAGGGAAAATAACTATCGAGTTTTCACTCAGTGTGAATATTTTATCCTCGATAAAGACGTTGCGCTCGCCCTTTAACAAAAAATAAATCTCGTAAAAATCGTGAGTATGCAAATCCGCCATATTCCACCCTTTATTTCGCTGGCGATACTCGATTTCAATAAAAGACATATGCTACCTCGAATATTTTGTACTGATTTTATTCTATATTTTTCTTCCTCAAAAGTCAATACTTTTATGTAATATAGTCGAATTTTCGAGTAAATTACATTTTTTATCTGCCAAAAAAAGATTATTTTGTTTGTATAATATATGTAATTTTCAAAAAATTGGGACGATTTTTGTTGTAAAATCGTTTTGGAAATGTTATAATTGTCTTAAACAACCAAACCCCCGTTGTTAATAAAATATTTCAGAGAGGATTTTATAATATGAAAAAACTGGCAATTGTCGGTGCGGGTCACAGATGCTACCGTGCATTCGCAAAGAAGCTCTACGAAAAATATCCCGACACTATTAAAATCGTTGGTGTATGCGACAAAAATATCAAGCGTGCCGAATACTATCGCGACACTCTTGACAAGGATATTAAGGTATATCGCGATTTCGATTTGATGATTGACGAAACGAAGCCCGATGCAGTAATGGTAACTACCCCCGACTGCTTCCACCACGAGTACATAATCCGTGCGCTTCGTCGCGGCTGTGACGTTTTCAGCGAAAAGCCCCTTACAACCGACGAGGAAAAATGCCTTGCTATAAGAGAGGCTGAAAAGGAGACCGGCAAAAAGGTTACCGTTACCTTTAACTGCCGCTTTATGCCCTACTTTGCAAAGCTTAAAGAGCTTATGATGAGCGGTGTTATAGGAAAGCCCCTTGCTATTCACTACGAGTATCTTCTCAACACCTGTCACGGCGGTGACTACTTCAAGAGATGGCACAGATTTCTTGAAAACTCGGGCGGTATGATGGTGCATAAGGCAACTCACCACTTTGATATAGTTAACTGGCTTCTTGACGACGAGCCGAAGAGTGTTTCTGCTCAGGGCGCTCTTCTCTACTTCGGCAAGGAAGAAAAATCCTGCGGCGACCGTTGCTCAACCTGCGAGAAAAAGGAAGCCTGCGAGGCTTACGAGAACCTTATTGACAGCGAGTTCTTTAAGAAAATGTACTTCGATGCCGAGGGCGAGGACGGATATATCCGCGACCACTGCGCATTCAAGCCTGACACAAACATTTACGACAGCATGTCTGTATCGGTTGCATATAATAAGGGAACGCTTCTTACCTACTCACTTAACCTCTTCAACACCGACGAGGGCTACAACCTCAATATCATAGGTGAAAACGGCAGAATTGAAACCTCTACGTTCTTTGAGGGCGACAGATACAAGATTATTGTCCGCTACCGCGACGGCAGAGTTGACGAGATTACCTTCCCCAAGGTTTCCGGCGGTCACTCGGGCGGCGATATCCGTCTTCTTTCAATGCTCTTCGGTGGAGTTACCGAGGACCCGCTCGGACAGTGCTCCGACAGCTTTGACGGTATCAAATCGGCAATGATAGGCATTGCGGCAAACAAGAGTATAAAAGAAGGTGTGAGAGTAGAGCTTACTCCCATATTGGACAAAATGAGATGAAAACTGCAATTATAAATGCTAAAATCGTAACGGCAAACGAGATTATTGATGGCAGCGTCTGCTCTTACGAGGACGGAATAATAAAATACGTCGGACGTGATGCGATAGAGGCTGACGAGGTAATTGATGCAAAAGGAAATTATCTCATTCCGGGCTTTATCGACATTCACTGTCACGGCGGAAACCGTCTTGAATTTATGGACGCTGATAGCGAGGGATATAAGAAAATCGCAGACTTTCATTTAAGTCACGGAACGACGACAATGCTCGCAACGACGCTTGCGGCAAGCGACGAGGAAACCGAATATGCGCTTTTAACCTTCGAAGAATATCAGAAGAAAAATCCGGGCGGTTCTCTTATCGGTGTGCACCTTGAAGGTCCTTGGCTTAATCCCCTGCAATGCGGAGCACAGAACGTTGAGTATATGAAAACTCCCTCGCCAGACGAGCTTACAAGGCTCAAAGAGAGATACCCTTTCATTCTCCGGGTAGGTGCTGCTCCCGAGCTTCCCTCGGGATATGAGTTCGGACGGCGCGGCGAGGAGCTTAATATCGTTATGAGTATGGCTCACACAGATGCGGAATTCGACGAGGTCGAAGAGGCAAGCAAAAACGGTTACACACTTATGACGCACCTTTATTCAGGTATGAAGGGCGTTACCCGTAAAAATTCGTTCAGAATTGCGGGTGCTGTTGAGGGCGGACTTTATTTTGACGAGCTTTTCGTTGAAATTATCGCTGACGGAAGACACCTTCCCGCTTCGCTTCTCAAACTTATCTACAAATTCAAGGGCGCTGATAAAATCTGCCTCATCACCGACGCAATACGTGCGGCAGGACTTAAAAACGGTGAGGAAACTGTTATCGGAAGCCTTAAAAACGGACTTCCCGTTATAGTTGAGGACGAGGTTGCAAAGCTTCTTGACAGACAAGCGTTTGCAGGCAGCACGGCAACCATGGACAGAGTTTACAAAACGATGGGAACGCTCTCGGAGTGTGATCTCGTGTCCCTCTCTAAAATGGCGTCAACAACGCCTGCTCGCGTTATGGGATTTTCCGACAGAGGTGAAATTTCGGTCGGAAAACGCGCAGACCTTTTAATCGTAAACGAAAATCTTGATTTACAAAAAACAATTTTTGGAGGAAATATAATATGAAACTCATAATCAAAAACACAAAGGAAGAAATGGGCAAGCTCTCCGCAGAGCACGCTACAAAACTTATCAACGAGGCTATTGCAAAGCAGGGCTATGCTCGCATTTTGCTTTCAACAGGCGCATCTCAGTTCCCCTTCTTTGAGGAATTTGTAAAGGCTGACATCGATTGGAGCAAGGTAGAAATGTTCCACCTTGACGAGTACGTTGGCATCAGCGAAAATCACCCTGCAAGCTTTAAGAGATATCTTCTTGACAGATTCGTTAACAAGGTAAATCCCGGCAAGGCATACCTCATCAACGGCGAGGGCGACGTTGACGCACAGATAGCAGAGCTTACCGCTCTTCTTAACGACAAGCCCGTTGACGTTGGTCTTATCGGTATCGGTGAGAACGGTCACATTGCATTCAACGACCCGCCCGCTGACTTTGGAGACACAAGAGCTTACAAGGTTGTAACACTTGACGACCGTTGCCTCAAACAGCAGATCGGCGAGGGCTGGTTCAAGAACGTTGAGGAGACCTACAAGCAGGCAATTTCCATGACCTGCTCGCAGATTATGAAGTGCAAGTCTATTATCTCGGTTGTTCCCTATAAGGTAAAGGACGAGGCAGTTTACAAGACCTTGACATGCGAGCTTACACCCGAAGTTCCCGCAACTCTTCTTAAAACTCACACCGATGCCACTCTTTACTGCGATGCTGATTCCGCATCTTTGCTTACAAGCGATATTATCGCAAAATACGCTGACTGATATTTACGAGGTGATAGCATGATTAAGGTGCTACAATACGGCGAGGGTAATTTTCTTCGTACCTTCGTTGACGTGTATTTCGACACTCTTAACAAGGAGGGCCTTGGTGAGTACGAGGTTAACATAGTTAAGCCTATTACCTTTGGCTCTCTTCTGCGCTTCGAAAAGCAAAACAACAAATACCATATCGTTCTTCGCGGCTCGGAGGGTGGCGCTGACGTCGAAAAGGTTTATAAGGTGGATAGCGTTGCGGCGGCAATAGACCCCTTTACAAACCACGACGCATATATTGCTCTTGCACGCGACCCCGAGCTCAAAATTATCGTTTCAAACACCACCGAGGCAGGTATCACCTATAACGAGGCGGACAAAATCGAGGGCTTTGACGGCATAACCTACCCTGCAAAGCTCACGAAGCTCCTCTATGAAAGGTTTCTTGCCGGACTTGACGGTGTATATCTTCTCCCCGTTGAGCTTATCGACAACAATGCGGATAATCTTTTTGCTTGCGTTGATAAGTATATTACCCTTTGGAAGCTCCCCGAGACGTTCAGAAAATGGAACAACGAGTGTAACTACTACTGCAACACTCTCGTTGACAGAATAGTTTCGGGTTATCCGAGAGATGAGGAGACGAAAGCGCACCTTACCGAGCTTATCGGCGAGGCTGACGAGCTCGTATCGGTCGGTGAGCCTTTCGGTCTTTGGGCGGTTGAAAAGAAGGGCGACATTGACAAGTACGTTGTGGACGGAGAGCATAATATTGAGGTCGTTTTGACAAATGACATTGGATATTACAAAAAGAGAAAGGTTCGCGTTCTTAACGGCAGCCACACAAACCTTGTTCCGACAGCACTTATGCACGGGGCAGTTACGGTTTACGACTGTATGAAGGACGAGAGGCTTTCCGCTTTCGTTGAAAACACGCTTACAAGCGACATAAATCCCTTTGTATCGGATAATCTTGCCGAAACCGAGGTGTTTGCAAACAGCATTAAGTCAAGATTCCTTAACCCCTACTTAAATCACCAGCTTACGAGCATTGCTCTTAACTCCATATCAAAATGGAGAGCAAGAGATTTGCCGAGCTTCAAGGATTATTATGCGGCGCACGGTTCGCTCGCTCCCTATCTTACGGTAGGCTTTTCATACCTTATGGCCCTTTACTCATTGACAGAAAAACGCGGTGACAAGTATATTGCAAAGCTTCCAACAAGAGAAATTGAGATGCAGGACGACCTTCCCTATCTTGAATTTTTCGCTTGCGGCGGTAAAATTTCCGACTTTATGAGGGACGAGGCTATCTTTGGAGAGGACCTCACAAAATACGAGGGATTTGAGAACGCGGTCACGTCAAACGTTGAAAAAATTAAAAAGGGCGAAAGCTTAATATGAATAACGTAATTATAAACAAAAAGGATAACGTAGGTATCTCGCTTGACGGAAACGGCAAGATACCTGCGGGACACAAATACGCGCTCCGTGACATTGCACTCGGCGAGTACGTTATAAAGTACGGTGAGATTATCGGCAAGGCTACCGAGAATATCAAGGCGGGCGAGTGGGTACACACTCACAACGTAAAGTCTCACCTTGACGAGAGCTTTGAATACAGCTACACTTTTTTTGCTAACACTCCCGAAAAAACAAAAAAGACCTTTATGGGATATAAGCGCAAATTCGGACGTGCGGGCATCAGAAACGAAATCTATATCATTCCGACCGTCGGCTGTGTCAACAACGCTTGTATGAGAATGGCAAAGGAAGCTGAAAAGCTTATTTTGGGCTCTGTTGACGGCGTTTATGCCCTGACACACCAGTTCGGTTGCTCTCAGCTTGGCGAGGATAACGAGAATATCAAAAAGCTTCTTTGCGCGACGGCTCTTAACCCCAACGCAACCTACGTTCTTTTCGTCGGCCTCGGCTGTGAGAATAACGGAATGGACGGAATTAAGGAATATCTTCTTCCGTTTGGCCGTGATAATATCGAATACTTCAACTGTCAAGAGGTTGAGGACGAGCATGCCTACGGTATGGAAATCATCAAAGGCTTTATCGAAAAGGCAAGCAAGCTTAAAAGAGAGGAGATTGATTTCTCCGAGCTCTGCATAGGTCTTAAATGCGGCGGAAGCGACGGATATTCAGGTCTTACCGCAAATCCACTCGTAGGCAGAATTTCCGATATGACGGTTTCTGCCGGCGGAAGCACGATTCTCACCGAGGTGCCCGAAATGTACGGCGCAGAGCAGATACTTATGAACAAGTGCAAAAGTCCCGAAATCTTCGGGCGCTACAAGAAGATGATTGTTGATTTCAAGGAGTATTACACAAAGCAGGGCTTCCCCGTTTACGAAAACCCGAGCCCCGGAAACAAAAAGGGCGGTATCACAACTCTTGAAGAAAAATCGCTCGGTTGTATCGAAAAGGCGGGTACAACGGCAATAGTTGACGTGCTTGACTACGGTGAACTTGTCAAGGAGCAGGGCGTCTCAGCGCTCAACGCTCCCGGAAACGACCTCATCGCCGCGACGGCACTTGCCGCAAGCGGCTGTCAAATAGTACTCTTCACAACGGGAAGAGGTACTCCGTTCAGCACCTTTGTTCCCACAATGAAAATTGGTACGAACAACAACATTTCGGCATACAAGAATAATTGGATAGACTTCAACGCCTACTCTATGGACGAGGACGGTCTCTTTGATTTAATTCTTAAAACCGTAAACGGCGATTATCGTTGTAAAAGTGAAGATATTCGCGAAATAGCATTCTACAAAACGGGAGTTACCCTATAAAAACGAAGAAGCAGACCAAAAAACACGGTCTGCTTCTTGATTTTTAGTTGACAAGAGGGGATAAAAGTGCTATACTGTCGGTGTAGCTTCAAAAAGCTTCAAAAAGGAGAAACAAAATGGAAAAAAGTCATTGGAACGGCAAAAAATGGTATGCCTACGGCACTTCTATGACCAGCATCAAAAGCGGGAGATACGTGCCCGTGGTTTGTGAGCTTTCAGGTCTTTGTGTAACTAACTACGGAATTCCCGGAGGTTGCCTTACTCCCGACGGATACGGCAAGGGAGACGTAAAGCGCGCCGTTATGAATATGGACGACGGCAAGGGCGAGGCAGACCTCATCACCCTTGAAGTTTTGCCTAACGAGGGTGCTACCGTCGGAAATATATACGATACCGATGACGTGTCCTTTTGCGGTTGCTTTAATCAGTGCATAAGATATTTGCAGGAAAATACCAAAGCGCAAATTGTCGTAATAGTTATGATTTGCGGTAACGATAAAGAGCCCGGAACACCGACCGAGACAAGAAAAATTCCGCATTTTGAATTCGCGGAAATCATAGAGCGTGTCGCAAAATTGAACGGTGTTCCCGTTATAAATGCCTTCTTTGAATCGGGACTCGGGTATGCCCGTGTCAAAAATCGCGACTATCAGAGGGACACTATACACTTAAATGACCTTGGCGGAAGGATAATGGGCAAGTTCGTTTGGTCCAAGCTTAAAGATATTCCCTGCTGGGACAAAGAATAGTTTTTTTAGGTAGGTATTATGAAAAAGAAAATTTCAAAAAGAAAGCAGCTTGAACGCGAAAATCAGATAAGCAAGGCAAAGCGGGAAAGAATAATTCTTACCCTCTCGTTTATTCCTGCGTTTGCATTCACCGCGGCTTCGATTATAACCTATGCGGTTAACAAATACGGATACCTCTGGCTCTCCTTGACAACCGCTTTTGCCTGGCTCATTACGGCTTCCGTATTCTTATATGCTACGAAAAAGCATTGGGGCTTTGCAAACAAAAAGGGCGTCGTTACCGACAAAAGCACGTCGGTCGTTACCGTATACAATACGGTTTTGCTCTTTGCTCTCTCAGCTCTCTTTTTTGCCCTTTTCATAAAGGACTTGATAGTATAAACAATTTACGAGGTGTATTATGATAAAAATTACAAGATTCAGCGAGCTTAAAAACTACTTTGATATCTCGGAGGAGGTTATCTCGTTTATGGAGGGCCTTACGAGAGAAACAGAATCCAAAAGATACGTTTTTGACGATGACTGCTACGTGAACGTTCAGGACTGCACGACAAGAATTGAGGGGGCGAAAATGGAGGCTCACGAGAAATTCGTTGACATTCAGTGCCTTATCGACGGAGAGGAAAAGATTTACTATATCGAAAAGGCAGCTCTTACCGAGACTACGCCTTATTCCGAAAAAGCAGATTACGCACTCTACGATTTAGATAAAAACTCCGCCAAGGTCACCTACAAGTCCGGTGAGGGCATAGTTCTCTTCCCGAATGAAGCACACACTCCGAACCTTGCCGTAACCGAGCCCAAGAACAATAAAAAGGCGGTTATCAAAATCCGCACAAGCCGCATAAAATAAGCGATAAAAACCGAAAAAATCCCCCGATTTCACTCAAAAGAAAAAGGGGATTTTTCTTTTTGGACGGGTAAAAAAAACATATCTATTTTTTGTAAAAGTATTGCAAAAGCTTTTATTATATGGTATAATGTGTTAACTAACAAGTTAGTTAATAGCCAAAAACTTGCTTTGGGGGGATTTTGCATTGACGTTATCAAAAATAGCGAAGCTTGCGAACGTTTCGGTTTCGACCGCCTCCAAGGCTTTTTCTATGAGCTCTGAAATCAGCGAGGAAACGAGAGATATCGTTTTTGAGGTCGCAAAGCGGCACGGTTGCTTCAAAAAGTTTTTTAACGCGAAATATCCAAAGCTCGTCATTGCGGTAATATGCCCCGAGTTTGAAAGTCTTTATTACGCTAACATTTTAGCTTGTCTTCAAAGGCGTCTTTCCGAGAGAAACTGTGAGGTTTGCGTTGCGACGACCTCGTTTTCCAAGGATAAGGCGAAGGAGCTTTTCGGATACTACTCGAAGTACGCGAGAGTTGACGGCATAATTCTTATCGACTGCTCGTCAGCGCTTGAAATTGAATCGGACGTTCCAACCGTTTGTATAGGTCACACAAGGGGCAACGTTCCCGGCATTTTCAGCGACACAAAAGAGGCTCTTAGCGAGGCTATTGACTATTTTCTCTCCAAGGGTGTTTCCGATATAGGATTTCTCGGAGACTACTACACCACATCGAAAATGCAAAGCTTTTGTGAGATAATGACAAAGCGGTGCGGCGGTTACAATTCCGAAAAAATCGTCTCGGGAAACAGATTTTCGGACGGCGGTTACGAAACGGCAAAGTCCCTCGTAGAAGCGGGAAAAGTTCCGAGAGCCTTGATTTGCGCTTACGATTATCTTGCAATAGGCGCAATGAGGGCATTTGCCGAGGCAAAAATCAGAGTTCCTGAGGACGTCGCGATAATCGGATTTGACGATATTGCGGAGGCAAGATTTTTAACTCCCCCCCTTTCATCTATAAGCGCTAACGTCGAAGAGATTTGCGAAATTGCGGCAAAAAATCTTCTGTGTCTTCTGATGGAAAAGGAATACGATATGCGTACCGCCATAAAGGCTACGCTGAATTTACGAGCTTCAAGCGAAATTAAATAAAATTTGCACAAACCAGACCGAAAGGATTTTCTTATGAAAAGAGAAACGATTAAATTAAACAACCCCGAAAGATTTTCTGAAATTCCCGTAATCGACCCTGCAAAAATCGACAGAGCAATAGAGCAGGCGGCAGACAGACTCGAGGCTATGGGAAGAGCGCACGGTCTTGATTTCCCGGGCTGTTGGGCTGACAATTTCAAATACGTTGACTACGGACAAAACAGAAACTGGGTTGGCGGTATGTATGCAGGCAGCTATTGGCTCGCATATATCCTTACAAACAGAAACTTTTTCAGAAGAACAGCTTTCGACCTTTCGGATACGTTTAGAGACAGAATTGACAACAAGGTCGGCGTTGACGACCACGACGTAGGATTTTCTTTTACTCCGTCCTGCGTTGCGGCATACAAGCTTTCCGGTGTTCGCAAGTATAGACAGATAGCTCTTGACGCGGCAAAGTATTTCTATGAGCACAGCTACTCAAAGGAGGGCAAGTTCATTATCCGCGGCTGGAACTGGAAGCAGGAGTTCGGCTACCGTACAATGATGGACGCGCTTATGAATGCTCCGCTTCTTTACTGGGCGGCAAAGGAGACCGGCAACGAGGAATACTTCAAGGCGGCTCACGACCACGTGAAGACTACCGAGGAGCTTCTCATAAGAGCTGACAGCTCTTCATTCCACCACTACCAGTTCAACAGGGAAACTCACGAGCCTATGTACGGCTGCACAGCTCAGGGACGCAGTGATGATTCCTGCTGGTCGCGTGGACACGCGTGGGGTGTTTACGGCTTCCCTATCGCTTATACATACGACAAGTCCGACTTTATAAAAGAGGTTCACCACGACGTTACCTATTTCTTCTTAAACCATCTTCCCGAGGATATGGTTCCTTATTGGGATTTCGATTTCGTAGACGGCGACGAGCCTCGCGACTCATCTGCCGGTGCGATTGCCGTTTGCGGTCTTTACGAGATGGCAAGAATGCTCGACGACTCTGACCCCGATAAGAAGATATTTTTAAGCGCCGCAGCACAGATACTCGAAGGTATTATCGACACCTGCACAGATCTTCCCGAGGGCGCTGACGGTCTTATCAACCACGTTACCGCAGCTCTTCCGCAGAAGCTTGGTATCGACCAAACGGCAGTTTACGGCGACTACTTCTACCTTGAAGCACTCGCAAGATATAAGAACCCAGATTTCAAAATGCACTGGTAAGCGAGGAAGAAAAATGAAAAGAGAACCTATTAAGTTAAATAACCCCGAAAAATATAAAGAAATTCCCGTAATCGACCCTGCGAAAATCGACAAGGCTATTGCAGATGCTACCGCAAGACTTGAACGAATGGGAAGAAAAAACGGAATAAAATTTCCCGGCCCTGCCTCCTATGACTCTCAGTACGTTTTCACTGAAAGAAACGGCAACTGGGTGCACGGAATGTACGCAGGCTGCTATTGGCTCGCATTCCTGCTCACCGGCAAGGCGTTCTTTAACAAAATGGCACGCGACCTTACCGAAACCTTTGGCCCTCGCTTTGAGAAGCGCTGCGGAATGGACAACCACGACGTTGGCTTTGGCTACACACCCTCAACCGTTGCGGCTTACAAGCTTACGGGTGCTCGTGATTACAAAAAGCTTTCTCTTGACGTAGCCGAGTATTTTTACAATACGAGCTACTCAAAGGAAGGAAAATTCATTATCAGAGTCTGGACCGAATGGAAGGCGGGCGTTCTTGCAGGCTACCGCACTATGATGGACTCTCTTATGAACGCGCCGCTTCTTTACTGGGCGGCAAAGGAGACCGGTGACGAAAAGTATTTTAAGGCGGCTCACGACCACGTGAAGACCACCGAGGAGCTTCTTATAAGAGCTGACTCCTCCTCGTTCCACCACTATCAGTTCAACCCCGAAACACACGAGCCTATGTACGGCGTTACCTTGCAGGGACATTCGGACGACTCCTGCTGGTCGCGCGGTCACTCCTGGGGTGTTTACGGCTTCCCTATCGCTTATAACTACGATAAGTCGGACTTCATAAAAGAGGTTCACCACGACGTTACGTACTTTATGCTTAACCACCTGCCCGACGATATGATTCCTTATTGGGACTTCGACTTTGTTGACGGCGACGAGCCTCGCGATGCCTCTGCCGGAGCAGTTTCGGTTTGCGGTATGCTTGAAATGGCGAGAATGCTTGACGACTCCGACCCCGACAAAATCATATTCCAGAGCGCCGCTGTGCAAATGCTTGAAGCTATCATTGATAAGTGCACAGACCTTGGCGACCGTGACGACGGTCTTATCAACCACGTTACCGCGGCTCTTCCGCAGGAATGGGGAATTGACCAGGTTGCAGTTTACGGCGACTACTTCTATCTTGAAGCTCTTATGAGATACAAGAATCCCAACTTCAAAATGTTCTGGTAAGTGAGGTGGAAAAAATGAAAAGAGATCCTATTAAATTAAATAACCCCGAAAAATATGCGACAGTACCTACAATAGCCCCCGAAAAAATCGACAAGGCTATCGAGGTAGCGCTTGAAAGACTTATGAAAATGGGAAAGGAACGCAAGGTACAGTTCCCTATCCGTGTGTGTGACTCTCAGTACGTTTTTACATCTAAAAACTCAAACTGGATACACGGAATGTACGCAGGCTGCTTTTGGATTGCCACAAAGCTTACCGGAAACTATGCGTATCAAAGACTTGCAAGAGACCTTACAAGAACCTTTAAGACAAGATTTGAAAACCTCGTAGGAATGGACAGCCACGACGTCGGATTCTCATTCTCTCCCTCTTCGGTTGCGGCATACAAAATGACGGGCACAAGAGCGTATAAGGAAACCGCTCTTGCGGCTTGTGAATATTTTTATGAGCATAGCTACTCAAAAGAGGGCAAATTCATTATAAGACTTTGGAAGGACGCAGAGGACGGAATTCTTGCCGGATACCGCACTATGATGGATGCGCTTTTCAATGCTCCGCTTCTCTATTGGGCAGCGAAGGAAACCGGAAACGAGGAATATTTCAAGGCGGCTCACGACCACGTGAAGACCACCGAGGAGCTTCTTATAAGAGCCGACTCCTCCTCGTTCCACCACTATCAGTTCGACCTTGAAACACACAAGCCTATGTACGGACTGACACTTCAAGGTCACTCGAATGACTCCTGCTGGTCGCGCGGACACGCGTGGGGCGTTTACGGCTTCCCTATCGCTTACAGCTACGATAAGTGCGACTTTATCAAGGAAGTTCACCACGATATTACATACTTTATGTTAAACCACCTGCCCGACGATATGATTCCTTATTGGGACTTTGATTTCGTTGACGGTGACGAACCTCGCGACTCATCTGCCGGCGCTATTGCGGCTTGCGGTCTTTTCGAGATGGCGAGAATGCTCGACGATACAGATCCTGACAAGACTATTTTCCAGAGTGCCGCAGTACAGCTTCTTGAAGCTCTTATCGACCGTTGTACCGACCTCGGTCCTTATGATGACGGACTTATCAACCACGTTACAGGCGCATGTCCTCAGGGCTCGGGAATAGACCAAATCGGAGTTTACGGCGACTTCTTCTACCTTGAAGCTCTCGCAAGATACAAAGACCCCGACTTCAAAATGTTCTGGTAAGTGAGGTGTTAAAGATGAAAAGAGATCCTATTAAATTAAATAATCCCGAAAAATATGCGACAGTACCTACAATAGCCCCCGAAAAAATCGACAAGGCTATTGAGGTAGCACTTGCCCGTCTTGAAAGAATGGGCAGAAAGAATGGTGTTGCATTCCCCATAAGAACTCTTTATTCGCAGTATTTGTACGGTCCTAATAAAAACTGGGTACACGGAATGTACGCAGGCTGCTACCACCTTGCATCAAGACTTGGCGGAAAGAACTTCTTTGGTGTAATGGCAAAAAAGCTCACCGACACCTTCAAGGAGCGCCTTGACAAAAAGATTGCACTCGACGACCACGACGTAGGATTTGTATTTACACCGTCGGTTGTTGCGGCTTACAAGATTTCGGGCGCAAAAGCATATAAGGAAATTGCTCTCGGAGCGGCTGAATACTTCTACAACACAAGCTACTCAAAAGAGGGTAAATTTATTATCCGCGGTTGGAACTGGGGTATTCCCGAAGGATACCGCACTATGATGGACTCGCTTATGAATGCTCCGCTTCTCTACTGGGCGGCGAAGGAGACCGGCAACGAGGACTATTTCAAGGCGGCTCACGACCACGTGAAGACCACCGAGGAGCTTCTTATAAGAGCTGACTCCTCCTCGTTCCACCACTATCAGTTCAACCCTGAAACACACGAGCCTATGTACGGCGTTACCTTGCAGGGACATTCTGACGACTCCTGCTGGTCGCGCGGACACGCATGGGGTGTTTACGGCTTCCCTATCGCTTACAGCTATGATAAGTGCGACTTTATTAAGGAAGTTCACCGCGACATTACCTACTTTATGTTAAACCACCTGCCCGACGATATGATACCCTATTGGGACTATGATTTCGTTGACGGTGACGAAGAACCACGCGACGCATCTGCGGCGGCTATCTCAGCTTGCGGTCTTTTTGAGATGGCGAGAATGCTTGACGATACAGATCCTGACAAGACTATTTTCCAGAGTGCCGCAGTACAGATGCTTGAAGCGCTTATCGACCACTGTACCGACCTCGACGAGCGCGACGACGGTCTTATCAACAAGGTTACCGCCGCTCTTCCTCAAAAGTGCGGAATAGATCAGACGGCAGTTTACGGTGACTTCTTCTACCTTGAAGCACTTGCAAGATATAAGGACCCCGATTTCAAAATGTTCTGGTAAGCGAGGAATAAAAATGAAAAGAGAAAACATCAAATTAAACAACCCTGAAAAATATTCGAAGATACCCGTAATAGCTCCCGAAAAGCTTGAAAAAGCTATTGACGAGGCTCTCGCAAGGCTTGAAAAAATGGGTAGAAAGAACGGTCTTGGCTTCCCCTACGTTACCGCCTACTACTCAAAATATATCTACAAGCAGAATAATACCTGGGTTTCAGGTATGTATGCCGGCTGCTATTGGCTCGCATTTTTACTTGCAAAGAAAAAGAACTTTTTCTCAAAAATGGCGCACGACCTCACCGCAGATTTTAACGACCGTATGGAAAATAAAATCGCAATTGAGGGCCATGACGTCGGCTTCACTTTTACTCCCTCCTCTGTTGCGGGCTACAAGCTCACAGGTGTAAGAGAGTATAAGAAAACTGCTCTTGATGCGGCAAAATATCTTTATGAAAACGCTTACTCGGAAAAAGGAAAATTTATTATCCGCAGCGGAAAGGAGCATAGCGAGAGAAGACGTCGCGCCTCCGGTGATATTTCAGGTTATCGCACGATGATGGACTCGCTTATGAATGCACCGCTTCTTTTCTGGGCAGGTAAGGAAACAGGAAACGAAGAGCTTACCAAGGCGGCATACGACCACGTAAAGACCACCGAGGAGCTCCTTGTAAGAGCTGACGGCTCGTCCTTCCACCACTATCAATTCGACCCCGATACAAGTGAGCCAATGTATGGTCTTACTTTCCAAGGACATACTAATGAGTCCACCTGGTCGCGCGGTCACGCGTGGGGTGTTTACGGCTTCCCTATTGCTTACAGCTATACGAAAGCTCCCTTTATGAAAGAGGTGCACAGAGCGGTTACCTACTTTATGTTAAACCATCTTCCCGAGGACATGGTTCCTTATTGGGACTTTGAT
>JAZNCB010000127.1:0-10825 GCA_046156285.1 Eubacteriales bacterium | reverse complement strand
CTGTGAAAAAGGGTGACGTTATCTGCGTGCTTGAAGCTATGAAGATGGAAAACGATATTCCTGCTCCCTGCGACGGTGTTGTAGCTTCTGTTAACGTTCAAAAGGGTTCTTCCGTAAATGCAAACGATGTAATAGCTTCTCTTAACTAATTTACATCAGAGGTATTTAATATGGAAGCCATCAAAAATTTTCTTAAATCCACGGGTATTTTCAAGCTTTTTGAAAATGAAGGTTGGTGGCAGTACATTGTAATGTACGTAATTATCGGCGCGCTTTTCTACGTTGCGGTAGTTAAAAAGTTTGAGCCGCTTCTTCTCTTGCCTATCGCTTTCGGTATGCTTTTAGCAAACCTGCCCGGCGCAAATCTTATTCATACAGAGTTTTTCTTTGACGAATACTATTTAACACTTAATCAGGACGGTGCATTTTCGAGTGTGGTTTCGACGAAGATATACGAGATAATCGAAAAATTCCCCGAGGTGTGCTTCATTGATGAAGGAGTTTTCAAGCTTAATTTTGCCGGTGCTACTGCCGAGCAAATTCAAGCCGTAAAGGATATTCTCGGTTCATCTGCGAAGCTTGACGGTGAAACTATCCATTTCACAATGTCTACCGTAATCAAAGAGGTTATAAACAACGGCGGACTTCTTGATTTCCTTTACCTTGGCGTTAAGCTTGGTATTTATCCCTCGCTTATATTCCTTGGCGTAGGCGCTATGACCGACTTCTCTGCTCTTATCGCAAACCCGAAATCACTCTTTATGGGTGCAGGCGCACAGCTTGGTGTATTCGTTGCTTTTGCAGCAGCGCTTCTTATAGGCTTTACGCCTATGGAGGCAGGCTCGATAGGTATTATCGGCGGTGCAGACGGTCCTACGGCTATCCTCGTTACTAAGACACTTGCTCCTCATCTTCTCGGCGCTATCGCTATTGCGGCATATTCGTATATGGCGCTTATTCCGATTATTCAGCCTCCGGTTATGAAGCTTCTCACTACCGAAAAGGAGCGCAAAATTAAGATGACGAATCTTCGTCCCGTAAGCAAGCTTGAAAAGGTAATCTTCCCTATCGTCGTGACTCTTATCGTAACTCTTATCGTTCCTGATGCCGCGCCTCTTGTCGGATTTTTGATGCTTGGAAATCTCTTTAACGTTTCCGGTGTTACCGACAGACTTTCTAAGACGACACAGAACGAGCTTATCAATATCGTAACTATTTTCCTCGGAGTTTCTGTCGGTGCTACGGCAAATGCAGAAAACTTCCTTAAACCTCAGACGCTTTATATAATCGCTCTTGGTCTTTGCGCGTTTATGATTTCTACTGCGGGCGGACTTGTCACAGGCAAGATTATGTGCAAGCTTTCAGGTGGAAAAATCAACCCCCTTATCGGTTCTGCGGGTGTTTCGGCAGTTCCGATGGCGGCAAGAGTTGCTCAGGACGAGGGTAGAAAAGCAGATCCCTCGAACTTCCTTCTCATGCACGCTATGGGCCCGAACGTTGCGGGAGTTATCGGCTCTGCGGTTGCTGCGGGTGTATTCCTCAGCTTCTTCGGCTAATACTCCACCCCTAAAATTAAGAAAGGATATTACAAAATGTCTAAAGTTCTAATAACAGAAACCGTTCTTCGTGATGCCCATCAGTCTCTTGCGGCAACACGTATGACTACCGAAGAAATGATTCCTATCCTTGAAGATATGGACAAAATCGGTTACTATTCGCTTGAAGCTTGGGGCGGAGCTACATTTGATTCCTGCCTTCGCTTCCTCAACGAAGACCCTTGGGAAAGACTTCGTACTATCAGAAATCACGTTAAGAACACGAAGCTTCAAATGCTCTTCCGCGGACAGAACATTCTCGGCTACCGTCACTATGCTGACGACGTAGGTGAATACTTCGTTCAGAAGTCTATTGCTAACGGTATTGATATAATTCGTATTTTCGATGCTCTCAACGATGCAAGAAACCTTGAAACAGCTATCAAGGCTACTATCAAGGAGGGTGGACACGTTCAGGCGGCTATTTCTTATACTACCTCTCCGTTCCACACAAACGATAGCTTCGCCGAGTATGCAAAGCAGCTTGAATCAATGGGTGCAAACTCAATTTGTATCAAGGATATGTCCGGACTTCTCAAGCCCTTTGACGCATATCAGCTTGTAAAAACTCTTAAAAATACAGTTAAAATTCCTATTCATCTTCACACACACTACACCGCAGGTCTTGGTTCAATGACACTTCTCAAAGCTATTGAGGCTAACGTTGACGGTGTTGATACAGCTATTTCACCTCTTGCTATGGGAACTTCTCATACACCTACGGAGTCTCTTGTTGCAACACTTCAAAATACTCCCTACGATACAGGTCTTGAGCTTGAAAAGCTTGACGTTGTTGCGAAGCACTTCAACAAGATTCGTGAGAATTATCTTTCAAGCTCACTTATCGATCCCAAGGTGCTTAAAGTTGACGTTAACACACTTCGTTACCAGGTTCCCGGTGGAATGCTCTCAAACCTTATCTCTCAGCTTAAAATGGCAGGTAAGTCTGATAAGCTTGACGAGGTTCTTGAAGAGGTTGCAAGAGTTCGTGAGGACGCAGGTTATCCTCCGCTCGTAACTCCCACCTCTCAGATAGTTGGTACTCAGGCAGTTAACAACGTAATATTTGCCTCTGAGGGCAGATATGCTCGTGTAACCAAGGAATTCCGCGCTCTCGTTCGTGGTGAGTACGGCAAGTGCCCTGCTCCCGTTTCCGACGAGTTCAGAAAGATGATTATCGGTGAGGACAGCGTTATCGATTACAGACCCGCTGACAAAATCGCTCCCGAAATCGATTCGCTTCGTCAGAGAGTTGCTCCCTATCAGGAGCAGGACGAGGATCTTCTCTCCCTCGCTCTTTTTGAACAGGTTGCTATCAAGTATTTCGACTGGCGTAAGCAGCAGAAATACGGAATTGATGCAAATGCAGACGTAGCAAACGGAATCCACTCTATTTAATAAAAGATAAAGAAAAACGGCAGGAGCATTGTATAGCGTGCTTCTGTCGTTTTTTCTTATAAGAAAGGGCTGTCTTAAATGTAAAATTTGAGACAGCCCTTAATTTATTTTAGTTTTGTTCTTCGTGAGCTTCTTCTACTTCCTTTTTGAAGGTGAGGAGTGAATACTCAACCGTTATCGTCTTTGTGTCGATAATCAAATCCTCGATAGTAGGCTCGTCGGTTGCAAACACGGCTTCAACACCGTCTGCGAGTTTAAGTTTTTCGGGAGCTACGGCAACCTTAACGTTGAGCTTACAGCTCTCGCCAAGAGTAATGTTGGACATTCTGAGGTCAAGACCGAGAACCTTGCTTGCAACAAAGGTTGCTTTCGCAGTTGTTGACCAATCTGAAATGAGGTCAGCAATGTTACCGTCAGGTGTAACCGATGCGAGAAGCGAATTGTTCACGTCGATTTTCGATGAATCTACAACCTGAGTAGATGCCATAAATACGGGATCACCGGTGAGGGTTGCTACCGTAGCATCGTTTATAGTAATAACAAGGTCAAGCTCGGTAAGCGGAATCAAAGCTCCAAGCACCGATGCAACGTTGCCAACGTAGCTACCGCTGTTAATGTTGATATTGATTTTGTTGGCGTTAGACGAACCCTTGACAGAGCCTGTAAGGTTTATAAGCGAGCCGCAGGAGATAGAGAGATTTGTGCCGGGAACAGCAATGTATCCATTTGCATCAAATCTTGCACCAAGATTGATATCAGCCGCATCAATGTCGTCTGCTGCAATTACACCGTAGCCTGTACCGTTTGCGATAATCTTACCACCCTTTGCAGAGGAGAATATCGAGAGTGCGGAGGCCTCGTTGAGTGTAAAGATGCCCTTTTCTGTCTGCTGCTGAGCTATTGTGTGTCCGTTAAGGTCAATAGCAAGCTTCTTACCGGCAGGAACAGAAATTGTGCTCGCAGCATCAAGCTCGAGGTCGGAATAAAGGGTTATAATAATCTCTTTATCCGTATCAATAGCCGCAACTACATCGACAAGATTAGCAAAAGAGGCCATCTTCCCATATTCGTAGTTAGGAACGTAAATCTGATACTTTCCTGCATCGTTAACGTACTGAACGCTGAATGCAAGAGCCACAGTCTTATACTTGGGAAGAATTGAAATTGTATCAATTCCCTCTTCGTTAAGTTCAAGGAAATCTGCTACTGTAAGAGCTCTAAGGTTTGTTCCGTCAGCGATACCGTCACCGTCCATATCCCATTCCCAATTAGTGAGAATTTCGATAGTGGGGTTCTTCTTATTCGTTGCAATGTCTGTATTTCCAAAAATTTGAAGCTCGGGAATAGCCGGGTTAGGTGTATAAAGAGGAAGAAGATTTTGTGTAAGAACAGTTTCTCTTCCCTCACCCTCTGCGTTGTACCAATTAAGTGTGAGTGCGCTTGAAACGTCATATTTTAATGTGATGATATTATCCGAAACCTGCATTTTGTAGTAGTTTTTCGAGGCTTCATTAAGCTCAAACTTTACTCCATCATTAAGCTTAAAGGTAAGGAGCTTGATAGCATCCTCGCCCTCATGCAGAGGTGTAAAGGGTTCTGCAAGATTTCTGTTAAGGGTGATAACGTCACCGTCTTTGATAGCTGCAAGAGCGGCATTGATAGAATAGAACGTGTCTTCTCCAACGGCATTTTCGTGCTTAATCGAAACTGCGTAAGGAGTAGGTGTACCCTGATAGGAGTAGCTGTCAACGAAAACTACATCCTCACAGAGAGAAATCTTCTTTTCCTTATGGTTAGGATCCTTATAATAGTCGTCAATACCGTATACATCTTCACCTGAAACGTATGCCTTTTCATAGTAGTTACAAGCGAAGTTGTCATAACCTATCGAGAAGTAAGGTGAGTTTTCAGTGTAACAGGCTGCAACAAAGTAAATACGGAAGCAGTCGGTAAAAACGTCAGTGTCAGCGTTAAATTCAGCTTCGGTAAGGAATTCACCGTTGAAGTAGTAACGCATTGCACCTGTGGGCTTCGGAGCATTTGTGTTTATATAATAAACCATAGTGATGTGGTTCCAAGCGCCAAGAACGTCAGAAAGTTTTGCTTTAACCGAGCCAACCGATATATACCATTCGGTGCCGCTTTTTTCGATATAAACTTGTGAGGTGCCGCCTGCAACGTTAGATTCAGAGTCACGGTTAATCATGGAGATGTTGGCAGATGTGTAAGCAAGAGAAACGTCGGTTGCACCTTCGGGAATCTCAGTACCGTGTTGTTCTTTATCGTCGAGCATATAAACGTACTCGTCAGCGCAAATATCAAAATCAAAGGTAATATAAGAATATTCCATGATATTGTGAGATTTGGCGGTGGGGTTACCAATCTTAACGTCAACGTAGTTACCACGGGGGTGAACACTTCTGGGAATTCTTCTCATGGAAATGTACTTGTTCGATGAAATTCCGTCAAGACCGGTCTGCTGACGAACAGTGATATTCATAGATTCACCGTCACCGGTACGAAGGTTTGGCGACCAGCCATATTTGATATTGTCGCCTGAAACGCCGGAAGCAAACGAGCCTGAGCCCGCAGAATAATCCTCTAAATCAAGGTTGATAGCGTTGACGATACCACGTCTTGAAAGGTTAAGAGTGTTCTTTGACGTAGTAGCAGCGCTGACGAATGAATTGCCGATAAGCAAGGTCGCAAGCGTTGCCACTGTAAGACAAACGGCCAAAATTTTAGTAAGTTTTTTCATTTATCTTTTCTCCTTGTTAATCGGGATTACTCGTCTGCTCCGACGGCTCTGTAATCAAATGCAGAGCCGGAAGCAAGATAGAATGCTTTTGCGAGATTTGTAAGCTCACTGTTTGCAAGCTTCAGCTCTTCACAGTAGCTTGCAAGTGAGAACTTGCCTGTGAATACGCCGCTGTCGGTTTCAAGTGTGATATTGAATATTGAAGTCGCGTTGCAAAGGAGCATATCGTTGTACTTATAAACGTTGCACAGCACGTCGTTATATACTACCGTTCCTTCGTTTGTGAGAGTTTCGGTAATCTTGTAATTTACGTAATCCCAACCTGAAACCTTGTGTTCAAGTCCAACGAATTTGACGTTAAGAGATTTTACGTCAAGGCTTGCCGGAACGTAGAAGTAAAGAGCGGGGCGGTTTGCGTCAAGGTCGAAGCCGGCAGCAAGTATCTTATCTGCAAGAGCCTCGTTACCTACGAGAGTTGCGAGAAGCTCATCGTTTGCGTATTCAATATTAGCAAAAGATTCATAGCACTTGCAGTTCTGTCCGTGAGAGGAAAGAA
The DNA here is from genome assembly GCA_046156285.1 of Eubacteriales bacterium. Taxonomy (GTDB): domain Bacteria; phylum Bacillota; class Clostridia; order Oscillospirales; family CAG-272; genus UBA1740. Next base: position 4,518 of record JAZNCB010000127.1, on the reverse strand, counting down.
GTGCATTAACTCTGTTGGTGATGGCAGAGCTTGTGTTGTCCTCATTTGCGAGAAGATAAGCCTCATATTTATAACGAATAAGATCGAATACGAGTGACGTGTCCTCAGTACCGCAAGCATAAACCTCGGCAACGATTTCAGCGTAGGTGAGGATATCAACCGTAATATCGTCTGTAAGTGACGTTCCGTTTACTGTGAAGTTTACGGTAAGAACAACCGCATCAAAGCTTGCAAGAGCGATCGGAACTTCGAGAGCGAGAGCATCGCCCACTACGTCGTGGTTATAGAGAGGTGCGAATTCAACCTCTGTTTGGCCGATAAAGAATGAAACGTTCTTAACCTCGCTCTCCGGAAGCTTGAAATAGAGAGTCATCGTGGGCTCTGTATATCTAAGGTTAACGTTTGCCATAAGTGTAACGGCATCGGTAGGAAGCGAAGCGGTGGGAGTAAAGATATTTTCCTCACCAAGCACGAGAAGATTAAGCTCTGTTCCCTCGCTTGCGGGTGCCCAGCCGTTATATGCGAGATTGTACCAGCCGTTATCAAGGTCGGTTGCAATCGGGAATCTTGCGGGATCGGAGAAATCGGTCGGATGAGCAACTACTGCAACAGCATCCTTGTAGTAAAGCTCTGTATAAACGGTAGCATCGAGAGCATCCTTCCAGATAGCGGTTGCGATATCCTCCTTTGCAAGCTCACTTGCAAGGAACGTTGTGAGACATGCGGTGAAGGACGAAATATTCTCACCGATAATTTCCGTGTTAGTTACTACTGCAACTACACCGCTTGTGTAAATCGGGTTAATCGATTTGCGAACGTCGGAGGAAAACTTAACTCCCTTTCCGAGAAGAACGTTTGCACAGAGAGTGTCAGGAACGTCACCCAAAACAGAGGTGTTTTCAATAGCGAGTGTTACTGCGTCGCTACCACCGTCAGCGATAAGAGCAGATGAATAAAGCTCAGAGTCGGAAATCGAAATACTTGCAGTTGCAAGAGCATCAATATTAAGAAGCGTTCCAACTTCGGTTACGAAGGTAGAGTTTGTTGCTGTGAACACAAGCTCGGGAGCAGAAAGGTTTATTGCACCGAGAGCGCGAGTTGCAGTAATTGTAAGGTTGTTTGTAAGCCCGTCGTCTGTGTAGGACTTGTCAACGGAGTTGATGTTTACAAATACATCGGATAAGACCGTAAGAAGAGCTTCGGGAGTACCGATTTTGATATTGGTGTTATTGAAAATCGCCTTACTTGCATTAATAACGGTTTTTGCGTATATTTCTGAAAGATCACCGGTTGTAGCGATTTCAAGAGCAGCGCCGTTATCAAGCTCGAAGAGCACGTCTTCTACGGCGGTAATGCTGTTGCCGTTAAGCAAAACGGTAAGCTCGTATCCCTTTTTAAGAAGGAATGTGTTCGCCGTAACGCTATCGTAAAGGTGAAGAGTTGCGCTCTTCGGAAGATTTTCCGTAACGTTCTTGGGGATTACATTCGTAAGAGCGGACGAGTAATCGTCGTTTTGGAAGAATGGAACAGGATTTCCGAGTGTATCTATCGTTTCGATAACGTATTTAAGATTTTCTTCGCCCTTGAGCTCGACCTCAGCGGGATAAATTGCTATAACGCCGTCAAGCTCTTGCTTTACAACGTTGAATTCGTTTTGTGTAAGTGCATTAATGGGAGCCGGCTCGAAGTTGATGAAATCATTTCCCTCACCGTCTATATCCCAATACCAACCGGAAACGTTGTACTCGGTAAGCTTACCGGTCTCAAAATCAACTGCCTTAATAGTATCCGAGCCGAAGCTTGGAAGAGAGCCTACCGCAAGGTAGCTTTCTTTAATGATTTTACCGTCCTTTGCCGCATCGTACCAATGAAGAGTTATCTTTTCGTCCTCATTTACCTTTGAAACTCTGTAACCTGTGGGAGTTACAATGATTACATAATTATTTTTTGCTTCCTCGGACAAGGTGAATTTTGCACCGTTGATACAGGAAACATCAAAGGTGTCTGTTTCACTCGGCGGAGTGAAGTCAAGGATATCAAACGCAGTCTCGATAAGAGCGCCGTTTGCCATACTGTTGTTTACGTAATCCTGAACGTAACCGGGAATATAGCATTTTGTTGCGCCGGCATCAACAGATACGTACTTGCCGTTAGGTGAAACGAAGTCTGTATTATAAATTACGTCGTCGCATCTTGCGATAGACGTTTCCTTGTTTTTGTCAGTGAAAAGATCATCTATACCATACCAAGTAGAAGAAGAATATGTGTTTTGGAGATATGCTCTGAGCATAATGTTGTCGAATGCAACGGAGTAAGGATTTTGTGTCTGCGCTATATAAACGTAAGTGGTTATGCTCTGTGCGAAAGCACCGGTTGTACCGGGATCAGCAAACTGTCTTTCAAGAACGAATTCACCGTCGAAGTAAATGCGTATTCTGGAATTTTCTATTTTAGCATTATCGATTTTTACAGCGTAGGTAATATGCGACCAAACTAATGTATCGGTAGGAAGCACATATTGTTTATCAAGACCGTTGAACTTCAAATACCAGCCCGACTCATCGTTGTAATTGATGCTTGCACTCGGCATATAAAGCTTACCGCTTGCAGCACGGAAGTCGGGAGCGACAGTATAGTTCTCGGGGTATGAAAGTCTTGCGGAAGCGATAGCCTCGTCAACGTCATACGCAGAGTAGTTGTCTGCAACGTACTTCTCTGCCCACTCTGTAACGTTTGCGGGATCCGGAGTAAGACCGAGCTTCGAATAGTACTGTGCCAAATCGATAGCGAGTGCCATCTTGGAAGAATTATTAGCAGCAAGAAGAGTCTCTTCGATTTCCGCCTTGTCAAGTGTATCAACCGTTATGTACTGAACGTCGATTTTAGCCGTTGCGTAGTTGACAGCAGTGGAAATCACCTTGTAGCCAACGGGAACCTGGTATTTATCTGCCGAAATATCATAGTCAAGTGTAAAGTAAGAATAGTTACTCAAAAATGATTTTGCAGTGTTTGCGATATAAAAGTCGCGGCGGTAGTTAGCGCCGTCAAACTTGCCGGCAGTGTAGCGCATAGCGATATATTCGTTATCTCCCTGTCCGCCAACAACCATCTGGCTGTAATGCTGTGCCTGACCCGAGCCCGAGCCGAAACCGCCGTAGGTATCACCGGGAGTCAAACTCTCAAAATCGTTTACGTAAGCTGTCTGTGTACTCTCGAGCATATCGTTAAGCTCTGACGGAGCCTTTGAAGCTGCTACGATTGCAATAGTGCTGCACAAGACACAAAGTGTAAGCATTATCGCAATGATTCTCGATGTTTTTTTCATTCTTCTTCTCCTTAAATGTAAAAAGCTTTATGAAGCGCGAAGCAAAAATGTAGATTCGCAAACTTATACACATATATTATAAAATATTTTTTCTTCAAAGTCAACAAGAATTTACCGAAATCCCCATATATATAATATATTTGTGCACATACACAATTCGCGCGACATATATTTGTATAAGATGACAGTAATATTGTGCGAAACGGCAAAGAAAAAGCGAAGCTTTACAAGTGAAAGCTCCGCTTTTTATATTAGTTATCCTTTTCTGTATCGTCAGAGGAATTGTCTTCCTCTACGTCGTCCTCGCTCGGAGGAACGTTGAATACACTCGTAAAGAAGTCGTCGACCGGGAATGACGAGCGTCTTTCTTCCTGCTCGCGCTTAATTCTCGCTTCTTCTTCGATACGGCGATTTTCCTCTTCCATAGCCTTCTCGTTGTTTTCGTGAGCGGTCTTATTTTCTTCCTCGCTCTTCTTCTTTCTTTCGATGGCTATTTTTTCTATTTCTTCAAGCGTAGGTTCTTCCATTTCCATTGCCGCCTTGAACTGCTCTTCGTCCATAGACTCGAATTTGAGCAGGAATTCAGCAACGAAATGAAGCTTTGCAATGTTGTCTGTGAGGTGCTTTTTACAGGTGTCGTAGCACTCTGAAATAATGCTTCTGATTTCCTCATCGATATCAGCCGCAGTTTTTTCCGAATAGTTCTTGCCTGAGGAGAAATCTCTTCCGAGGAACACCTCGTCCTGTGAGTGCTCAGAGCCGTAAAGAACTGTGCCAAGCTTTGCGCTCATGCCATACCGTGTCACCATATTACGTGCAATAGCAGTAGCCTGCTGTATGTCGTTAGATGCTCCGGTTGATATATCGTCAAGCACGATTTCCTCTGCTACACGGCCGCCAAGAGCAAGAACGATTCTATCGATCATTCCCTTTCTCGATGCGGTCATTCTATCCTCTGTGGGAACACTGATAGTAACGCCGCCGGCACCGCCCGCAGGTATAATTGTGATATGCTTTACAGGATCTGTATGCTTACAGAAGTAGGACGCAACTGCGTGGCCTGCCTCGTGGTAAGCACAGAGCTTGTTGTCCTCTGCGGTACGCATATTTTTCTTCTTTTGCGGACCGAGAAGAAGCTTCATATAGGATTCTTCGATATCTTCCATACCGATAAGAGCCTTGTTTTTCTTTGC
>JAZNCB010000126.1:0-2291 GCA_046156285.1 Eubacteriales bacterium | reverse complement strand
CCGACTTGTTGGAGTAACCGTTTACGGTGTCGCACTTTCCGACGTAAAATAAATTGTATAAAATAACCGTTTAGCGTTTCAGAATTGTTTCGGCTACGCTAAACGGTTTTTGTTTTATTTAATATTGAAATTTAATGGTCAAGCCAGAATTGCACCTGCTTTCTCGGCTTTCCTTTGCTGTTTATTTTTGTTCCTACCTTGTATTTGAGTCTGCCTTCCTTGTAGAATGACCAAAGACCCTCGTAAATGGCAGGAGCGATAGGCTTTAACATCGTACCCTCCAAAACGTACTTTGAGTCAACCGCGGGAGTGCGCCAAAACTCGTTCCACTCGGTGAAGAAGGGAAGACCGTAGATAGAAATTGCGTTTTCCTCTCCGACCTTGAGATACTTTTCCATATTAAGGCGTATTTCCTTTTGTGTGCGGAAGTCAAGCTGCTCAACTCTCGTTTCGGCAAAGGAGGTAGAGCGAATATTTATACCGTTCGGTGTGACCTGCAAAACCGTCGTAGGCGGTGTAAAGAATACCGAGCCTCGTGAGGTTATTTCGTCGGGAATAGCGAAGGGAACGGTAGACATATAACATTCACCCTCTCCCATAGCGATAGCCATAGGTCTGGTTATGTTTCCGACGGTAATCGTGTCGGGAAGCCTTGCGTGAACGTTAAGGGTAATAACGTCAATGGGAAGAGCCTCAAGCGCCTCTCTCGTTGCGAGAGCTATATCATCACCGAGCGACTCGATAGATGAGCTTTTAACCTTGTCGCCTATCATGAGCGCATATGGCTCGGTGTCGTGGTATTCATAGCCGTTTTTAAGTACTGAAAGGGGCGTTTTATCGGGCTTTGCCTTGAATACCGCACTCCTGATTTTGATTCCACAGTCTAAAAATCCGTTCATTATCTCGTCACGAGCCTTGAAATATTCGGGTGAGCCGCCGCCCCGCGTCGTACCGTTAAGAACGAGAGCAAGCTCTCCGTCATCAGACATAAAGGGGTGGGCGTGCTCGACGTGGTCGTTGCCCGTGCGGGAGTGAATAATACCCGTCGTACCGGGCAGGGAAAGCGCATCGGTTTCGCGCAGAAGGGTTTCAACGTCACCGACAACCTTCCTCATATACACCTTACCCTCGTGTATCGTTGCAATACCCGTGGAGAGCCCGCCGTCAATATATTCGTAATTTTTAAGCATCTCAATAAGTATCGGCGCTGCCGTTTTTTTACCCGTATATCCTGCTATAATGCACATAATGTAACTCCTAAACTCAAATTCAACTAATTATATCACAAAACGTAATTAAAGTCAATAAAAAAGCGATAAATTGTATATAAAAAAATGCAATTTAAGCTGTCGTATTTAGGGATAACCAAATAAAAAAATAAGTGGGGGCATCAATAAAAATTGTGTCTCCGCTTTTGCTTTGCAGGTGTTCCGTTGGTTTATTTCTCACTGAATTTTTCAAGATTTTTCCTTAATTTTACTTAATTGTTAAAGAGACACTGTTGTTACACAGTGTCTCTTTTCTGTTTAGTATTCAAGCCAGAACTGAACCTGCTTGCGAGGTTGTCCTTTGCTGTTAATTCTCGTGCCGATTTTGACCTTTAATCTTCCTTCTTTATAGAATGACCAAAGTCCTTCGTAAATTGCGGGAGCGATAGGCTTTAACATTGTGCCCTCCAAGACGTACTTTGAGTCAACCGCGGGAGCGCGCCAGAACTCGTTCCACTCGGTGAAGAAGGGAAGAGCGTAAATCGAAATTGCGCTTTCCTCACCGACTTTGAGATACTTTTCAATGTTAAGCCTTATTTCCTTTGCAGTACGGTAGTCTATCTGCTCAACGCGTGTACCTTCAAGGCTTGTTGCACGAAGCTCAATTCCTTTGGGAGAAACCTGCAAAATGCTTGTTGGCTGAACAAAGTAAAGAGAGCCGTCTATAACGTTTTCGGGAAGACCGAAGGGTGAGGTGCAGAAATATGTTCCTCCGTCAGCCATTCCGATAGCAACCGAGCGTGAAACAGTACCAATAGTTATTGTGTCGGGAACTTTCGCATGTACGTGTACTGTAATAACGTCACGAGGGAACTCTTCAAGGGCCTCTTTTGTTGCCCACACTATATCCTCTCGAAGATTTTCTTCTTTTGAATTTGCAATTTTATCGCCTATTATAAGCGCATAAGGCTCGGCATCAAGGTAGCAATATCCGTTTTTGAGAACGCCGGGATAGCTTGGGTGCTCCTCAGACTTAAAAACCGCAGTTCTTACAGGAATACCCTTGTCATAAAGCTCGTTCAT
>JAZNCB010000125.1:0-23805 GCA_046156285.1 Eubacteriales bacterium | reverse complement strand
ATCTTGTCGCAGTCGATACCCTTTGCAAGAGTGATCTCCTTGCACTCCTCGATGGAGTTGATGCCGTATTCCTTAAGAGTTGCGAGGATCTTAGCCTCACGTCTTTCATAATTCTCAAATAATGCCATTTTACTGCCTCCTATCAATCTTTACGAGGGTCTATGTACTTAACTGCGCCGTCTTCAGCGGAGAATCTACCATAGTTACCCATTGATTTGTTGTAAGCAGTTGTGGGGTCGTCACCCTTCTTAATAAAGTCGGTCATCTTACCAAGGTTAACAAACTCGTAACCGATAACCTGATCGTCCTTATCAAGAGCCATTCTCGTAACGTAACCCTCTGCCATTTCAAGATAACGAACACCCTTTGCGCGAGTGCCGTACATTGTACCAACCTGAGAACGAGAGCCTTTACCAAGGTCTTCAAGACCTGCGCCTATTGTAAGACCGCCCTCGGAGAATGCGGACTGAGTACGTCCGTAAACTATTTGAAGGAAGAGCTCACGCATAGCTGTGTTGATAGCATCGCAAACAAGGTCTGTGTTGAGAGCTTCAAGAAGAGTTTTTCCTTGAAGGATTTCAGCCGCCATAGCTGCGGAGTGAGTCATACCGGAGCAACCGATAGTCTCAACGAGAGCCTCTTCGATAATACCGTCCTTAACGTTGAGGGTAAGCTTGCATGCGCCCTGCTGAGGAGCACACCAGCCAATACCGTGAGTAAGACCGGAAATATCCTTAATTTCTTTTGCTTGTACCCAAGCGCCCTCTTCGGGAATGGGAGCAGGACCGTGGTTAGGACCCTTAGCAACAACGCACATATTCTGTACTTCGTGCGAATAGACAAGTTCTGCCATTTTTATATCTCCTTAAAAATTATTATAAACGAAGAAAATTAGTCAACGATTACACCGTAAACGTTACCGAAAGCGCAAGCTGCGTTGGACTCGTCTGTGTCTATGTGCATAGCAGCAGCGAAATTGGGGTTAACGCGAACTACAACGTCGCCGTAAACTGTTGTACGCTCGGACTCGATTTTAACAGAAACGATCTGCTTATCAGAAACACCAAGCTCCTTTGCATCATCGGGAGTGAGGTGGATATGACGCTTTGCAGCGATAACGCCCTCAGTAAGCTCAACCTCAGCGCCATTCTCGGGGTTTACAAGCTTGCAAGCGCCGCTTCCTGCGATGTCGCCGCTCTCACGAATGGGAGCTGTAACACCTATTGCACGAGCATCGGTGAGAGAAATCTCAACCTGGCTTGCAGGACGTGTAGGACCAAGGATAGAAGCCTTGAGTGTGCCCTTAGGACCAACTACGAGAAGCTTCTCAGCGCAAGCGAACTGACCGGGCTGAGAAAGGTCTTTCTTATTTGTGAGTTCATAGCCAACACCGAAAAGAGTGTCAACTGCCTCGCGGGAGAGGTGAATGTGTCTTGCTGAAGTTTCAACTAAAATAGGTTTCATTTTAGAATCTCCTTTATGTAATATATATTTTTATTTAATCAACCAATTAATCCAATATATTATAGCATATAAAAAGCGCTCTGTCAATGACAGAACGCTCTAAAAAAAGAAAATTTTAGCAAAAATTATATTGAATTATCGACAAAGGTCGGGTGACCAAACCGTCTGCGAGTCGGGTAGGGGAATAAAGCGGTCAACCTTGCGCTCGGTTTTTCCAAGGAAACGGAAAAGGTTGTCGCGGAATATCGTCTGACGAAGCTTGTCCGAGATATTGAATTTGTCAAAAAGCGCAGTGTCGATTCTGAGCCACTTTTTAGTCCACTCGTACTGATAACCCGAGGTTCTGCAATCCGTGCCGTAAAGAATATTATTAGGAACGTCGTAGCCTACGAAGAAAAGCTTGTAGAGAAGCTCCTCACGGTATATTTCGGGAGTTCCGGGAGTGAGGTCGAAGAACATTTCAACACGTCTGCCGTGAGCTTCTGCGTTGAGAAATTTTCCGTAAAGCGCAATACATTCGTCTATCCACGGCCAAGAGCAATGTCCAAGAGAAAATAATTATATTCCGCAAAAGAGGCGTAAACTTGCAAGGCAAATAATGAATGAAATCATTGAAAATTACCAAAATCCCGATTTTTCGGTGGAAGAGGTTGCTATCCGTTACGGAATAAGCTCTGTTCATTTGAGAAGGCTTTTTCATGAGGTGTACCGTGAGTCGCCCAAAAGGCTTTTGCTCTCATTCAGAACGGGACGTGCACGTGAGATGCTCCATGAAACCGACAGCCCGATATCCGAAATAGCAGAAAGGTGCGGATTTGGCAGCGCCTATTACTTTTCGAAAGTGATGAGGGAGCGTACGGGAATGACTCCGAGCGAAATTCGCAGAAAACTCAAATAAAGAAAACTCAAATAAAAAAGCGGAAGACCTTGAATGGCACGTAGTCAAAGCAAAGTCTTCCGTTTTTTTATTTTTTGATAATGGGGTATAGCTGAACGGTGTTGCCACCGTCCATAACAAGCTCGGCTCCCGTAGTGTTTCTTGCGTGTGCCGCAAAATAGTAGGCGGCGTCCGCAACGTCCGCACCAACCGCAACGTCACCGATTGGGGTGAAGCGAGAGGGAATATCTCGGTAAAAATCGGGATTTTTCTCCCAGCGGTCTGTTTTAATCATACCGGGAAGCACCGCATTAACACGAATGTTATATTTGCCAAGGTCAACCGCCAAGGCTCTCATAAGTCCAAGCTGTGCGCCCTTTGAGGTAACGTAGGCTATCCTGTCAGGTATCGCACGGTAGGCGGTGTTTGAATTTATGAAAATTATATTTCCGCCGCCCTGGGTCTTCATTCTTTTTGCCGCCTCTTCGGCAAGACAAAAATTCCAAACAACGTTCGTGTTAAGAACGCTTACAAAATCCGAAAGGGGATTTTCAAAAATTTTCATACCAAGTCCCTGGTCTGCGGCGTTTAGGATAAGCGTTTCGATAAAAATGCCCCTCTCGTCAAGCGAAAGGAAAAGATTTTTAACCCCCGCCTCGTCTACCGAGCCGTCCTCATTAGTTGAGGTTAAGGGATAGCCAAAAATCCTAACGTCCGGAAAGCGCTCACGGTAGTCCTCCTCTGCTTTTGTGATGCGTTCGCCGACTCTGCCAGTAAACACGATATCATAGCCTTCTGTGGCGAATTTTTCAACGATAGCCACACCCGTGTTAACACAAGCGCCTGTAATAAGTACTGCTTTTTTCATACTTTTGTTTACTTTCTGTCAAAAACTCTTACGTAGTCAACTATAAAAGCGTCATCGGTAAAGCCGTCCTGAACCTTAACGTTTTCGCCGTCAGCACCTGTCGTGTGCTTTACCATTTTCTCGCCAACCTTCAGCGGATGTCCGGTTCTGTATCCACGTATTTCGGTGGATAAAATGATAAACTGCGGCACGTGAGAAACCTTGCCCTTGATGTCGGTTATAACCTCACCGTCACAGTAGCCGGTGTAGCCGTCAGGTCTCCAATCCATACCAAAGGTATGCCAACCGTCCTCGGTGGGCTTAAGGTCGTAGGTAACTCTGCCTTCTTCCTTAATTTGCTTGGAGTAGCCGCCGTAAATATTTCCCGTGGTGCAGTCTTTTTCGTGAAAATGCTCCATAATATCGCACTCAATTCCGCTGTATGCGGGGTCGTATGTCGTGCCTATCGAGGGTGATTGAAGCCAAAACGCACTCCACATAACGTCAGGCTCACGCTGGAATTTGCATCTGCACTCGTAATATCCGTATCTGTGAATAAACTTGGGCTCTGTTACGGGGCCAAGCGGCCAAATGCCCTTGCTTGTTTTCGGTGCGTCAAAGGAATTTTGCCCTGTAACAAGCTGTGGGGAAACGTAGTACCCGTCACGCTCGGTCCTATGAAGCTCAACGTGGCTGTTACCGTCAAGAATTACACCCTGGTCGGTGTAGGCATCAAAGCGTTTGCCCCAAAAATTAAGGCGGAATTCCCATTTCGTTCTGTCAAGCTCGTATCCGTCAAACTCGTCTGCCCAAACAAGCTCCCATTCACCATCCGGAAGGTAGCTCGGCTCGTGTCCATCAACATCAAATCGTATCATCTTTTTCTCCTAAAAATAAAATTTGGTCTTTGCCGGGCGTATTTCGGTAAGTGCGCCCGTGTAGTGTCTTAACGTGTGTGGCTTGTAGGGATGCGCACAACACGCCTCCTCGTCTATCTCAATTCCAAGTCCGGGCTTATCCGGGATTTTTATGTATCCGTCACTGTATTCAAGGCTCTCGTTTGTAACGTCCGCACGCCACTCAACGTCCGAATACATAATTTCGAGTATCTCAAAATTTTGGCAGGTTGCCGCAAGTTGCAGCGTTGCCGCATTTGCCACAGGGCCTGACGGATTGTGTGGAGCAAAGGAAATATATCTCGCCTCTGCCTCTGCGGCAATCTTTTTAAGCTCCATAATACCGCCCGCATGGGATATGTCGGGCTGAATGTAATGCGCCGCCGTTTTGTCAAATAATGGGCGGAAGTCCCACCTCGTGTAAAGTCTTTCGCCTGCCGCAATAGGAATGGGAGAGGAATTTTTTACCTCAAGCAAAGCGTCAAGGCTGTCGGGCGGCACCGGCTCCTCAAAGAACATCGGCTTAAAGGGCACAAGCTCCCTGGCTATCTTTATAGCCGTTGGAATATTAAATCTGCCGTGTCCCTCAATAAGTAAATCAACCTTGTCGCCAACCGCCTCACGCACAGCAGAAACACAGCGTATCGCCTTATCAAGCTCGGCGTTTGAAATATTAAGATAGCTTTTTCCAAACGGGTCCCATTTCATAGCGGTAACACCACGCTTTACGGCAAGTTTTGCCTTTTCTGCAAATTCTTCCGGCTCCTTTGCGCCTGCAAACCAGCCGTTAACGTATATGCGCACCTTGTCGTTTACCTTGCCGCCAAGCAGCTGATATACAGGAACGCCAAGACTCTTTCCGAGGATATCCCAAAGCGCCATTTCCACAGCCGATAGGGCAGAGGTAAGCACAGCTCCGCCACGCCAATACGCATCACGGTAAATAGTATGCCAGTGCTTTTCAATATCAAGTGGATTTTGCCCCACAAGATATTCCTTTATATGCTCTATTGCACCAAGCAAGGCATTTTCCTTGTATTCAAGCGTTGCCTCGCCAACTCCGCTTATTCCCTCGTCTGTGTAAACCTTAACGAATACCCAGTTTGTGCGAAAGCAGTCAACAACAAACGGCTTTATATCGGTAACCTTCATTTTTATTTTCCAATTTTCTTACAAGTAATTATCAGGGGTGAAATTTTCTGTTTTCGTCTATTGTGCAGGGCAAGGTTAAATCATCAAGCCTCTTTGCAAAGGGTGAACGGAAATCATTTCTGTGCTTGTCACGGTCTTCTTTTTTTCTGAAATCGGGAACTTCAAGCTCCACGCTTCCCGATAGCATACTGTACCACGCAGTAATGGCGGTTGCGGAAAGGGCAACCGACTTGTAAATATCAAACGGAGGCTCAATTTCACCACGCACGTACCTTAAAAATTCCTGTAAAAGAATCAAATCACGTCCGCCGTGAAAGGCCTTTGCCTCCTCACTTGTAAAGAAGCGCACCGTGTCCTCCTCCGAAAGAACTCCCGCACTTACCCAGTCAAGCTCGGTTGTGCTTACGTTGTCGTAGCTACCCTCTAATATCTTGTCACCGTCCTTGTTGTAGCGAACGCTTTCAATTGTTCCATTTGAGCAGCCGATACGATACCACTTTCCGTTTGCACCGGCAGAGGTGTGTCCCGAATAGTTTACCACCATTCCGTTTTCCATTTCTACAAGGGCGTAGCTTTTCAGGTAATTTGCAAACGAATGGGTCGGCTTATCCTCTGTTACAACGGCCTTTCCAACGACTTTTTTCGGGAAGCTATCCAAAATAAACATCATAGGTCCTAAATCGTGCATATTGTAATAGCAACGGGGGAGCGTGTGACGCCAATGGAGGTTGTCCTTATCTAACTTTCCAACAGCACCGGGAACGAACGGCGCCTCGCTTTCGTCTGAAAGATGAACGTATTCTGTGTCGGCGTAAACGGGATTTCCGTATTTCTTTTCCTGAATAAGCCTTCTCATTGCGTAAATTGAGCGCAGATATACGCAATTAGCACCAAGCATATATTTAGCACCGGTTCTTTCTGCACATTCTATGAGGGCAACGCAGTCACCGTAGCTTGGAGCGGCAGTCGTTTCGGATAACACCGCTATTCCAAGCTCCATAGCTCTCATAGCGTAGTTATGATGCTCGTGGAAGGCGTTGAAAATCAAAACCGCATCCAGCCCACAGCTTATAAACTCTTCAAAATCGGAATATATTTTAACACCCTCGTGGTAATTAGGCTTTTCCTTGAACAGCTCACGGTATTTTGGATTTGGCTCCCAGTAGGCAACAACCTCCATCTCATCCGATAAAAACGGCTCACATTTAAGGGCGATATATCCCCTTGCAGTGCCCATTGCGCCAATACGCAGCTTTTTCTTTTTCATTTTTGCTTTCCTTGTTTGTATATTATTTGTATTGACAAATATCTGATTTTATTGTATTATATTTTTGAGGCAAAAAATATCACAATTTTAGCCTTTTTATTAGAAATATTACTTAAAAACGGAGGCTCGGTTAAAATGGAAAGAATAACTGTCCCGAAGCTTATTGCCGCCGGAATATACGAGGCGAAGGTGGAAACGGGAGAAGAGCGGATAACGAAAAAAAGAAAAACCGCAATGTTTGAGCTTGAATTGCCGCTTCGGGCAGGGGGAGTTTCGTATATAGACGGCACCGCCCAGCCGATAGAGCGTGGCTACCTTTTTCTTGCAAAGCCGGGACAAATGCGCCAAACGAGGCTCCCCTTTACCTGCGCCTTTGTTCACATTATAGTTAAGGATGAATACCTTTATTCGCTCCTTTCCGCACTTCCAACCTTTATAAAAACCGAAAGGTATGATTATTTCTACGAGCTTTTTGAGCGTATAAACGCCTATTATTCAACCGGGCTTATGAGTGATGAGGTAATGATTGTCTCGCTCCTGCTTGAGCTTATATACGCCTTTTATAAGGAGGGACGGCAAATTCGCAGCGCCCACAGGGAAAAGCAAAATAACTATCCGCTTATAGAAAAGGCTATCCGTTATATCGGTGAGCATTATCAAGAGGAGCTTTCGCTCGGAAAAATAGCAGATGAGGTTTCCTTAAGTCCCATATATTTTCATAACACCTTTAAGGCGTCAACGGGAAAAACCCTTCGTGAATATGTTGAGGACCTAAGGATAAAAAATGCAATAAATTTGCTTGTTTCAACCGATAAAACCCTAACCGAAATAGCCTTTGAATCAGGCTTTTCCTCTCAATCCTATTTCAGCTTCGTTTTCAAAAGAAAAAAGAAAATGACCCCACGAGAGTACTTAAAAATGCTTCGCAAAAGCTAAAAATTTCTTAATAGATTTCGAGAAAGAGCTGCAAAAAAACTGCGTAACAAGCACCTTTCGAGGTTAGCTTGATTTAGAGCAGAAATCTTCGTTCTTCACACCGACAGGCGTACAAAAGTACGTCGAGGTGGGAAAACGGAGATAGAATGAAAAAATACAATAAAAATGGAGAAAACCGCAGGTTTTCAACCTCGATTTTCTCCCAAATAGCTAGGAATTAGGTAGAGAGAGCGTTGTTATTACACCCTCTCTACCTTTTTTCATTCGATTATGCCTAAATGAAACAGCCCCTTTGATTTTATTTTTCAAAATCGGGTGACCACACCGTTTGAGAATCGGGCAGTGGGATAAAGCGATTTACCTCTCGTGGCGTTTTTCCTAAAAAGCGGAAAAGGTTATCACGGAAAATTTTCTGTCTGAGCTTTTCGGAAATGCCAAATTTATCAAATAGCTTGTTGTCTATTTCAAGCCATTTTTTTGTCCAAGCGTACTGATAGCCTGAGGTTCTGCAGTCTGTTCCGTAGAGAATGTTATTAGGTACGTCATATCCTACGAAGAAGAGCTTGCGAAGAAGCTCCTCACGGTAGATTTCGGGTGTACCGGGGGTAAGGTCGAAGAACATTTCAACACGTCTGCCGTGCGCCTCTGCGTTGAGGAATTTTCCGTAGAGGGCAATGCACTCGTCAATCCACGGCCACGAGCAGTGACCAAGAGAAAATCTTATTCCGTCAAGGTCGAGAAGAGCCTCCCAGTTGGCAGGTCTGTTGTAGCAGGAAGAAACTCTGCCGTCCCATAGAATACCGGAGTGGAAGATTACAGGCTTATCGTGCTTTGCGATTTGTCCGAGCATATCCATGCTCTTCGTGTCACCGACGTAGAAGCTATTGCACATAACCTTGAATGCCATAACACCGCTATTTACGGCAATATCTATCTTTTCCTTGATACCCTCTTCATCGGGGTGTACCCAAAGAACAGGGAAGAGCTTTTCGGGGTGCGTTGAGGTCCACGCGCGAAGCTCCTCCATTCTCTCATCAAAGGAGCTACCCTCCTCGCGACTTACTTCGAGAGGCTTGTTTGAAATGACAGTTGAGCCTGACATTCCTGCCATAGAAAGCTCGCGAAGAAGTCTTTCGGGCTCAGGTGTCGTCTTTTTTGCGTGAACGTGCATATCAAAAATTTCCATATTATTTCCTTTCACGGCAAGAGCCGTTACCCTTATTTTAGTATATAGCCGAGTGATTCGTAGAATTTAGCACCCGAGAGCGCCGCTTCCTTTACCAGCCTTGCAAGCGAGGTTTTTGCTTCAAGCTCCGGGAGCGTTTTTCTCGTTGCGTCCCAACGGAATATGTATTTTAAGAGTGCGTCGCACTCGTCGTTTCGCACTATCTTGAAGAGCTTTGAAAATGCCGTGATATTTGACTTTTCGTTAAGAAGCGCGTGCACCTCAGAGTCGAGAAGCCAGGAGTGGCAGGTGTATGCAAAATATTCAAAGCTTGGAAAATACTTTGCAAAAAACGACTTTGATAGCTCAATAGAAGCCACACAACGCTCGGTGGGCATAGGCTCGCCCTCGGGAATGTGTATTTCCATAACCGAAGCACCGGCGGCAAGTCCTATTTCTTCTATCTCAAACTCCGAATCAGCCATACAGAATTGAAGTCTGCCAAGCTTGAAGAGCTTAAAGGTTAGGTGTCTATAAAGCCACCGCGTCTCAGAGAGACCGAACTTACCCGTAAGGGTAAAGTGCGTGTTTGTCCATACGACTATGTCCGAGAGAGTATCAAGTAGAATTTCATAAGGTATGCCGTGCGATGCATATTTTCTTTCAAGCTCCTCACAAAAATAGAGGTATGCGAGTATGTTTTCCTCGGGGGATTTGTTTTCGTAATCCCAGGCATCAATGCAACTTGGATTGATTTCGAGGCTGTTTACAAGAAAATCAAATTCCGCAACGTATCTTTCGGGGAAGTTTAACAGTTTATACCACTTTGTAATCGTGCTTTTCATTTTGCCTCTTATATTTATGGTTTATAGCCATATTTTAGCATAAAAAGAGCGTTCTGTCAATTACAGAACGCTCTATAACATTACATTTTAATGCCGAAAATGATTGCTTGGCAATCGCGAAATGTAAAAAGTCTCCTTTCGGGAGGGGTGCTAAGTTAAACTCCCGAATAAGCGGAGAAGCCGCCGTCAATAGGAAGAACAACACCGGTAACAAAGCTGGATGCCGCATCGCAAAGGAAGAAGAGAAGGCTTCCGATAAGCTCGTCGGAGTTTCCGAAGCGGTTCATAGGAGTGCCGCGGAGAATTTTGCCCGTTCTTGCGGTGGGCGTTCCGTCGGGGTTGTAGAGAAGCGCCTTGTTCTGATTAGTTACGAAAAATCCGGGAGCAATAGCGTTTACTCTTATTCCGGTGTTTGCAAAGTGAACCGCAAGCCACTGTGTAAAATTGGAAACAGCAGATTTTGCAGCGCTGTATGCAGGAATCTTAGTAAGAGGACGAAATGCGTTCATTGAAGAAATATTAATGATATTTCCGCCTCTCTCGTCCTCTACCATATCGGTAGCGAAAACCTGCGTTGTAATGAAAGCCGCAGTAACGTTAAGGTCGAAAACAAACTTAAAGCCGTCGGGGGAAAGAGAGAAGAAATCCTGTTTTTCGGTGTCATTGAAAGCATCGATGTCAAAGTATTCGTTAACAGTTGTCGCTCTTTGATTATTACCACCCGCACCGTTTATAAGAATGTCGCACGGACCGAGCTTTTCATTGACAGTCCTTTTCGCTTCAAGAAGACTCTCTTTTTCAAGACAGTTGGTCTTTATGGCGATAGCACATCCGCCCGACTTGTTAATTTCTTCTGCAACGGCATTTGCGGCATCGTAGTTTATGTCAAGCAGTGCAACCTTTGCTCCGCATTCCGAAATTGCGCGGGAAAAATCGGAGCACAAAATTCCGCCGGCGCCTGTAACAACCGCAACCTTGCCCGATAAATCTAATTTAAATGGAAGCTTCATATTTAAAAACCCTTTCGATTTTGTTATATATTATTCGTTGATTTTTCATAGAATATGCTGAATAATTCAAAGCAGAATTAAATCTCAATTCTTGTATCGTTCGACTCATAAGCTGAGAGCAAAACCTTAAGCGCCCATTTTGCACTGTCGAGAGTGACGGGCATTTTTTCGCCTTTGTCTATTGCTTCATAGAATTTTCGTATAATAGCCTCGTGTCCGTCACCGTAAACCTCTTTGCCGATAATTTTTTGGTTTTTCGTATCAATGCAAAGCTCGTTGTCAACGTAAAGTCTTGAGGTTGCAAACTCAATTTTATGATTTTTTGTTTTAATGTATAGTGTGGTTTTTGACGACTGCGTGAACGCATTTGTGGCATAGAAGCTTGCAAAAATTCCGCCCTCAAACTCTATCATACCCTCGCAAGTGTCCTCAACCTCAATTGAAGATTTGTGCTTATGATTTGATTTTGTTGCGGTTACCGCAACAGGACGGCCGAGCAGCTGTATCAGCTGGTCAAGCGAGTGAATTGCTTGATTAATCATAACGCCGCCGCCCTCGGTAGCATACCTTCCGCGCCAGCCGCTCTCGGTATAATATTTGTCGTCCCTTTCCCAAAGAAGGGTAAAATAGCCGCTTTCGACACCGTCTTCCTTTGCCATTTCCATAGCCTTGATAAAGGTTTTGTTGAATCTGTTTTGAAAGCAAACGGTAACAGAGGCTTTGCTTTGCCTCTCGGCTTCTAAAAGAAGGTCAATTTCGTCAAGCGTTATGCACATTGGCTTCTCGAGGAAAACGTAAATATTTTTTTCAAGCGCCGAAATTGTCATTTTTGCGTGTAGGTAGTGCGGGGTTGCAATATGAACCGCGTCAAGCTTCTCGCACTCTAACATTGTTTGGTAATCGGTGTAGATATTTGAGTTAAGAGAAAATTTCTCGCGCTTTGCTTTTGCGCGGCTTACGTCTATGTCGCAAAGAGCGACGATTTCAACGTCTGAAAGCTTTGAGAGAGCGCACAAATGGTTTTCTGAGATGGTTCCGCAGCCGACAAGAGCTATGCGTTTCTTTTTATCCATTGATTTTCTTCATTCCTTTCATATCCGTTTTCGGTGAGGAGCCTTTTGAGAGCATTTGCTGCAAAGTCGAATGCCTCGCGGGAATTTTTGAAGCTGTATTTTCCGCGCAGCTCGTGCTCGTCAATGCCCTTGTAGGCATCAAAAATATGAAGGTGTGGTTCAAGTGTAAGATAAACTACACTGTCAACCTTTTCGTTGATGATATTAATGATTTTCGCAATTTCACCCTCGCCCTCTCCTGCGGGGACGATAGTCTGTGTTTCAAATATTGCATCCTTTATATGCATATACTTGAAGTTTTTCATTGTCGCCTCAATACCGCGGAAAACGTCTGCGTTATTCATACGGTAATTGGCAGGGTCGAAAATGCCGTAAAGGGAGGGAACTTCGGTGAGAAGCTCGTCGATTTCTTCGGGCATCTGTCCGTAAACCAGGCTCTCGTTTTCGTGACAGAGGTTGATATTTGCCTCTTTTGCAAGAGCGCACATTGCGCGAAGTCTCGCAATTACTTCGTCACGGTAGATTTTGAGCTCGTCCTGAGAAACGAAGAAGCTGAACATTCTTATATTTTCCGTGCCGAGAAGTTTTGCAATTTCGAGTGCGCGCTTTGTGTCGGCAAGGTGGGGGGCAAAATCCGCGGTAATCGGATATTTGCCGATAGGTGAGCCAAGGGAATTGACCTTAATTCCGTTCTCGTCAAGCTTTTTCTTTATTGATATAAGCTCCTCATCGGAAAGGGTGATAATTCCTTTTCCGCCGATATTTCTCGGCTCGATATAGTCAATGCCGTTATCGCGGAGGGCAGAAATCTGCTCATCGAGAGTTGAGCCTGCCTCGTCTGCGAAAGCGGAAAGTACAAACTTTGCCATAATCTATCCTCAGATATGTACGATTTTGTCAAGGAAGTCGTAGCTTCTCTTCATCTGTTCGAAAACGTCACCAAGCTCGGGTGCGTTGTCCTGCTCTACGTAGATATTCTCAATTCCGTACTTTTTGCAAAGGTTTGCAAGAGGAACGAAATCTGTAATACCGTCGCCGCAAGCGCAGATGTCGCCCTGGGGCTCGCTTATCATATCCTTGAAGTGAATATTCTTAATTCTTTTTGCCTCGGCGGCCATAGTAAGCTTTCCGATAATATCTTCACCTGCGTATCTCATCCAGTATACGTCGGGAATGAAGTCGGCATCGGGAAGATTTTCAAAAACGAAGTCAAAGAACTTAACACCGTCAAAGGGGAGAAAATCATAGCCGTGGTTGTGGTAAGCAAAGCGAAGACCCGCATCGGTAATCTTCTTAACAGGCTCGCGAAGAAGCTCTACTACTGCGCGGAAGCCTTCAAGAGAGCCGCGGTAAGCCTTCATCATACCGCCAAGACCGATGGTTTCTGCGCCGATTGTTTTGTGGTACTTGATAAGCTCATCTGTGTTGTTGAGAATTGCATCAAGATTCTGGTGAGTTACGGGAACGGGAAGAGAATACTCGTCGATAAATGATTTGAGCATTTCTGCTTCGATGGGACATACACCGGAAATCTGTACGATATCGTAGCCCTGCTCCTTGGTTACCTTAAAGGAATTTTTGAGAGCCTCGGGAGTTTCGCACTCTGTTCTTATAGAGTAAAACTGTGAACCTAACTTCATTTTAGTTACCTCATTTCAATAGTTTTTATTTCATTTTAACACACTTTTGTAAAAGATACAAGATACTCGCGCAAAAAAATATTGTTCGAGTTGCAAAAACTATTGCAAAAATTGCTCATTTATGTTAAAATGTAATATGTAAATCAAATCTTAAAGTTACGGAGACGATTATGACGGCGGAAGCAAGAGAAAACATAAGACGAAAAGGGCAGAGCGAGGTTAAATTCTGGTATTCCTCGGATGAAACCGCGCCAAGCCACGTAAACGGCAGTCACTGCCACGATGCCTATGAAATTCTTTACGTAATCGAGGGACACGGTAAATACGTAATAGAGGGTGTAGAATACCCGATTTGTCCGGGCACTGTGGTATTTGCGCCCCCATTTTCATATCATTCCTTGAAGCTGCTCGACGGTGAGGTTTATGAGCGATACGTGCTCCAATTTTCCGTAGGAAATCTCACCGCGGAAACGCAAAACATGCTATCCTCACTTACAAAAAGCCTTGAAGGTGTTGGCTGCTACTATGCCGCAGACACTATTTCTCCCTCAATACTCACGGTGTTTGAGCGCCTCTCATACGCGGATATATTGCCCACCGTCGAGGCTAATGAGTACAGACGTCTTTTAGCCTCGGAAATCGTGCTTCTTTTATCGGTTGCAACCCGTGAGAGCATACCTCGCGACGAGAGCGAGCTTGGCGCCAGGGTAATAAAATACTTAAACGAGCATATAGAGAAAAACGTCAGCCTTGATAAGCTTGCAAAGCGCTTTTTCGTTAGCAAATATTATCTTTGCAGAGCATTCAAAAAACATAACGGAATATCTGTGCACGGCTATATAAATCAAAAGAGAGTAATGTACGCAAAGCAGCTTATAGATAAGGGAGAGACGGCTTCAAGCGCCGCCTATCGCGTAGGATTCGGAGACTATTCCGCGTTTTACAGAGCCTACGTTAAAATTATCGGTTCAGCCCCCACTTCAAACAAGGGCGAGTAATTCGAAATTCTATTAAAAGAAAGTGAAAATAATGGAATACAAGCTACTGAACGGTATAAATTCGCCCTTCGACGTAAAGTCACTCGACGAGAGGCAAATTCCTGAGCTATGTAAGGAAATTCGCGCCTTTCTCGTTGAAAACGTCGAGCGTCAGGGCGGTCACCTTGCATCAAATCTCGGTGTGTGCGAGCTCACTGTGGCTCTTCACAGAATTTTCAATTCACCTGAGGATAAAATTGTGTTTGACGTAGGTCATCAGTCCTACGTTCATAAGATAATAACCGGCAGGAGAGATAGGTTCGACACACTTCGCTCGCCCGGTGGACTTTCGGGCTTTACGCATAGAAAGGAAAGCGCGCACGATCCCTTTGGAGCCGGACACAGCTCAACCTCTGTTTCGGCGGCGGTCGGCTTTGCCGAGGCTGAGAAACTTGCAGGGGGTAAAAATTACAGTATCGCGGTAATAGGCGACGGTGCTTATACCGGCGGTATGGTACACGAGGCGCTTAACAATTCCTCGTCCGAGCTGCGCCTTATCATAATACTTAACGAAAACGGAATGTCCATTTCCTTAAATAAAGGAGCATTCTCCTCATACCTCACCCGCGTCAGAATATCGAAAAGGTATCGAGGCTTCAAGAGCGGAACGAAAAATTTTCTCGGTCATATTGCTCTTGTCGGCAAGCCTCTTACAAGATTTCTTGAATACGTCAAGAGTAAAATCAAAAATATTTTTATGGCGCCAAACTACTTCGAGGACCTCGGCCTTTACTATATAGGACCTGTCGACGGAAACGATTATAAAAAGGTGGCCGAGGCTCTTACCGAGGCAAAGGAGCTTGAAAAGTGCGTTATCGTGCACGTCAAGACGAAAAAGGGTAAGGGATACCCACCGGCAGAAGAGTCGCCCGACGATTTTCACAGCATAAATGCCGAGAATACACCGTGTGATAGCTTCCATACCGTCTTTTCTGATGAGCTTATTGCACTTTCGGAGGACAATAAACGCATAGTTGCGGTAACTGCGGCAATGGGCAAGGGCACGGGACTCGACGCTTTCGGTGAAAAATACCCCGATAGATATTTTGACGTTGGCATTGCCGAGCCTCACGCGCTCACCTTTTCAGCAGGACTTGCGGCAAGCGGTCTCTCTCCATACGTTGCGATTTATTCAACCTTTCTCCAACGCGGCTACGACAGCGTAATACACGATATTTGTCTTCAAAACCTGCCCGTTCGTATTATTGTTGACAGAGCCTCGCTCGCAACCTCAGACGGAGCAACCCACCACGGAATTTTTGACGTTGCTTTTCTTTCCCATATTCCCAGTATGCGAATTTTTGCACCGATTACCTACGGCTCACTCCGTGCCGTCTTAAAAGACAGTACGGATATAAGCTCGCCTATTGCTATCCGCTATCCTAACAAGCGTGAGAGCGAGCTTATTCGCTCGGAGTTTTATTCTGACGGTGACTATTCGAATTACGGTGTCAGGACGGATTTTATAGAAGATAATATCCCGAAAAAGCTCTTCATCACCTATGGCAGCATTGCAGAAGAGGTGATTTTGGCAAAAAGAAAGCTTTTAGAGCTGGGGGAGGATGTTGGAATAATTCTGCTCGAAGCACTTAAACCCTACCGAGAAATAGCCGAAAAGACAAAGAACTATATCTTGGCGGCGGAAAAGGTGATTTTTGTTGAAGAGGGAATTAAAAACGGTGGAGCAGGTATGCTTTTGGCGTCAGCGCTCTCCGAGCTTTCGGTTAAAACCGAGGAAAAATATACGGTTTTGGCAATAGACGATAGCTTTGCCGAAATTACGGAAAGCACCGATATTTACAGAGACCTCGGCCTCTGCCACGAGGCGCTGGTCAAAAAAATGTCGGAAAATTAAATTTTTTCGAAAAAAGCATAGCAAAACCCAAAAAAATATGATATAATATTTTGTATATTATTTTTTAGTCAGGAAATTATGATATTAGATTATGAAAGCACCGATATAGAAAAATACGCATCTCTTGTCCGCGAGGTAAACTGCGGACAGAAAAAAAGAGCATGCGTCATAACTCTCGGTTGTCAGCAAAATGAGGCGGACAGTGAAAAAATCCGCTCAATGCTCGTGCAAATGGGCTACGATATTACCGATGACGAAGAGAATATAGACCTTGCCGTTATCAATACCTGCGCCATTCGTGAGCACGCGGAATTGAAGGCGTATTCGATAATCGGAAGATTTAAGGCAAACAAAACCGAAAATCCCGAGTTTATCACCGCAGTCGTAGGTTGTATGGCGGCAGAGGAAAAGGTTGCCGAGAAGTTAAAGAAAAGCTTCCGACACGTTTCCTTTACTCTTGAACCGAGTATGATTTACGAATTTCCGAAATTACTTTTTAGGTATATCAAGGACACAAAAAGAAGCTTTGTATTTAATGCCGACGAGGGAAATTTGCTTGAAGGAATAGCGCCTGACAGACGCTCGGATTTTAAGGCTTGGGTGTCTATAATGTACGGCTGTAATAATTTCTGCTCATATTGTATTGTCCCTTACGTAAGAGGCAGAGAGAGAAGCCGTCGCAGTGCAGATATAACCAAGGAATGCCGTGCTCTTATCGATGCCGGCTACCGCGAGATAACCTTGCTCGGTCAGAACGTAAATTCCTACAAGTCGGATATGGATTTTCCAACTCTTCTTTCCGAGATAGCAAAATTAGAGGGAGATTTCATTCTCCGTTTTATGACAAGTCACCCAAAGGACGTGTCGGATAGGCTTATCGAGGTTATGGGAAAATATCAGGGAAAGCTGACGCCGTTTTTCCACCTGCCCGTTCAGTCGGGCAGCAACAGAGTGCTTTCTCTTATGAACAGAACTTACACAAAAGAGAAGTATCTTGAAACGGTAGATAAGCTCCGCCGTGCCGTACCGGGTATTGCGCTCAGCACCGATATTATCGTAGGATTTCCCGGTGAGAGCGAGGAGGAGTTTTTAGAAACCCTTGACCTACTCAAAACCGTTAAATTCGATATGGTGTACGCCTTTATCTATTCGGTAAGAGAGGGTACGCGCGCCGCAGGTATGGATGGCCACCTACCGCAGAATATAAAGAGCGATAGAATGGATAGACTTCTCAGGCTTCAAAATGAGATTTCGTTTGAGCTTAACCTGCCTTATGAAAACAAAATCTGCCGTGCGCTTGTCGACGGCAAAAAGGACGGAGAGGAAAATACCTATTCCGCCAAAACAATGTCGAATAAACTTGTCCATTTCAAGTCAAACGAGGACTTGACGGGCAAATTTGTGAATTTGAAAATAGTCCGTGCGGGAGTTTTCTCGCTTGTCGGAGAGTTAATAGAGTGAAAGGAATATTAAAATGACGAAAATTATTGAGCTTGCTCACAATCTTGGTGAGGAAATTGCAAAGAGTAATGAAATTGCGGAGCTTAATCGCACGAAATCAGCTTTTGATGCCGACGAGGCTCTTCAAGCAAAAATGAGAGAATACGAGGCTGAAAGAACACTTCTCGGACAGGAGTTTTCAAAGCCCACAACAGAGGTAGACGAGATGGCAGTGGCTAATCTTCGCGCTCGTATTGACGAGCTTGGTAAGGAGATTTCCTCATCAGCCCTTTACCTTGAATTTTATCAGGCACAGCAGAATATGAATAAGCTTATGGACGAGGTTAACGCAGAGATTAAGTTCTGCATTACGGGCGAGCGCCCTGCAAAGTGCACTCATGACTGCTCAACCTGCGGTGGCTGCCACTGATTTTTTGACTCAAAAGATTAAAACGGAGGATTTCTTTATATGGCTGACGTCGTAGAAAGAAGAAGCGATTTAACGAAAACCACTCCTATGATGGAGCAATATTTAAGTGTCAAGGCAGAGTACGAGGGATATATCCTTATGTACCGTCTCGGCGACTTTTACGAGTGCTTTTACGAGGATGCGGTAATAGCCTCACGTGAGCTTGAGCTTACTCTTACAAGCCGTGACTGCGGAGAGGGAAAGCGCGCCGCAATGTGCGGAGTTCCGTTCCATAAGGCTGACGTGTATATAGGTCGACTTGTTGAGCGCGGATATAAGGTCGCAATCTGTGAGCAAACCGAGGACCCAAGTCAGAAAAAGGATAAAACTCTCGTAAAGCGCGAGGTTATACGTGTCGTAACACCCGGTACGGTTACCGATGCAACCCTCCTTTCCGATGAGAAAAACAACTTCTTGCTTTCGCTTTGCTACGGCAGGGTGGGCGCGGCACTTGCTTTTGCGGATATATCCACGGGTGAGGTTTTTGCAACCTACGTAAAAGGGGATAATCTAACCTCTGATATAGAGAACGAGCTCGCAGTTTATCAGCCGAGCGAGGCTATTATAAACATTGACGAGAGCGAATGTGCCGAGGTTGCAAAATTCCTCTGCGACAGATTTTCAACCCTTATTTCCTCAGGAGAAAAGAGACTTTTTGACTACGATAAGGCAAGAGGTGTCGTCCGCACGTATTTTGGTGATGAGGCGGACAAGCTCACCGAGCCCGAGATTATAATGGCGGTTGGGGCGCTTACCTCTTACATAAACGAAACGCAAAAAACCGAGGTTATCTTCGTTAAGGAAATCAACCTTTACGAAAAGGGCGGATACCTCGGAATAGATACTAACACAAGACGAAATCTCGAGCTTTGCGAGTCGATGCGTACAAAAGAGAAGCGTGGCTCTCTTCTTTGGGTTCTCGATAAGACGAAGACCGCAATGGGCGCAAGACTTCTCAGATCTTGGATTTTGAAGCCCCTTGTTAATCTGCCGCAGATTTTGCGCCGTCAGTCAGCGGTTTCGGATTTTCTTAAAAACACCGATACAAGATTAGAAATTGCAGAGCTTTTATCAAATATGCTCGACCTTGAAAGACTTACGGGTAAAGCGGTTTACGGCACTGCAAACGCAAAGGATTTACGTGCAATTTGTCTCGGTATAGAGAAGCTTCCCGAAATCAAGGAAATGCTTTCCGGCTTTAAGTCTGACTCAATAAGAGAAATTGCAAAAAATCTCGATACCCTCGACGATATAGCAGAGCTTCTCTCAAATGCGATAGTAGAAAACCCACCCTTTACAGTGCGCGAGGGCGGAATGATAAAGGAGGGCTTCAACTCCGACGTTGACTACTACCGTGCGGTTAAGAATAACGGCTCTGAGATTATGGCATCAATAGAGCAACGCGAGAGGGAAATCACGGGAATTAAAACTATGAAGGTAGCCTATAACAAGGTGTTCGGCTACTATATCGAGGTATCAAAGGCGGCGGCCGCCGAAGTTCCCGACAGATATATAAGAAAGCAAACCCTCACAAACTGTGAAAGATATATCACCGAGGAATTAAAGGAAATGGAAACCACAATCCTCGGTGCTGACGATAAGCTTTCAGCCCTTGAATTTGAGATTTTCTCGGGACTTCGCGAGGTTGTGAGCGAAAACTCTGACAGAATAAGACGCAGTGCCGCAAGCATTGCGGAAATAGATGCGTATATCTCTCTTGCCGAGGTAGCATCTAAAAACTCCTACGTTTGCCCCGAGGTAGACCTCTCAAACGAGATTTATATCAAGGACGGCAGACACCCCGTTGTTGAAAGGTTTGTCAAGAATAGCTACTTCGTGCCAAACGACACGACGCTTGATACCGAAAACAACAGAATGATGATAATCACAGGTCCTAATATGGCGGGTAAATCTACCTATATGCGTCAGGTTGCTATTATCGCTATAATGGCGCAGATAGGCTCATTCGTTCCTGCAAGAGAGGCGAAAATCGGTATTGTCGATAAGGTGTTCACCCGTGTCGGTGCATCTGATGATTTGGCATCCGGTCAGTCGACCTTTATGCTTGAAATGAGCGAGGTTGCCACCATACTTAAAAACGCGACAAGCCGCTCGCTTATTATCTACGACGAGGTCGGCCGCGGTACAAGCACCTTTGACGGAATGGCTATTGCGAGAGCCGTCGTTGAATATACTCATTCAAAGAAAATAGGCGCAAAAACCCTTTTCGCAACTCACTATCACGAGCTTACCGATATGGAAGAGCAGTTTTCCGGTATCGTCAACTACAATATCGCTGCTAAAAAGCGCGGAGACGGAATTATATTCCTGCGTAAAATCGTTCGCGGCGGTACAGACGACTCCTACGGTATCGAGGTTGCAAAGCTCGCAGGAGTGCCGAGCGAGGTTGTGAAGCGCGCAAAGGAAATACTTTCCGAAATCGAGGCAGGTGCTGAGATTTCTATGCCAAAGGGCAGAGCTGCGGTAGCAAACGAGCCTACCTTTGACCTCTTTACAGAATACAATGCCTCCCGCGAGGGTGAGGTTGCAGAGAAGATACGCAAAATTGACCTTAACACCCTAACACCTATTGAGGCAATGAACTTCTTATTTGAAGCCAAAAAGACACTTTCGGAGTAATATATGGCAAAGATTAACGTTTTGAGCTTTGAGATAGCCAATCTCATTGCGGCGGGTGAGGTTGTTGAAAGACCCTCCTCGGTTATGAAAGAGCTTATAGAAAACTCAATAGATGCAGGAGCAACCGAAATTATTGCCGAAATTAAGCGCGGCGGTGTTTCGCTTATCCGTGTTTCCGATAACGGCGTAGGTATTGAAAAAGACGATATACCGACGGCGCTTCTTCGCCACGCAACGAGCAAAATAAAGGAAAAGGACGACCTTAATTCAATTATGACGCTCGGATTTCGCGGCGAGGCTCTTGCGGCAATTTCTTCGGTTTCCGAGGTTACTATAATCAGCAAGACGAAAACAGAGGATTTTGCCACAATGCTTACCGCATCGGGCGGTGAGATAGTCGATATTTCCGAGGTTTGTGCAGCTGACGGTACGACTGTCGTTGTTGAAAATCTATTCTATAACGTTCCCGCAAGACGAAAGTTCTTGAAAAAGGACTCAACCGAGGCCATGAACGTTGTAGCACTTGTTGAAAAGGTGGCGCTCTCTCGCCCCGATATCTCGGTTCAGCTTCTCGTTGACGGCGAGGAGAGGTTCAAAACTCCCGGAGAGAATAAGCTGATAGATACCATTTCTGCCATTTTCGGCAAGGATTTTGCCTCAAAAATGATAAAAACCGAGGGCGTTGCAGGCGGAGTTAAGGTATACGGCTATATCGGCAGAAGCGATAACACAAGGAAAAACCGCAACCTTGAAAACATATTTATAAACGGCAGATACGTAAAGAGCCTTACCGCTATGGCGGCTATTGAAAAGGCTTATACGTCGTATATCGCACCTGAATGCTTCCCATCGTGCGTTCTCTTTATGGAGATGAACCCCTCACTCGTTGACGTAAACGTTCATCCTGCGAAACTCGAAGTCAAGTTTTCTGATGAAAAAGCGGTCTTCGAGGCAATTTACTATACCGTAAAGCGTGCGCTTGAAGAGCATATTTACCGTCCGGAGCTCTCGTTTGCAAAGAAAACGAGCGATAAAAATCCGCTTGGTGCATTCGTGCCGCTCGGTGAGAATACAAAGGGCGAGCAGATTTCGATAAAGGAAAGCGTTAAGGCTATCGAAGGGAAGCCTGCATACGTGCCCCCCGTAAAGCAGCAAGCGGCAATGCAAGATAGACCTGTAACCTTTGGTAGCGGCGCAGGCAGCAGCATAAAAATCAAAGAAGAGGGCAGGGTAACACCAAAAACCTCAATAGAGCTTCTTGAAAAGTACAGAAAAGCTGCCGCAGAGAAAATAGAGATAGAAGAAAAAGAGAAAAAGCCGGTCGAAGAAGCACCCAAAATCCCCGAGCATAAGATTATCGGTGAGGCTTTTGACTGCTATGTTTTTGTAGAATACGAGGGCGCGCTTCTTGTTGTTGATAAGCACGCGGCGCACGAGCGCGTTATCTTTGAGGACCTCAAACGCAGCCGTGAAAATGACGGCAGAGTAGCCTCGCAAACGCTTCTTTTGCCCCTTTCTGTTTCGCTTACACCCGACGAGGTTTCAGCAGCCGGTGAGTTTTCGGAGGAGCTTTCCTCGGTTGGCTTTGAGTTTACCGTCAACGGTAGCTTAGCAGATATATACGCAATACCCGATGCGATTTATCCGTCGGATGCGGAGGCTCTTTTTGTCAAGATGACGGATGAGCTCGTCCAAGGACGAGGAAACCCCGAAATCACCGAGAAAATAAGACGTGAAAAGGCGCTTTACCAAATAGCCTGCAAAGCGGCGATAAAGGGTGGCAGAGTTTACGACAAGACAATTATTGAGTGGCTTATAGGCAAGCTTCTTTCCTTGCCCGATATCACCGTTTGCCCCCACGGAAGACCCGTTGCGTACAAAATAAAAAAGTCGGAGCTTGACCGACAGTTTGACAGAATTAAGTAATTTTTGGAGTTGTAATGGCAAAATTTGAATTACTGAAAACCGAGGGACGTGCAAGAAGAGCAAGATTTCACACACCCCACGGAACAATAGAAACCCCCGTTTTTATGAACGTTGGTACGTCTGCCGCAATTAAGGGCGGAATTTCTACGCGCGACCTCGAAGACGTAAATTGTCAGGTGGAGCTTTCGAATACCTATCACCTCCACATTCGTCCCGGTGACGATCTCATACACAGAATGGGCGGTCTTCATAAATTTTTTAACTGGGATAAGCCGGTCCTCACCGACTCAGGCGGATTTCAGGTATTCTCGCTTGCAAAGCTTCGCAAGATTTCGGAGGAGGGAGTTGCGTTCAACTCTCACTTTGACGGAAAAAGAATATTTATGGGACCTGAGGAATCTATGCAGATTCAGTCTCACCTTGGCTCAACTATTGCTATGGCATTTGACGAGTGTGTCGAGAATCCCTCACCCTATAAGTACGTAAAGGCATCTCACGAGAGAACGATAAGATGGCTTCACCGTTGCCGTGCCGAGCTTGATAGACTTAACAGCTTGCCCGACACGGTAAATAAGGAGCAAATGCTCTTCGGTATCAACCAGGGCGGAACGTACGATGACCTTCGTATTGAAAATATGAAGGAAATTTCAAAGGTTCGTTGCGACGGCTATGCTATCGGCGGTCTTGCCGTTGGTGAGTCGGCAGATATTATGTATCACGTAATCGACGTTGTAACACCCTATATGCCCGAGGATAAGCCAAGATACCTTATGGGTGTCGGCACACCGCAGAATATCGTCGAGGCGGTTTACCGCGGAATTGACTTTTTCGACTGCGTAATGCCGAGCAGAAATGCCCGCCACGGAAATATATTCACCTGGCAGGGAAAGATGAATTTGCTTAACGAAAAGTATATGGAAGACGATAGACCCATCGCCCCCGAATGTCAGTGTCCTGCCTGCAAAAACTACTCCCGCGCCTATATACGACACTTATTTAAGGCAAAGGAGGCGCTTGGAATGCGCCTTGCAGTGCTTCATAACCTCTATTTCTATAATGAGCTTATGCAGAAAATCCGCGATGCTCTCGACGAGGGCAAATACGAGGAATTCTACCATAAATATAAGGATATTCTCGCAGAGCGCAGAGCAGACTGAAAATTAAAAGGGGCTGCTTCATTTAGGCAGAACCCAAAAAGAGCGGAGATTCCGTGAAAAAACACGGTTTCTTCGCTCTAACTTTATTCTTTTGTGTTTTTAAGGTTGA
>JAZNCB010000124.1:0-6549 GCA_046156285.1 Eubacteriales bacterium | reverse complement strand
ATACGCGGTATGCACGAGTTGAAGCCAAAAGCTCGGTTGATTTTAGAAAAAGATAAATTTGTAAATATTTGAAGTCGGAGGCCAAGCGGTCTTAGGAAGACAACTGGGGCTATCAACTCCTTGGCTCACAGAACGACATGGCTACGATCCGACTTATACGCGGTATGCACGAGTTGAAGCCAAAAGCTCGGTTGATTTTAGAAAAAGATAAATTTGTAAATATTTGTTGATTTTATTAATAAATTGTGTTATAATTATTAAAGAAGGAGGGCTTACTATTCGTAAGTTGTAAAAAGTATGAGTATTCCAAGATTTGTTTTTCATACAATTATGGCGATCTTATTTGCTCTTACAGCGATTATCGGATCTATAATTCTCGATGCGTTGTTCGTAGGATTTCTTTCAATAATTGTAATAATGTCATTCGTTGTTTTGTTTGTTCCGTTCGCCGGTACGTTCTTATTCAGAATAACGGGTATTGACGGGCTTGCTGACGGTGAGTACATAGACGTTTATCTTGCTGACGGTTGGCTTCATAAGTTTCTTGCTTTCTTTATGATTAACGTAATTGCTTCGGGACTTGCAGGCTTGTATTTCTCTATTCCTGACGCTGTAAGAACCATTCTCGGCTTGTCAATTGCGCTTTTCTTAATCACTGTCGGCTTGAAAATCGACAATGCAAAAAGCGATTATGACGAAAAGCGTACTTTGTTCAGTGATTTTCTCCCCACAATTTTAGGATTTGGCATTGCTTGCTTTTCTATTTTCACTTTCACAGCAGCACCCGCAGTAATCGGTATCATACTCTTGTGCTTGGCTACCGCAGTTTACGTGGCGAGAAACTTTTTAGCTTTGACGAAATGGTAGGGTTTGAAGATGGAATTTAGAAAGCTTTATTATAAGATTGCAACCTTGATATGCCTTTTCTCAACACTTGGGTATATCTTTAACGTAGAAAGCAAGGGTGTTGGTTATGCGTGCTTCTACATATTCGCAGGACTTCTCAGCTTTGGCTCTTTGTCGATAGGAAAAGAGAATATCGACTACAATAAAACCGTAAGAAACGTGCTTATGTATCTTGCGTGGTCTATGCTTGGATTTGGAATGATGGCGGTAGGTATTTCAGCGCTTAATGAAAAGCTTGAATATAGCGACATTGCATTCTTCTTCGTTTTGATGGCGTGCCTTGCGCTTATCATCATATACGTTGTAACAATATTCAAGAATTTGGAAATATACGCAATAGCTTCTCTCGTGCTTACTATCGGAGGCTTTGCTCTTGCTGCAAACAGTAACGGCATTTTCATTCTGGGCTTCTTATCGATGCTCATACTTCTTGCGGCGATAGTATTCTTCGTGCTCTCGATATTCAAGATGGATTTTTAATTATTACTAAATCTGCAAAAAGGCTAACTCTTTAATTTGAGTTAGCCTTTTTATTAATGAAAAGAACAAAAGGTATTGAAAAAATCTTCCTTTTATAATATAATGTAAATAACGAATTTATATGGGGAAAACAAATGAACGACAAGCTATATTCCGAAATTGAAAAATTGGAGAAAAAATACGTATCTATCTGGGAGGACGTCTGCAATATCGAGAGCCCGACAAACGACAAGGCGGGTGTTGACGAGGTCGGCAATTATTTTATCAACCTCGCAAAATCGCAGGGCTGGGACGTCGAGGTTTTTGAGCAGGCGGTTGCAGGAAACGTTGTCTCTATTACTATGAACAAAGACGCGAAGCTGCCCCCCGTGACACTTTCCGGACATACAGATACAGTTCATCCAAAAGGAATGTTCGGCTATCCTGCGGTTAAATGTGACGGGGATAAGATATACGGTCCGGGCGTTACTGACTGTAAGGGCGGTATCGTTGCAGGATTTTTTGCAATGGAAGCACTCGGCAATATCGGCTTTGATAAGCGTCCTATCCGTATGCTTTTGCAGACGGACGAAGAGGTCGGAAGCCGCATAAGCAATAAAGCGACGATAAACTATATTTGCGAAAAGGCAAGAGATTCGGTTGCCTTTTTGAACCTTGAATCAAATGCAGAGCCTGCGGCTTGTATTCAGCGCAAGGGTATAATTGCTTTCGAATTTACGGTCTATGGAGAAGAGGCACACTCTTCTATGTGCGCTGTTGCGGGCGCAAACGCGATACTTGATGCGGCACACAAGATTATAGAGCTTGAAAAATTAAAGGATACGGACGGTCTTACCTGCACGTGCGGTCTTATTAGCGGCGGCACTGCGAAAAATACAGTTCCCGGCAAGTGCGCCTTCACGGCTGATATAAGATACGCAACGAGCGAGCAGTACGAATGGGTGTGCAAGCACGTGCAAGAAATCGCAAGCACTGTACACGTCGGGGGGTGCAGATGTGAGGTTAAGCTTTTCAGCTCTCGACCTGCAATGGAGCGCACCGAAAAGAACGTCCGGCTTTTTGAGAAAATGAACGAAATTTTCCGTGAAAGCGGCTTGGCCGAGCTTAGAGAGTTTATCGGTGTTGGCGGCTCTGATGCGGCTGATACCACCGTGGCAGGAATTCCTACGGTTGACTGCGTAGGAGCAACGGGCGACAAAATTCATACAAAGGACGAATTTGCATATCTTGCATCTCTCACAGAATCGACAAAAAGACTTGCGCTTGTTGCGCTGCATATTTAACAGAAAAAAGCAGATTTTGTAAACTTAACTTTGAATTTGGAGGGTAAAATGTATAAAATCGAAACACATATGCACGTATCTGAAACCAGTGGTTGTGCTCATCTTACGGCAGACGAGATGATTAAACGTTATGCCGAGGCAGGTTATGACACTGTTTTTTCAACCGACCACTACGTCAAAAACTACTTTTTGAAGCTTGGGGATATTCCATGGCAAGAAAAGGCGGAGAGATATCTTTCGGGATACAGAGCTGCGCTTAAAGCAGGTGAAAAATACGGTGTTAAGGTGCTTTTGGGAATGGAACTTTCATTCGTTCATTGCCGAAACGACTATCTTGTATACGGTATTACAGAGGATTTTATAAAAAACAACCCCGAGCTCTACGAGAGCAGCTATGAAAAATTCTATCCGATAGCAAAAGAAAACGGATTTTTGGTTATTCAGGCTCACGCACTTCGCGACGGAGTTTGTAATCCGACTTTGGAGTTTGTTGACGGGCTTGAAATTTACAACAGTAATCCGAGGCACGAGGACTACAACGACAAGGTTACGGCTATCGCAAAAGAGCATAACCTCCCCTTTACCGCAGGCTCTGATGCCCACCGCGCTGACGATGCGGCACTTTCAGGTCTTTATTCAGAAGCTCCTATCGAAACTGTCGAGGATTTTATCGCACTCGTGAAGAGTGGAAAAGCGGAAATTATCAGGGGGTAACGCTTTGATTTATTTAATCAGCGATATTCACGGCGACGTGAATTTCAAGGGCTTGCAGGACTATTTGAGACAAGCTGCCGACGAGGACTTGCTTATAGTTCTCGGT
The DNA here is from genome assembly GCA_046156285.1 of Eubacteriales bacterium. Lineage (GTDB taxonomy): Bacteria > Bacillota > Clostridia > Oscillospirales > CAG-272 > UBA1740. The sequence continues at coordinate 3,060 of JAZNCB010000124.1, read as the reverse complement.
GACGTGGGCGTGAATTTTGAGAAGACCGAGGAAAACGCCTTGTTTTCTGAAATTTTCCTATCAATAAAGAAAAATATAGCTTTTATCGACGGAAATCACGAGAACTTTACCTACCTTAATAGTTTCCCCCTCGAAGAGTGGAACGGGGGAGTTGTCCGTCGCCTGACCGACAATATAGTATATTTGCAACGCGGAAATATTTACGAAATTGACGGAAAAAGCTTTTTCACCTTTGGCGGCTGCAAAAGCTCTGACGTATGGGTGAAGATGGGGCTTTGGTATCCCGAGGAAGCCGCAAGCGAAGAGGAGTGTAAAATTGCCAAAGATAATTTGAAAAAACACAACTATTCGGTTGATTACGTTTTAACTCACAAGCGTGAGCATTCAAAAAGCTCGCTACCGCGCGATGAAAGGCTATACGATTTGTGCGAATTTATCGAGGCAAACGTTGACTATAAAAAATGGTACTTCGGACATTCTCATAAAAAGTGTGTTGTCGATGACAATCACGAGTTTATTTATGAGGAGCTGACGGCACTTGACGGCTCAAATTGATTTGGGGGGCAGATTATGAAGTATCGTGAAGAGATAGAACGCACGGTAAAGACGAAAGAAGATTACCTTGACGGTATAGAAAAGCTTATCTTGTCAAGGCAAGGTGAGCTTCGAAAGGTAAGAGAAGAGTATTGTAAAGATATATTTACAAACCAAGAAAAACACAGAGAAGACTTCAAAGCAATGCTCGGTTGGCCCTTAACGACGGCAAAAACCGACACATTACCCCCTGTAAAGACTGAAAAGCTCGCCACAGAGGACGGGTATACGGTATATAGAATGAGCTTTGAGGTTTTACCCTCACTCACCCTTTCAGGTCTTTACTTTGAAATGGACGGCGATGGAAGGAAGCCGCTCGTTTTAGTTCAGCACGGCGGCGAGGGCACACCCGAGAGAATCTCGGGATTTTATAACGGTAACACCTCAAACTACAACAAAATGTTAGAGAGGGTGATAGCAAACGGCACGCACGCCTTTGCACCTCAGCTTCTTATCTGGAAGCACGAGACGTTTGGTGTTCCGTATTCGAGAGTACAAATCGACGCAAAGCTGAAAAGAGTAGGCAGCTCAATTACTGCCGTTGAGCTTTACGGCTTGCAGAGAATTATGGATTATTTCGAAACGAGGGACAATGTGTCGACTTTTGGCATGGTTGGTTTGTCTTACGGCGGATTTTACACCCTTTTCCTTTCGGCAATAGACACGAGAATACGCGCTGCCGTTTCCTGCTCGTTTTTCAATACGCGCGACATATACACTTGGCCGGACTTCACCTGGTTTTCGTCGGCTTCTATGTTCGACGATGCCGAGATTGCCGCTCTTACCTATCCAAGAAAGCTGTGTATAGAGATAGGGAAGCAAGATGCTCTCTTTGACTGCGCCTATGGTGAAAAATCCTTTGAAAAGCTTAAAGCAATGTGTCACGACGTTGGAACAGACTGGGTTAGGTTTATAACCTTTGACGGAAGACATGAGTTTTCACTCGATGACGAGCCTATTTCAGAGCTTGTCCGCGAGCTGAAAAAACACGAATAATTTCACACGGGTTAGGCAAAAACACATAATTTTATGACAAAAAGCACAGAATGGGAGAAAAAATATGAAAAACATTTGCAACGGCTGGGATAAAAACGAGTTTCCGTATATCAATTTCTCGCCTGACGAGTCGGTCAGCGAAGAAACACGCATCTGGCAGGGGTGTCCTACGGTAGCTGTCACTCGCGGCGGAAGAATATTCGCCGGCTGGAACAGTGGCGGTGAGCTTGAGCCCTGCATTCTCAACTATAATATTTTTGCGGTAAGCGACGACGACGGAAAAACCTGGTCTGATCCTCTTCTCACTATCGGCACAGACTTTGAGAACCGAATGAGAAGAATAGATATCCAGTATTGGATTACAAAGGAAAATCATCTTTGGGTTACCTGGGTCAATTCCCCGTTTTATGAAACCTCAAAGCCCGCGTCTCTTAAAGCAATACTGACCGCAAAAATCAAGCCGGACTATCATAAAGAGTTCCTCTCAACTATGGTTATGGTTTGCAAGGACCCGGATGCCGATGACTTGGTTTGGGAGAAGCCGAGATACCTTTGCGACGGTTTTTTGCGTAACAAAATCATAGAAACCGCAAGCGGAAGAATAATCGCCCCCGCATACGACTACGAGGGAGACACCTACACACTTCGTATATCCGATGACGGAGGAAAGACCTTTTTCACCTCAGAGGCACAGGGCAAGCCCGACAGAAACGTATTTGACGAAATCTGCATTTATGAAATGTCGCCGGGTGTTTTGCGCTTTTTGGCAAGAACCGATGAAAAGGGATATATGCATTCGCATTCCTACGATAACGGCGACACGTGGGAGGTTGCGACAAGATTTGAAGACGCCCCCTCGACACGTATTTATATAGGAAAGCTCAAAAGCGGAAGAGTAATATACGTCCGCAATATTTCAGACACAGAGCGCAACGGAATGAAAATTTCTCTTTCCGAGGACGGAGGTGTGACGTATCCTTGGGTGCTTGTTTTAGATGAGCGCATAAGCCTTTCTTATCCCGACGTAACCGAGGATAAGGATGGAAATATCTATATCGTTCACGACCGAGAGCGCCACAACGGAGCAGGACTTGACAGAGAAACCTGGACCTCGACCGCCGCAAAGGAAATTCTTATATGCAAGGTTACGGAAGAGGATATTATGAAGGGAAAGCTTTCCCCTACCTCATACGTCGGCAGGGTAATCAGCAAAGCTAAAATTAATAAGCTTGGCGACTTTGTGCCGGAAAATGCGTGAAGCAAACCGAAAAAGGGGCTGCTTCATTTAGGCATAACCCAAAAAGAGGGGAGAATGCGTAAAAAAACACGGTTTCTTCGCTCTAACTTTATTCTTTTGTGTTTTTAAGGTTGAAATTCCTCTGAATTTCTCCTTTCTATGCTCTTTTTGTATCGCCGTTTCCTCGCTCGACGTACCCTTGTACGCCTATCGCTCGTTAGCCGGCGATTTCT
>JAZNCB010000123.1:0-4448 GCA_046156285.1 Eubacteriales bacterium | reverse complement strand
GCGTTGCGGGCTTCGCCTCACCAAAATTCCATAGATAGCAACCGAACATACGTTTGTTATTCGGTGTCATTTTCTTGAGGAGCTCGTATTTTTCGGGAATTTTGACAACGTCCTTTTCTTCCCACGTCCACATGATAATGCCGTCAAACACATCGATATAGGGCTGGAAGGCCTCGTCCTTTTCAGGATTGTTACCGAATTCTCTGGTGTATAGCACCATCCAGGATGTTATAGGACGCACGTCATTATTATGAAGCTTATCCATTATTGCATTGAAGCTGTCGAGCGAAATGGTTTTGTATCTGTCTTTCATTTTGAAGTCGTCGAATACCACCGCCGTGATGTTCGGAAAATCCTTTGCGTTTTCAAGATATTCGTCAACTACTGAAATGTCACCGCTGTTTTTAACGGCATCGCTGCACATATCCCAACCAACGTTATGGAGTGTTGTAAAGGATTTGTTGTATTGACGTTTATTGACCGGAACACCTACGGGCGTCATAAAGGTGTTTCTGACACCAAGGTAAAGACACGCTTCCATAGGTGTCATTCTGGAAACGGCAAAGTTGCCGAAATTTTCACTGTTATTGTTATATCTTCCTTCCGGATGCCCCCAAAGCCAAAATTTATCGCGTAATTTCATAATTATAAAGCTCCTTTTTTAAACAAGTACTTGAAAACTTGTATTGAATACAGTATAATTATATATGGATATTAGTATAAAAACAATGCAAAAAACAACTAAAAATATGGATAAATCGCTATGATAAAAATTTGTTCCGAGAAGATGTCTGATGATGTCGCTCCGAAGCTTGAGTTGCTTCATGCCGGTCGCGCAGTAGTAGATGAAAGTTGGCATGGCACTGCTGTACGCAGTCAGTGTTCACGACTTTACTATATAAAAAAAGGAAGCTTTTACGTTGTAAGCGACAAAGGAAAGCGAACCGAGTTCAAAGAGGGAGGAGTATACTTAATTCCGTCGGGACACTCTTACACCTATGGATGTACGAGTGAAAACGAACACCTTTACTTTCATATAAGGCTCTATGGATTCGACAGCATTGACCTCCTGGGTCGATTTAAAGAACCTACCTCTTGTGATGTTTGCATTGATGTAGAAAGGCTTTCAAAAATGATAGGAAGCCACGGAGTGACGGCAACACTCGTCATAACAGGAGAAATATATCGTGCTATCGCACAACTTGCAGTCAACAGCAGAGGACTTTTGGATATCCCTATCTATTCACCTGCAATAAATTCCGCAATAAATTATATCTCCAACAATTTATCCGCGAAGCTCTCAATTACAGAAATTTCGGAAACGGTAAGATTTGCTCGCAGTACGTTGTCCGGCAAATTCAGACGCGAGGTTGGAATGAGTATTGGTGAGTACATTGATTATCGCATAATGCTTTCAGCCTCACAAAAGCTTATTTCGGAGAGTCTTTCGATAAGGGAGATAAGTGATTTTTACGGTTTCTCGGACCAATTCTATTTTTCAAGACGTTTTAAAAAAAGCTTTGGTATTTCTCCGCAGCAATATCGCAAAAACACGTTTGGGCAGAGCTATTGATTTTTAGCATAAACGAAAAAGAGCAGGGCGCTTAACCCTGCTCTTTTTTCTGTATTATATTTCCTCGTCGCCGTGGAGCGCCATCCATTCGATAGCCGCATCGTATGCGTCAAGGTCGAGGTCTGCCATAGTGTTCGTATGCAAAACAACACCTTCTGCTTCGCCAAGAAGTATCTTTTCTCTGTAAAAATCAAGCTGCCAGAGGACCGCCTCGCGCGTTGCGGGCTTCGCCTCACCAAAATTCCATAGATAGCAACCGAACATACGTTTGTTATTCGGTGTCATTTTCTTGAAGAGCTCGTATTTTTCGGGAATTTTGACAACGTCCTTTTCTTCCCCACGTCCACATGATAATACCGTCAAACACATCGATATAGGGCTGGAAGGCCTCGTCCTTTTCGGGATTGTTTCCAAACTCTCTCGTATAAATAACCATCCAAGAGGTGATAGGGCGCACGTCATTATTATGAAGCTTATCCATTATTGCATTGAAGCTGTCGAGCGAAATGGTTTTGTATCTGTCGTTCATCTTGAAGTCGTCAAATACTGCTGCGGTTATGTTAGGGAAGTCTTTTGCGTTTTCAAGATACTCATCAACTACCGAGATATCGCCGCCGTTTGCCACGGCATCGCTGCACATATCCCAACCAACGTTAAGGAGCGTTGTAAAGGATTTGTTGTACTGCCTTTTATTAACGGGAACACCTACGGGTGTCATAAAGGTGTTTTTAACGCCGAGATAGAGACAAGCCTCCATAGGTGTCATTCTTGATTCAGCGAAGTTGCCGAATTTACCTCTGTTATTATTGTATCTTCCCTCGGGATGACCCCAAAGCCAAAATTTGTCGCGCAATTTCATAGCTTATTTTTCCTCTTTGTATTTGTATCCGAAAAGGGTTGTTTTGTAACGCGGTTTTTCGCATCCAAGATGCTCGCCGTAGATTTTTCTGACCGCGCGGTATGCTCTTTTCGGACGGCGGTATTCGTCTAAAATACCCTTGTTATTGCAGCAACGCGGGCGGGAAATGTCGTTTTGCTCGGAGTGCATATCGGCAAACTGCCATATATAACCGCCTGAGATTTTATCGCTATCAAGAATTTGCCCGAGCGTAAATTCAAGTGCATCAGCCTGATAATCCTCGGTCCAGCGGCTATAATCAAAGCTGTTTGTGCCAAGAAGCGCCGCATATCCGAATTCACTCATAATAAACGGCTTGTCACAGGAGTCGCAGGACGCAAGCACATCCTCGTATTCCTGCATAAAGTTGTTCCAGTCTCCGTTTTCAACGGGGAAGTACCAGCCTATGTAATGATTTACCGAAACAACGTCAGCAAGCGAGAAGCATATCTCGCGTCTTGTATCAAGCTTCGTTTTGTTGCTTGCATAGGTGATAAGCCTTGATTTGTCAAGGGATTTTGCGAGCTTGACCATCTTTTCGGTTAGCGCGAACACCTCTTCGGTGTCGGTCGCACACTCGTTGTGCATACCCCAGAATATTATTGACGGGTGGTGATAGTTTTCAAGTATCATCTCGCGCTCCATAGAAAGCGCGCGCTCAATCGTCTTTGGATTTGCGGTAGCCTCTACGGTGATATTCCACATAGGAATTTCCGACCAGAAAAGTATACCTATCTCATCGCAGTAATCCGAAGTTTTCTTGCTGTTCGGATAGTGGCTTGTACGAATAGCATTGCAGTTCATATCTCTTACAATGTCAATATCGCGCTTTATAAGATTAAAGGGCATCGAAAAGCCGAAGTCGGGGTGCTCCTCGTGTCTGTTTACACCGAGGATTTTGATTTTTTCACCGTTAAGAAGGATATCTCGCCCCGAGGTCTTTATCTCGCGGAAGCCGATACGCTCGTATATATCTTCCTTGCCGTAAGCAAGACGGACGGTGTAAAGATTTGGCTTGTAAATTCCCCAAAGCTTAACGTCCTTTAATTGAAATTCGCATTTGATTTCCTCATCGCCCGATATTTTTATAGGTTCAGAGTAAACGAGCCCATCGTTTATGTAAACGGTAAACTCCTCCTCCGTCTCGCAAAAGGTCTTGATTTTTGCCGATACAGAAACGCGAGCATCGGAGAGGTCGTTTTCAAGCTCGTAGGAAATCTTACAGTCGCGTATCCACGCGTCCGAAAGCTCTCTTACGTAAACACCGCGTGCAATTCCGCCGTAATTATACCAGTCAAGCAGCTTACCGGGAAGAGTATCGACGGCATTAAGCTCGTTATTAACCCTGACCGTTAGCGTATGCTCGCCTGGCGCAAGTCCGTTTACCTCGTAGCCGAATGCAAGAAATCCACCGTAATGGTTTCCAAGGTGCACACCGTCAAGGTAGACGTCAGCCTCGTTTTGAACCGCGTCAAAATTAAGGTATATATTCGTCGAGTCCACCTCAAAGGTGGTAGCATACCAAGCAACACCTCTGTATCTGAAAAGGTCGAACTCGGTATTCCAGCAGGACGGCACCATCATTTTGCGGGTGTCCTTTGGGAAGCTCGCAAACCATTTCTCCGTCACACCCTTGTCTTCGGGGTCAATCTTAAAATCCCAGAGCTTATTAAGATAGGTAACCTTGGCATAGCTTGTTCTTTTAAAAAGTCTATCCATCATTATTTCCTTTTCAGATAAGTCTTGCTTTTGTAAGTGCCGCTTCAAGCTCGGAAAGCGGCATCTCGCAGCTTATATATCTTCTTTTTGCAATAGGAATCACAGAGCCGCCCTCGCGGCAATCAGGAGCGATTTTTTCGCCTCCAAGCTCGTCCTCGTAAACGAATTCTCCCTTGGAAAGAGGCAGCCAAAGCTCTCCCTCTCCCTTTGTATGCCATATAACTGCATAGGACCTTTCGCCTCTTACAAAGGTGAAAG
>JAZNCB010000122.1:0-2463 GCA_046156285.1 Eubacteriales bacterium | reverse complement strand
GGTTACGTCCTCATGTCCAAACACCTCGGTGTCCTCAAAGGTTACAACGTCAATAGCGGAATAGTCAAGCAATGCTTTTTCACCGATTATTGCCGACTCCTCGCCCTCTGCCTCACGCGAGGCGTGGAAGTACGGGATCTTATGTACCAATACCGAAACCGCGGGCAATGCAAGCATAAATACAAGCGAAAATGCGGTTGCGGCACTCACAAGTCCGCCCGGAATAAAGAATGAAACCAGCGCTGTGACAAGTGCTGAGCCAAAGGAAATTCCGAAGACTCGGGCAATGCCTGCCGTGCTCTCGGTATTTCTTGCCGAGCGAGAAAAGAAATCCGGAACGAAGAGCGTTCTGAAAACTCTTGCGGTTTTGGATTTATGCTCCTCTACTATTCCGTCAAGAGCTGCGTTTTCTCTTTCAAGTGAGCGTGTGTACTTATTATCGATGACCTTTTTCTCGCCTTGGCGCGAGATGCGCTTGAATGCGGTAAAGTCTGCAATGGTTTTATTGTAGGTTGCGCCTACCGAGCTTATGGAGAAAATCGCAAAGATAAGTCCAAAAAGCGCATATTTTGCGGGGGAAGCTATCGAAATCACTACCGTATAGAATATTATAACGGCAAATGAAAGTGTCAAAAAGAGCTCCGGAGTTGGCTTCTTGCGTGCGAGCGCCTTGACGGCTCTTACCGTTTCGGGAAGTGCAAGAAGATAGAGCGCTATGACAAACTGAATATCAAGAATTGCCATTGCTCCCGCAACGTCGAGCATATTAAGAATACGCGGAATGTTTACACCAAACGCGAAGAGTGTTTCGACGAGCAAAAGCAAAAGCGCAACAGCGAGCGAGGCAAAAAATCTGACCTTAACACTCATTATTGTGTCAAGGAAATTATCCTTAAACACGTCTCTTTCGGGCTGGTTTTTGTACTCCCTTTTCTTCTTTTCGATAATCGATTTATCACCTATGTCGGCACCCGCCTCTTCCACCTCGGTTTTTGCCACTATTGAAGCGGTGGGCAAGACGGAAAGCGCGAGAGCTTCGTCAACGGGGTCTGGGATTTTGTAATCACGGGGCTCGTCTATCTCTTCTTTTGGCTCGACGGGATCGTCTGCCGGTTTTTCCTCCGGTGCGATAAAAGAGACAGTCTCGGTCTCCTCCTGCGTAGGCAGTGGGTCGTTTTCTGCAAACTTGAAGACCTTGGTAGCCGTCGTAAGCTCCTCGTCACGTCCTTTGCCAATGCTGACGGTAACGGCAGACGGGGTGGTCTCCTCGACTACCTCGGAGGTTGGGTCTATTTTATCGTCGGTGGCTATTTCGACTTTTTTATCCACCACTTTTGCGGCGGCGGTTTTTATGCTGCTCGAAAATCTGTACTGCTCGCTTACCTCTGTAAATCGAGGAACGTAAACTGCCGAGGCTCTCGGCACATTTTCGGATTTCCGGTGCAAAACCGTGTGCTTTTCAGCATCGAATTTCTCGGGGACGGAAAATTCCTTTGGCTTCTCTTCCTTTTCAAGAACAGTAAACTCCACCCTTGGCGTCTCTTCCTTTTCTACTGTCGGAGTATCGTCAAAAACAAGAGCCGACTCCCTATCAGCACCGGTCTGAGCGCTCAACTTATTTTCTTCGTTTTCCCGGCTTATCGCATCCAAAATATCCTTAATAGAATTTGAAAAGCTACTATTTTCGCTCATTGCGCTCTCCTTTACTGTTTTTTATGTCTTTGACGGGCAACCTCTGTAAGTATTACTGCCGCGGCGCAGGATACGTTCATTGAATTTACCTTGCCGTAAAGCGAGATTGAGGTTGTAAAATCGCATTTTTCCTTAACGAGCCTTGATATACCAAAGCCCTCGCTTCCAAGAACTATGGCAACGCTCGGTGAATATTCTATCGTTGAGCACTCCTCACCGCCCATATCAGCGGCATATATCCAAAATCCGCGCTCCTTTAATTCATCTATCGTTTGTGAAAGATTTGAAACTCTTGCAACGCGCATATGTTCAAGCGCTCCTGCCGAGGATTTTGCAACTACACTCGTAAGTCCTACTGCGCGGCGCTTCGGAATTATAACTCCGTGTACTCCCGAACACTCGGCACTTCTTATAATAGCGCCAAGGTTGTGCGGATCTTCAACTCCGTCACATATAACGACAAACGGCTTTTCTCCGAGGCTCTCGGCATATTCGATTATCTCATCGACGGTAGAATAGTTTTGCTCCGCTACAATTGCCAAAATTCCCTGGTGCGAAACTCCGCCGGAAAGCTCGTCCATCTTTTTGCGCTCGGCATCTACAACGACGATTTTTCTATCAAGCGCTTTTGCTACGAGCATCTTTATTGAGCCTTCGCGCTCGCCGCGCTGGACGTAGATTTTATCTATATCCTTTCCCGACGAGAGAAGCTCCTTGACCGAATTTCTACCGCATATTATATTTTCACTTGCAGTGGTTTTTTCAAAATCC
>JAZNCB010000121.1:0-3417 GCA_046156285.1 Eubacteriales bacterium | reverse complement strand
AGGTCCCGTTCGTAATTCCAATCGGTACTCTTGAATACCACGCACGTCACGCTTCGTGCGGAACAGACACACTCGTTATCACGGGTTGTTTGAGAGAGCTTGAAAAAGAAAAGGAAATTGTCGTTTGTCCTCCTCTTTGGTACGGTGTAGCATCGTATGCGGTATGCGCTCCGAAGCCCAGCCACTTCCACGTTGACGAGGACGCTTACGTAAATTACCTTTACTACATACTCAAATCTATGATTGATGCAGGTCACAAGAATATATACCTTGTAGCTCACCATCAGACCGAGGGCGCAACCCTTATGCCTATGACTATCGCATGCCACAAGGCAGCTAAAAAGGTAACAATGGAGTATATGGAGAACAAGCTCGGCAAGGGCTGGTGGGGCAGCGACGATTATGCTACCTATTACGAGGATATGGGAAGCTCTGACGACCCGTTCTCATACATAAAGGTTATTCCTCTTATCGGTGCTGACGCACAGATTAAGTGCGGCGGCTTTGACCACGCAGGAAAATGGGAGACCAGTCTTATGATGGGAACTTATCCGGAGCTCGTAGACCTTTCCCGTTGCGAGCGCAACACCGAGTGGTTTGCAGAGAGCGCAAAGGAAGCAAGCGTTGAAACCGGAAAGCATATGGTAGAATGCACGCTTGAATGGCTCAGAAAGACAATTGTATAAAGAAAAACAAAAAACGAGCGGTCGGCTTTGCCTGACTGCTCGTTTTTTCGTCGGTTAAAAAAGCATTTTTTTCAGTTCTTCTACGGTTTTTAAGTAGTAGTCGCAGTTTTTCCTCATAAAGCTCTCGATTTCGGGAACGTCGTAGCCCCAGCCTGCCGCGGCAAAATCAACTCCTGCCGAGCGCGCCATATCGTATCCGGGCTTTAAGTCGTCGACAACTATTATATCACTTTTAGAAAGGTTAAACCTTTCCATAAGGTCGAACATTGTATTTGGCGAGGGCTTTCTGTCCTCCTCGGGCAAATCCCATGAATAAATATGATCGGGGGTGGGAAGATTGTTGTACTCCCAGTCCCTTACGATGTATTTGAGAAGCGAGTGCGAGTTTACGACTATAAGACCGCCGCGAAAGCGGAACTCGGACACAATCTCCCGTATTCCGTCATATACCGTCGGTATATGGTTTTCCACGTAGCTTGCCCAATAGTCAACCTCCTCCTTCATCTCCGCCTCGTCCATAGAAAGCTCGTCACGGAGAATAGAGGTTATTCCGGGGGAAAAATTCTTTACGAAATAGGTTTCAAGGTCCCACTCTTTTGTAAGGTGGGGTCTTGTTTTTTCAAGATATTCCATAAAGCAGGGAAAATGAATTTCACCCGTACTGCTGACTACGGTATCATCGTGGTCAAGAACAAGGCATTTATACTTCATTCTTCTCATCCTTCAAATCAAGAAATGTTACACGGGGTGTAACGATAGATAGGTCACTATGCTCAACCATGAGAGTTTTTCCGTGGTTGAGAAGCTCCCACGCCTCACGGCTTCCGCCAAAGGAAATCTCGGTAAGCGAGTCACAGCCTGAGAAAATATCGTCGTCCTCAACGTCGCAAACGCCCTTCGGAATTGCTATTCTTATAAGAGAAGCGCAGCCTGCAAATGCATCAAAGCCAATGTGCATAACTCCGTACGGAAGTATTACCGTTTTAAGCGAGGTGCAGCCCTTAAATACGCGTCTGCCTATTCTCGTAAGGTTTCTCGGCATATCAACGTTTGTAAGCGAGCGGCAGCCCTCGAAAAGAGATTCGTCAAGAAGCGCCATATTATCCGAGAGCTTGACCGATTCAAGTGAGAAGCAGGATGCAAATGCGTTAAATTCTATAAGGATACAGCTATCGGGAATTTCAATGTACGGAAGATTAAAGCAATAGGCAAATGCGCCTGCGCCTATCATCAAAATATTTTCGGATAATTTGACACGGGTAAGCGATGCGCAACCCTCAAACGCACCCTCGCCTATTCTCGTAACGGTATTCGGTACAGTTACAGATACAAGCGACGGGCAGGAGGAAAAGGCTTCGTCCTGAATTTCGGAAAGCCCCTCAGCCATAGCTACGGTTTTAAGATTTTTACAACCGCAGAAGGCGCAAACTCCGATAACCTTTAAGGACTTCGGAAGAGTAATTTTTTCGAGATGCTGAAAATCACGGAACGCGTTTTCCGCAATTTCTTCAATTCCCTCTTCGATTACTATCTCTCGGTTTTCTTCTCTATCCTCGTAGCTGCCCGAAAAAATTACCCTTATTTCTTCGTCTTCTTTTTTGATTTCTTCTATTGGATTTTTTTCTGTAAATTTGAAATCCATACTTTTCCTCGCGGGTGAAAATTATTTAAGCTTTGCAAGAGCTACCGTGAGAGCCTCTCTCGTTTCAAGATATTTTGCAAGCTTTGCTCTCTCGCCCTCGATTACTGCCGCGGGCGCTTTTGCTACGAAGCCCTCGTTTGAAAGCTTCTTTTCAAGTCTTTCGATTTCACCGTCGTTTTTCTTCATTTCAGCTGTAAGTCTCGCCTTTTCCTTTTCAAAGTCGATAACCTCGGAGAGCGGGATATAAAGGCTGCCAATGTCGGTTGCAATCATTACTGCATCGTCTGACGAATACTTGTCGGTGAGGATTACCTCGGAGCAGGATGCGAGCTTTTCAAGAATTTTTCTTGTAAGCTCAAAGGTGTTTTCATATTTGGTTACGACGTAAAGCTTCGCTTTCTTTGACGGAGGTACGTTCATCTCCGCGCGACGCGCTCTGATAGCGGTTATGGTAGTAACTATTCTGTTTACGTCGTCCTCTTCCTTTGAATAATCTGCCGTCGCATCGTATTTCGGGTAAGCCGAAATCATTATCGACTCGTCGGTGTGAGGAAGAGCCTGATAAATTTCCTCTGTGATAAAGGGCATATAAGGGTGAAGAAGCTTCAAAACGTTAGTCAATACGTAGAGAAGAACTCTCTTCGCGGTAAGCGCTCCCGCACTACCTGCCTCAAAGGTACGGCTCTTCGCCATTTCTATATACCAATCGCAGAAATAGTCCCACGTAAACGAGTAAATCTCGCCAAGCGCTACTCCCAACTCGTAGTTTTCAACGTTGTCGGTTACCGTCTTGATAAGGTTATTGAGCTTCGAGAGAATCCACTTATCCTCTATCGCAAGCTCGCTTTCCCCGGGAAGTGTGAGAAGTGTTTCATCGTCCTCGGTAAGATTCATAAGAACGAATCTCGAAGCGTTCCAGAGCTTGTTTGCAAAGTTTCTTGCCGCCTCGATTTTTTCGTCGGAAAATCTCATATCGTTTCCTGGGGCGTTGCCGGTTGCGAGAGCAAAACGAAGTGCATCTGCACCGTACTCCTCAATAATCTTCAAGGGGTCGATACAAGTCGGAGGCCAAGCGGTCTTAGGAAGACA
>JAZNCB010000120.1:0-22941 GCA_046156285.1 Eubacteriales bacterium | reverse complement strand
CTCTTTATCTTGTTTTAATTGGTCTGCTATGTACTCCTTTATTGCTTTCGTGTTCTTCCCCACGGTATCTACGTAATATCCCTTACACCAAAACTCACGGTTTCGGTAGGCGAATTTCATATTGCCCCACTTTTGAAAAATCAAAAGTGCGCTTTTTCCTTTGAGATAGCCCATAAATCCCGAAACGCTCATTTTGGGCGGGATACTTACCAGCATATGTATATGATCTGGGCATACCTCACCCTCTGTTATTTCTACGCCTTTCCATTGGCAGAGTTTCCGAAGTATCTCTCTTATCTCCAACCGTTTTTCTTCAAAAAACACCTTTCGTCTATACTTTGGTGCAAAGACAATGTGGTACTTGCAATTCCACGATGTATGTGCTAAAATATTATTGTCTATGCTCTCTTTTTTCATAGATAAATCCTCCAATATGTTTTTTATTTTGACTGGCAGGTCACTTTATTATAACATATTGGAGGATTTCTTTTCATCGGTTAACCTCTTTTGAACCACGCGACTATCGCGTGGTTTTCGTTATACAATAAAAACGCCTCCTACGGCAGTTATACCGCAAGAGGCGTTTTTGTTATTTAGTTTTGTCAGACTGTCTGATTACTGAGCGTTGGGGTATGTAAGGTCAACAATCTTCATTGCGCCATCTACCATAGCGCTTGCAGTCATGAAGTAAAGCTGCATAATTGTGCCATTTTCATTATCAATGAGTACTCCTAAAGCCTTGCAGGGAACTGCCGCACCGTTAAGCGTAAGTGTCTCGCCCTCTGCGTTGAAGTATATCATAGTTTGATCCCGGTCTTCTGAAATCACAACATCAGTGAATGAGCTGCTATTAGAAGAGTTAGCGTAGTTCTTGACTTCTGTGAACTTAGCAAGAATAGCCTTTACGTCAGCGATGTTAACGCTCTCTCCGGGAAGTCCCATGAATCCCTCAAATGCTGCCGTAACGTCATCTGTAACCGCAGCCTTTGCATTAGCATAAGCAGTTTTTACAGTGTCAGATACAGGCTTTGCAGAAACGCTTCCGTACTTTGAGAAAGCAAACGATGCTGTAGTTGTATCACCGTCCATTGTTGCTGAGAACGAGAGCTTTGCGAGCTTTCCGTTTGCAAACTCAATTACACAGGTGTCGTTGCCGTTGGGGTCAAAGGTTTCTCCGCTTGCAGAGAAATTGCCCTTAATGGTGTATTTGCCGTCAGCGTACGTAGCGTTATCAAAGAGGCCTGCCCATTTTACAAGAGACTCAACCGTCAAGCCGTACATAGCAAGCATATCGCCCTCACTAACTCCGCTCGAAAGAGTTCCGGCAACCGCTATATCGGTAATGTTAGTCTCAACCTTAGTAGTCATACTTCCTTGACCGGCGTAAGACATAGAATACTCCAGGTTAGAATAAATGCTGTTTGCTGTGGTTTCGGTTGTAGAGGATATGCTGATAGAGTTACCGTCACCGCTTCCGGAGAATGTGATTGTCACAGCAGCCGTTGCAAGAGTATCGGCATCAAACGCTGCGCTCCATTCCTCTGCGTTTTCTACTGTTGTTTTTGCAGGACCGATAACAACGTCATCATCGTCACCGCCAAAGCAGGAAACAAGAGCGAACATCATTGAAAGCGCAAGAATAAGTGCTAAAATCTTTTTCATTGTCTTTTTCCTTTCTTAAATAGAAAATTGTGTTGTTTTTATTAAAATGCGTTAAATGTTTAGACACGCAGTTTAATCAAAAAGTAGTGTTTTTGCAAACCTTTATTTGCATTTTGCGGCTTTATCTTCCTTTTCGATAGCCTCCCAGAGACCTTGCAGGTAGCAAGCTCCGAGCGCTCTGTCGTAAAGTCCGTAGCCGGGCATTGCAACCTCGTCCCATATCATTCTGCCGTGGTCGGGACGGATAGGACCGTCAAAGCCGATATCGTAAAGAGCTCTCATAATTGCGTGCATATCAAAGGTTCCGTCAGAGGAAAGGTGCGCCGCCTCCTCAAAGTTTGTGGGTGTGATAAATTTGAGGTTTCTTATGTGAGCAAAGTGAATTCTGCCTTTAAGCGAGCGGATCATATCGGGAAGATCGTTTTTAAGGCTCGTGCCGTATGAGCCGGTGCAGAAAGTTACACCGTTGTGCCTATTGTCAACCGCGCGCATCATACGGAGAATGTTTTCCTTGTTAATAATTATTCTCGGAAGTCCGAAAACGCTCCAAGCGGGATCGTCGGGGTGAATTGCCATATTTATATCATACTTGTCGCAGGTCGGCATTATTCTTTCAAGGAAGTAGACGAGGTTTGCAAAAAGCTTCTCATCGTCAATATCGCGATACATTTCGAAAAGCTCTTTAACCCTTGCCATTCTCTCGGGCTCCCAGCCGGGCATTACCGAGCCGTTCATATCCGATGCGATAGACTCGAACATTTTTTCGGGAACGAGGTTGTCAACAGCCTC
Source organism: Eubacteriales bacterium (assembly GCA_046156285.1). Taxonomy (GTDB): domain Bacteria; phylum Bacillota; class Clostridia; order Oscillospirales; family CAG-272; genus UBA1740. The sequence goes on along the minus strand of JAZNCB010000120.1, from coordinate 20,490 downwards.
TTGCGTATATGCAAGAACGGTTGAGCCGTCAGCCCTCTCTCTTGCAAGCTCCGTTCTCGTCCAGTCAAACACCGGCATGAAGTTATAGCACACCATGTGAATATCCTCTTTGCCGAGGTTTTCAAGACAGGTGATATAATTGTCGATATACATATCTCTGTCGGGCGCGCCGGTTTTGATAGCATCGTGAACGTTAACGCTCTCAATGCCCGCAACGGCAAGTCCCGCAGCCTCGACCTCTTCCTTCATTGCGCGAATTCTCTCTCTTGTCCAGACCTCGCCGGGCTGTGTATCGTAAAGAGTTGTGATAACTCCCTTTACTCCGGGTATCTGACGAATTTGCTTTAATGTAACGGTATCGTGCTTTGAGCCGTACCATCTTAACGTCATCTGCATTTTGTATCCACCTTTTATTTTCTTTATGTAATCATTATAATATATATTCGCCTCGTTGTCAATTGGAAAATTCCTTTTTTAGACGAAAAAGATATCCTTACTCGGTAAATTTTTCTCATAATATAAAAGAAATATTCGACACCGCTTTTTTATTCTCAAAAACCCTTTTCCGCTATTGACTTTCGGCTCGCCCTTATGATATAATAACTTTGTATGTAAATATATAAATTAAGAGGAAAAAACAAAATGAAATGGACTTCGCTTAACGACCTTCGCGAAAAGTTCTTAGCTTTCTTTGAGAGCAAGGGACATCTCAGACTTCCGAGCTTTTCGCTTATACCAAACAACGATAAATCGCTCCTTCTCATAAACTCGGGAATGGCGCCTATGAAAAAATACTTCACCGGCGAGGAAAAGCCGCCGAGAAACCGCGTGTGCACCTGCCAAAAATGTATAAGAACACCCGACCTTGACAGAGTTGGCCACACCGCCCGTCACGGCACGTATTTTGAAATGCTCGGCAACTTCTCGTTTGGAGATTATTTCAAAGACGAGGCTATCGCTTGGTCGTGGGAATTCCTTAACGGCACTCTCGAAATCCCAAAGGAGCTTCTCTGGCCGTCCGTATACGAGGGCGACGACGAGGCTTATACCATCTGGCGCGACAAGGTTGGAGTGCCCGAGGAGCATATAGTAAAGCTTGGCAAGGCAGATAACTTCTGGGAGCACGGCTCCGGTCCTTGCGGTCCTTGCTCGGAGATTTATTTTGACAGAGGAATTAAATACGGCTGCGGCTCTCCCGACTGTAAGCCCGGTTGTGACTGCGACAGATTTATGGAAATCTGGAACAACGTTTTCTCGCAGTTCAATAACGACGGTGCGGGCAACTACACGGAGCTTATTCAGAAGAATATAGATACCGGTATGGGACTTGAACGTCTCGCTTGCGTTATGCAGGGTGTTGACAACCTCTTTGAGGTTGATACAGTTCGTAAAATTCTTGACACGGTGTGCGAGATTTCCGGCAAAAAGTACGGCGACAACCGCGCAAACGATATTTCGATAAGAGTTGTAACCGACCACATAAGAAGCGCAACCTTTATGATTTCGGACGGTGTTATCCCGTCAAACGAGGGAAGAGGCTACGTGCTTCGCAGAATTCTCCGCCGAGCTTGTCGCCACGGAAAGCTTCTCGGCATCAACAGAATGTTCCTTGAAGAGCTTTGCAAGATAGTTATATCTCAAAACGAAAACGCGTACACCGAGCTCAAAGAAAAGCGCGATTACGTGCTTCGCGTCGTAGTGCTTGAAGAGGAAAGATTTAACGCAACGATAGACGCAGGTCTCGGAATTCTCTCTTCAATTATCGAAGAAACGAAGGCAAAGGCAGAAAAGACTATTTCGGGCGCTGACGCATTCAAGCTTTACGATACTTTTGGCTTCCCCGTAGACCTCACACGCGAAATCGCAGAGGAGGCGGCTCTTTCAATAGACGAGGACGAATTTGCGGCTCTTATGAACGAGCAGAAGACGAGAGCAAGAGCGGCAAGAGGCAATATTTCAGGCTGGTCGGATTCCTCCCGCGACCTTATCTCTTCAATGAAAAAGACCGAGTTTCTCGGATACGATAACACAGAGTGCAAGGCAACTCTTCTCTCCATCATCAAGGACGGCGAGCTTATTGACGAGCTTAGCGAGGGCGAGTGCTCTCTCGTATTTGATAAAACCGTATTTTACGGCGAGGGAGGCGGTCAGGTAGGCGACACGGGTGTTATCCTCTCCGACAAAGCAACCCTTACTGTTCTTGATACCAAAAAGGTAAACGACGTTTATATCCACGAGGTTAAAATCGATGCGGGAAGCATCAAGGTCGGGGATATTCTCACTCTTAAAATTGACACGGCTCGCCGCCTTGCTATAAAAAGAAACCACTCGGCGTGCCATCTTCTCCAAGCGGCTCTGCGCGCAGTTCTCGGAACTCACGTTGAGCAGGCAGGCTCTTACGTTGATGAAAACAGAGTTCGTTTCGACTTCTCTCACCTTGCGGCAATGACAAAGGAAGAGCTTGCCGAGGTTGAAGCAATTGTAAACAAAAATATACTTTTGGCAGAAAGCTGCGCTACCGAGGTTTCGGATATTGCCACCGCTCGCAAAAAGGGCGCTATGGCTCTTTTCGGTGAGAAATACGGTGACAAGGTAAGAGTTGTAAGCATCGGCTCATCTTCCGTCGAGCTTTGCGGCGGAACACACGTTTCTTCGACGGGCGAGATAGGTCTTTTCAAGATTATTTCGGAATCCTCCGTTGCGGCAGGTGTAAGAAGAATTGAAGGAACAACAGGTCTTGGCGTTCTTGCGCTTCTCTCCGAGCGCGACGAGCTCATTTTGGAAACCGCAAAGGAGCTTAAAGCTCAGAACCCTAACACAATAGCTAAAAAGGCGTCTCAGGTTCAGGCAGAAATAAAGGAAACCAAAAAGGAGCTTGATGCGGCAAACGCAAAGCTTGCAGAGCTTAAAACCCAGTCTCTTCTTGAAAATATCAAAACGGTAGGAAAGTTTAAGCTTCTCACAGCGCAAATCGAGGCTCGCCCCGACAGTGCAAGAGGACTTTGTGACACAGTTAAGGCCAAGTTTGCCGACGGTGTAGCGGTTTTTGCGGCAGTGTCCGACGGAAAGCTTAATTTCGTTGCGGCAGCAGGCGCTGAGGCGGTAAAGGCAGGCGCGCACGCAGGCAACATTCTCCGTGAGATTTCTGCTATTTGTGGCGGTAAGGGCGGCGGACGTCCCGACAGCGCAATGAGCGGCGGACGCGACCTCGACAAGATAGGCGAGGCTCTCGCAAAGGTAGAGGAAATTCTTCTCTCTATTTGATTTATAGATTATGGAAAATAAAAAAGCACGCTATGCGTCACGAAAGTGAAACGTAGCGTGTTTTTGTTTTTATGGGAAAATCAGAGGCTTGTGCCTCCGCCCTCCTCTATATCCTGAAACATCTGCTTAATCCAGTCCCAGATATACTTCTGGTCCTCCTCGTCTATTGAGAGCGCGTATATTATCATACTCGTGCCGAAAACCACTCCGAAAATACCGAGGATAAGTCCGGCAATGGAGCGACCGTCAAAATATCCGAGCATTCTTCGCGAGATAATTGCAAAAACTATTGCAAGAGCGCCGAGAACAAGGCTTGACCAGCCGAAAAAGCAGGTGAAAACCGCAATTAAGCCCATAATAAACGAAGCGAGCGACCACACGATAGTTTTAGGTCTTCCGTTTCTTCCAATCGTTTGAAAGGCGTATTCCTCTCCGTTTTCGTCATTATTTCCGTACCATTCGTTTGCCATAATGAACCTCCGATTTTATTATTTTTATTTTAGCACACTTTTTTACAATATTCAACACTTTTTATAAGGTTTATGATAAAGAGTTTCAAATAAGTATAAATTTCGTTTTGAAGTATATACTATTTTCAAGAAAAATTAAGAGGTTTTTTATGAAAACAGAAAAAAGCTGTGACTACGAAAAGCTCGTAGAAAAGCACCTGCCAAAATCAAAAATATTCAAAAACTCGGCAAAGGCATTCATTGTAGGCGGTCTTATTTGCTTTATAGGGCAGTGGCTTGCCGCACTTTATATGAAGCTTGGCGTCTCCGAGACTAACTCTTATACTCTCGTTACGGTTACCTATATAATTCTTTCGGCACTTTCAACAGCTCTTGGGTTTTTCGACGTTCTGGGCAGGCACGCAGGCGCAGGCACTCTTCTGCCGGTGACGGGCTTTGCAAATTCTATCACCTCGTCAGCAATTGACACGAGAAGCGAGGGGTTTATTGCCGGTGTAGGCAAGGGAATATTCACGGTCGCAGGGCCGGTAATACTTTACTCTACCCTTGCGGGAACGGCATACGGCTTTATCTACTATATTTATACTTTGGTGGCTTGATATGAGAAAAATATTGAATTTTGGAAACAACGCGCCCTCTTTTTTATCCTGGGCGGCAGTCGGCGGATACGAGGAGAGACGCGGTCCTCTTGGCGAAAGCTTTGACTTTTGCGACGACACAGACCGCTTCGGAATGAGCACGTGGGAGCTCGCAGAGGGAGAAATGGGCAGAATTTCGCTTAATCTTGCCTTGAAAAAAGCAAACTTTTCTTCACAAAACGTTGACGTTTTACTTGCAGGAGACCTCGAAAACCAGTGTGTTGCCTCGTCGGGCGGTCTATATTCCTTTGGAATTCCCTATATTGGGCTTTATTCCGCCTGCTCAACCTGCACGGAAGCGCTTCTTCTCCTTTCCTCTTTAATTAAAAACGGGGATATTTCGGTTGGCGCAACCGTCACAACCTCGCACAACTCGGCGGCAGAAAGACAGTTTAGAACACCGATAGAATACGGCGGACAGAGGACACCGACGGCACAGTGGACCGCTACTGCTTCGGGCGCTTTTTTGCTTGGAGAAGGGGGGCGTGTCAAAATTCTCGACGGAATGATAGGTAAAATTGTCGACGGTCTTACAAAGGACGCATCAAATATGGGCGCGGCTATGGCGAGAGCCGCCTTTGATACCCTTTACACCTATTTTATGATTTCGGGCTTTTCACCAAAGGATTTTGATTTAGTTGTCACGGGTGACCTCGGAGAGATAGGCTCTCATATTTTTGAGGAGCTTATGAAAAAGGATATAAGTCTTGCCCCTCTTCAACACCTCGACTGTGGAAACCTTCTTTACGACAAGACAAAATCCGACGTTCACGCAGGCGCTTCGGGGTGCGGTTGCTCCGCCTCTGTGCTCGCATCTCACTTTATTCCAAATCTTCTCGACGGTAAATATAGAAACATTTTGTTTATGTCGACGGGCGCTCTTATGAGCCCTACGAGCGTTATGCAGGGGCAAAATATTCTCGGTGTTGCGCCTATAATCCACATTTCATCTGATTTTTAGGAGTATTTATATGTTGGTAAAATCTCTTCTTGCTTTTCTCGTTGGCGGACTTCTTTGCGTTGCAGCTCAAATTCTTATAGATAAAACGAAGCTCACACCTGCTAAAATTTTAGTTTCTTTCGTCATTTTTGGTGTATTTTTAGGAGCTGTCGGAGCTTTTGAGCCTCTTTTTAATCTTTCGGGCTGCGGAGTTTCCGTTCCTCTTCTCGGATATGGCGGAATTATTGCAAAGGGAGTAAAAAAAGCGATCGACGAGACGGGATTTATGGGTGTTCTTTCGGGCTCTTTTACCGCTTCTGCGGTAGGTTGCTCAACCGCTCTTATGGTTGGATTTATTTTTTCGTTATTTTTCAAAGGAAAATCTAAAAGACTTTGAAATTTTTGTTGATTTTTTCTTATATATATGTTATAATATAGTATAATATATATAAAAAAGCTATAACTATACACTTTTTACAAAAACAAGCTTAAAAAGGAAAGGAATCAGAATGAGCGAACTTAATGAAATAACTGCCCTGATGCTCGAAATTATAGAGAGTAAATTGCCCGCTCCGTCGTGCTTTAATTTATGGTTTGGAAATTTTGAGCTTATCTCCTTAACCGAAGAAAAAGCGGTTTTTAGAACTCCTACAAATTTAAGAAAAACAACGCTTCTCAAACGATATAAGGATATAATATCCAATGCTCTTGAAGAGGTTATTGGCTTTAAGCTTGAAATAGAGATAACCGCGCCGGAGAATTTTTCGGAGGTTATTACAATTGACGACCCCGAGCCTATTATTCCTCCTAAGACAAGAGACGAAGAGAGAATTAAGGAAATAAACAATATAATTAACAATACACCTACAAAGGAAGAATACACCTTTGAGAACTTCGTTGAGGGTGATTCAAACAAATTCGTTAAGGCTATCTGCCTTGGTGTTGCTAAATTTCCTACCTGCTACAACCCTCTTTTCATTCACGGACATTCGGGACTTGGAAAAACGCACCTTCTTTTTGCGGTATTGAATGAGATGAGAAAAACTCATCCCTCTCTTAAAATCGTTTACACGACCTGCGAGGACTTTATGAATGAAATGATAGAGTCTATTGCAAAATACGAAACGGTTGCTTTTAAGGAAAAATACAGAAAGACGGACGTTCTTCTTATCGACGATATTCAGTTTATTGCGGGTAAGGAAGCAACGCAGATGGAGTTTTTCCACACCTTCTCAACTCTCTTTGAAGCGGACAAGCAGATAATTCTTACAAGTGACCGTCCTCCAAAGGATATTCAGCCTCTTGAAGAAAGGCTTCGCACAAGATTTGAGGGAAGCGTTATTGCCGAGGTTTTACCGCCGAGCTTTGAGCTCAGAACCGCTATTATAAAGAAAAAGGCTTCCGCCCTTGATCTTCTTATATCAAACGACCACGTTGATTATATTGCGGAAAGACTTCAAAAGAATATAAGACAAATTGAGGGAGTTTTGAAAAAGCTTCACGCAATTTTCTCAATAGAAAAAAGGCCGGTAACAAAAGAGGCTATCGACCAGGCTATCTCTTTTATTGACCCGGGAAATCTTCCGACCGCGGTAATGGTAGAAAAAATTCTCTCGGTTATTTCTCTTCATTACGGAATTTCAATAGAGGATTTGAAATCCAATAAGAGAACAGAGAATATATCAAACGCCCGCCACGTTGCTATCTACATACTGAGAAAGCTTACTAATCTTTCTCAAACAGAGGTAGGTCAGATTTTCAACAGAGACCATTCGACAGTTATTTCTTCATTCAAAAAAATAGAGGACCATATCAAAACAAAGAAGAATACGGGCCTTGAAATTAAAAACCTCATTAAAGAAATAAAAAACAATAACTGATTATCAACAATTTTGTGTTGAAATGTTAATAAAATACCGTTGAAAAAACGTTTGATTTTTTGTTAAAAAATTTTATTTTCAAACTAACCGATTTTCAACAAAAAAATTTTGAAATTAAACTCTTGTTTTTCCTTATTTTTCAACCGAAAAAGGAGTTATCAACATTTCAACAACCACTACTACTAATATTACTAAAAAATCAATAAGTATGTATTGTCCCTCCGGGAAAGAAAGGAAACGAAAATGAAATTTACGGTACATAAATCGGTATTTATGAATGTTTTAACCCCTGCTATGGGAACGGTTTCAAATAAAAACACTATAACCTCAATAGAGGGTGTCCTTATCGAGACGATAGAAGACGGTCAGGTAAGAATTTCAACCTACGATATGAATAAGGGTATAAGAGCAACCTTTACCCCAACCGATATCGAAAGAGAAGGAAGCTTTATTATAAACGCACAGAGACTTTTCCAAACAATAAAGGTTCTTCCCGACGATGAAATAACTATTGATATAAATGAAAAGCTCAACTGCGAAATTACCTGCGGAAAGGCAAGCTTTTCTATCTTTGCGGCAAAGGGAGAGGATTTCCCTAATCTTCCCGAGCTTATAAGTGAAAGGGGCTTTGAGGTATCTTCAAGCCTTCTTAAAAAGGCTATAAGCAAGGTAACTCACTCAATTGCCGTTCAGGATAACAGAGCTATGCTTATGGGCTCTTATTTCAAGATTAACAACGAGGGTATGGAGGTTGTTTCCTGCGACAGCTTTACTCTTTCCAAGTGTAATATCGGCTGTGAGATAAATTCTCTTGTTGATAAAAATGAAGCTATTGAGTTTTCATTTATAATTCCCGGACACGCGCTTTCTGAAATATCTAAAATTCTTCCTGATGACGAAGAATATAAGTGTATGGTTTATATTTCAAGAAAGCACGCAATTATAAAATGCGACGATATTACGTTCTTTACAAGAACTATTGATGCAGATTATATCGATTACAACAGAATTATTCCGAAGGAAAATGAAATTTTCGTTTCGGTAAACAGAGAAAGAGTTTTATCCGGCCTTGAAAGAGCTAATATTATTGCAGAAGAAAAAATTCAGGGAAGCGGAAAGAGCTACGTTAAAATTAAGATTGAAGAGGATACCTTTAATCTTTCTTCAACCTCTGTAAACGGTAAGGTTCTTGACGAAATGGAATGCAGTCACGAGGGTGAGGATATAGAGATAGGATTTAACTGCCGTTACCTTATAAACAGTATAAGAGTAGCAGAGGGCGAGGAAATTCTCATTTCTCTTAAATCAGCAACGCAGGCAATTACAATTGAGCCGAAGGAAAAGAACGACGACTTCAATTACTTATATATGATTTTGCCTGTCAGAATGAATGAAAAGTAATGGTAATTAAAAGCTTTAAGGCAGAAAATTTCAGAAATATAAAAGAATGTGAAATAAATTTTTCAAACGGTGTTAATTTACTTTACGGTGACAATGCGCAAGGTAAAACTAATGCCGTTGAGGGAATTTATATTTTTGCAAGAGGAAAATCTCACAGAGCTTCGGAAGAAAAAGAGCTTGTAAGATTTGGTACTGACGGATTTCGCATTTCTATCGAATATCAGGATAAGACCGGTAAAAACAGTCTTGAATATGCTTTTTTCGGTAAAGAAAGAAGAAGAAAAAAGAACGGGTACAAGATAGAAAAAATAAAGGATATGATAGGAAGCTTTAAGGCTGTTCTGTTTTATCCCGACGACCTTTTGTTAGTAAAGGAAAGCCCTGAAAAAAGAAGAGCCTTTCTTAACGTTGCGATAGGTCAGTGCTATGACGTTTATATAAATTATTACGCTAATTACAAAAAAGCTCTTGAAAACCGTAACTGTCTTTTGAAATTTGCGTCCAAAGGACTTGAAATTGATAAAGACGAGCTTATATCGTGGTCATATTATATGGCGGAATACGCTTCTTTTATTCACTTAATGAGAAAAGAATACGTAGAAAAGTTAAATTTGTACGTTAAAAAGATAGTAAAGGAAATTTCCGACGGAAAAGAAGACGTAGAAATATCCTATAAAAGTGAAATAGAAGAAAATTTATATGATAGAGAAGAGATTTTTTCAAGGTATAAAGAAATCTTTACCCGCGAGATAGAAAGAGAAAAAATTGTGGGAAGCTCTCTTTTTGGAATTCAAAGAGACGACCTTAAAATAAATATTAACGGCGTTTTGGCAAGGCTTTATGCTTCGCAAGGTCAGCAAAGGTCGATAGTTCTTGCGATGAAGCTTGCCGAGGGTGAGGTAAACCGAGATATTTGCGGTGAATATCCCGTGTTTTTGTTCGACGACGTATTATCTGAGCTTGACGAGAAGAGAAAAAAATACGTGCTTGACGGTTTTTCCGAAAGGCAGATAATTATAACCTCTTGCGAGAAGGAATACGACGAAGAGAAAATAGAAAACAAAATCAAAGTAATTATGGGAGAATACACTTAATTTATTATGTATCTTCATATAGGTAACGGTGTAAGTATAAAAAAAGAAAATATTATAGGAATTTTCGATTTGGATACCTCAACCGTATCAAAAATAACAAAAAAATTTATAAACAAAAAGCAAAAGGAAGGCAAGGTGGAATACACCGACCAGGATCTTCCGCGAGCATTTATTCTTTGCGAAAAGGATAATGAAGAAAAGGTTCGACTTTCAAGAATTTCTACAATTGGATTAAAGCAGAGAATTGAAAATAATTTTTATTCAGATGAAAATAACAAATAAGGAAGTTTGAGATGGAAAACAAAGAGATTACAAAAAACGGATATGACGACAGTCAAATACAGGTTCTTGAAGGACTTGAAGCTGTAAGAAAAAGACCGGGTATGTACATAGGTACAACCTCTATAAAAGGTCTTCATCATCTCGTATACGAGATTGTTGACAACTCAATAGACGAAGCTCTTGCCGGTCATTGCGAAAGCATTACCGTAACTATTTGGGAGGATAACAGCGTTTCCGTTGAGGATAACGGCCGAGGAATTCCCTCAGGTATGAACGAAAAGCTTGGACTTCCTACTCTTGAAGTAGTTTATACCGTTCTTCACGCAGGCGGTAAATTCGGCGGAGAGGGATATAAAATTGCGGGCGGTCTTCACGGTGTTGGCGCTTCGGTTGTTAACGCACTTTCCGAGTGGGTTGAGGTTGCCAACCACAGAGACGGCAAAAGATATACCGAGAGATTTGAGCGCGGTATGGTTAAAAGACCGTTTACCTGCGAGGGTGATTGCGGAGATAAGCACGGTCTTTTCGTAAGATTTAAGCCCGACCCTACAATATTTGAGGAAACGGTTTTCGACTATGAAACCATTCTTACGAGAATGAGAGAGCAGTCTTTCCTTAATGCAGGTGTAAAAATAGTATTAAAGGATTTAAGACCCGGTCAGGAAAGAGAAGAGGTTCTTCACTACGAGGGAGGTATTGTTTCCTTCGTTGAATTTCTCAACAGCGAAAAGAGAGGAACTCCTATTCACAAGAACGTAATTTATATGAAGGGTGAAAAGGACGGATCTATCGCTGAGGTTGCAATGCAGTATAACGATAGCTATAACGAAACTATCGTTTCATTTGCTAACAATATGTCAACTATTGAGGGCGGAACTCACGAAACGGGATTTAAGACGGCGCTTACAAGAGCATTTAATAACTATGCAAGAAAGGCCGGCATCTTAAAGGGCGACGATACACTTTCGGGTGAGGACGTACGTGAGGGACTTGTTGCTATAATTTCGGTAAAGCTCACCGACGCGCAGTTTGAGAGCCAGACGAAAGCAAAGCTCGGTAACAGTGAGATAAGAACTCTCGTTGATTCGATAGTTTCTGTAAAGCTTGAAGAGTATCTCGGAGAAAATCCCGCAGAAGCAAAGCTTATTATAGAAAAGGCTCTTGAAGCTAACAGAGCAAGAGAGGCGGCAAGAAAAGCAAGAGCCCTTGCGAGAAGAAAGAACGTTCTTGACGGAATTTCAACTCTTCCCGGCAAGCTTGCCGACTGTAACGAAAAGGAAGCAAGACTTACTGAGGTCTATCTTGTAGAGGGAGACTCCGCGGGAGGCTCTGCAAAGGACGGACGCGACAGTAGATACCAGGCAATTCTGCCGCTTCGCGGTAAGGTTCTTAACGTAGAAAAATCAAGACTTGATAAGGTTTATGCAAATACGTCGCTTATTCCTATTATTCAGGCGCTTGGCTGCGGTATCGGCGAGGACTTCGATATATCTAAATTGAGATACGGTAAAATCATTATAATGGCCGATGCCGACGTCGACGGCTCACACATCAGAATTCTTCTTCTTACCTTCTTCTTCCGTCATATGAGACCTCTTATTGAAGAGGGACACGTTTATCTTGCACAACCGCCTCTTTATAAGGTTCACAAGGGTAAGCAGCTCCGCTATGCTTTCTCCGATGCAGAAAGAGATAAATATATAGAAGAGCTTGGCGGTGTCGGAGTTGAAGCAGAGAGATATAAGGGTCTTGGTGAAATGGACCCCGAGCAGCTCTGGGAAACAACAATGGACCCCGAGAGAAGAACGCTTCTTAAAGTAGATATTAACGACGCGATAGCGTGTGACGAAACATTCTCGGTTCTTATGGGTGATATGGTAGAGCCAAGACGTGAGTTTATCTCGCAGAATGCTAAATTCGTTGAAAATCTTGATATATAAGCAAGGAAAAGAAATATGGAACATAATTACAAATCTTCCGACATAGAATTTCCACAACAGAAAATTGAAATAAGAGATATGGAAAAAGAGGTAAAGACCTCGTTTATAGAGTATTCTATGAGCGTTATTACCTCCCGTGCTCTTCCCGACGTAAGAGACGGTATGAAGCCCGGTCAGAGAAGAATTCTCTACGCTATGTACGAGGACCATCTTACCTACGATAAGCCGTTCAGAAAATCGGCGACAACGGTCGGTAACGTTCTCGGTAGATACCATCCTCACGGTGACTCCGCCGTATATCAGGCGATGGTAAGAATGGCGCAGAACTTCTCGCTCCGTTATCCTCTTGTAGAAGGTCACGGAAACTTCGGCAACATTGACGGTGACGGAGCAGCCGCTTACCGTTACACCGAGGCGAGAATGAGCAAAATCGCCGACCTTATGATGAGCGACATTGAGAAAAAGGTCGTTCCAATGACAAGAAACTTCGACAATACAAGAGACGAGCCCGTTGTTTTGCCGTCAAGATTTCCGAACCTGCTTGTAAACGGCTCGGTTGGTATTGCCGTAGGTATGGCTACGAACATTCCCCCTCACAATCTTTCCGAGGTTGTAGACGGAACGATTTACAGAATAGATAACCCCGAGTGTACGGTTGACGAGCTTCTTGAATATATAAAGGGCCCCGATTTCCCGACCTCAGCTATCATTTACGGCTCAAAGGGAATAAGAGACGCATACGAAACCGGTAAAGGTAAGGTTTACGTCCGCGCGAGAGCTACCGTTGACGACGAGCACAGAAGAATAATTTTCACCGAAATTCCTTATATGGTTAATAAGTCAATGCTTATTGAAAGTATGGCTAACCTTGTAAAAGATAAGAAAATCGAGGGAATTACGGCGCTTCGCGACGAGTCGGGCAGAGGCGGTATGAGAATTGTAGTTGAGTATAAGAGAGAGGCGAACGGAGAGGTAATCCTCAACCAGCTTTATAAGTATACTCAGCTCCAAGACACCTGCTCGGTAAATATGCTCGTTATCGTAAACGGCGAGCCTAAAACTCTTTCTCTTGGCGCAATTCTTGACGAATATATCAAGTTCCAGGAAAGCGTTATTAAGAGAAGATGCGAGTTCGACCTTGAAAAAGCCGAGAGAGAAAAGCATATCCTCGAAGGTTACAGAATTGCAACCGAGAATATCGACGAGGTTATTTCAATAATCAAAAAGAGCGAGTCTATCCCCGCCGCAAAGGAAAAGCTTATCGAAAGATTTGGTCTTTCCGAGGCGCAGGCGCAGGCTATCGTGGATATGACGCTCGGTAAGCTCTCAGGTCTTGAAAGACAAAAGGTTGAGGACAGAATTGCAAAGCTTGAAGCGCTTATTGCAGAGCTCAACTCAATTCTTGCAGACGAAAATAAGATTAAGGAAATTCTCAAAAACGAGCTTCTCGAAGCAAAGGCAAAATTCGGTGACAAGAGAAGAACCGAGCTTGTCGAGGCTACCGAGGAAATCGACCTTGAAGACCTTATCGAAAGACACACCTGCGTTATTACCGTAAGCCATACCGGCTACATAAAGAGACAGAGAGCTGACGTTTACTCCGCTCAGAACCGCGGCGGTAAGGGAATTATCGGTATGACGACCAAGGAAGAGGACTTCGTTGAGAACGTTCTTGTTGTAAACAGCCACGCATATCTTTTCTTCTTTATGAACAAGGGAAGAGTATACGCAAAGAAAGCGTACAGAATACCAGAGGCGGGAAGAACTGCAAAAGGCACGTTCTTTACCAACATTATAGATCTTGGCGAGGGAGAGACCGTTACCGCTATTATTTCTATTGCAGAGTTTACCGACGGTGAATTCTTAACGATGGTAACAAAGCGCGGTGTAATCAAGAGAACTCTTCTTTCCGAGTTTGAGTATCAGAGACGCGCCGGAAAGATAGCGATAAGTCTTGACGAGGGCGACGAGCTTATCTTCGTAAGACATACTAAGGGTGATGAAAACCTTATTATAGCAACTCGCGAGGGACTTGCGGTAAGATTTGAAGAGAACAACGTAAGAAGTATGGGAAGGGGCGCGCGCGGAGTTCGCGGTATTACGCTCCAAGGCGACGATTACGTCGTAGGCGTTGCCGTTGTTGACGATACGAAGAAGCTTCTCACCATCACCGAAAACGGTCTCGGTAAGAGAACGGAGTTCTCCGACTTCCGTGAGATGAAGCACAGAGGCGGACGCGGTGTATGCTGCCAGAATATCACAGACAAGACCGGTAAGCTTGCCGCTATCACAACGGTAGCAGACGATGACGACGTAATGCTTATAACCAACGACGGTGTTATCATCAGAACCTCGGTTGAGGGCATCAGCGTTTATTCGAGAACCGCAACGGGTGTTATTATAATGCGTCCCGCAGAAGGAGCGTATATAAACAACGTAGCAAGACTTGAACGCGCCGAGGAAATCGAGGAAGCGAGCGAGGCCGCCGAAAAGGAGCTTGAAAAAACTCAAACAACAGAGGAAAAGAAGCCCGAAAAGGCTGAGCTTAGCGAAGAAGAAAGCTTCTGATTTTAAGAAAAGATGAAAAAATTACTGTTATTTTTAGTTATTGTCGCAACGCTCTTTACTACGGTGTCCTGCGGAAAAGAAAAAGACCGCGAATATGACGCAGAGGTTGTAAAGAGCGAAGCGGAATACTTGATTAAAAGCTCCGCTACTTTGAACGATATTATCTGGGGCGAGGGAATTGCATTTGTCGAAGACCCAAGATACCAGAGCGGAGTATACTACCCCGCAGACCAAAGAAGCCTTGAAGAGTACGGAATAGAAAGCTTTTCCGATATTATAGCAAGGTGCGAGGCGGTCTTCTCGACCTCATACGTCGACCATATAAAAAAGAACGTTCTCACCTCCTCCATCGAGGAAAACGGAAGAATTTACACGAGATACTATCAGGGCGACGAGGCTCTTATGGTATACTCGCAGTATACCGTTCTTCTTCGCGATACGGTCGAATATCTTTTCGACACGATAGAGGTTCTTGGCTCAAAGGGCAAAATTGTCACCGTTAAAATAGACGTTAAAGTGACACGGGGTGACGCTTATCAGATAAGAGAGCTTGAAATCGACCTTGTCGAAGAAAGCTTTGGTTGGAGAATAGACTCTCCGACGTACGCAAGCTATATAGAACAAAAGTAAACAAATATTTACGCAACAAACATATAAAGGAGATATAAGAAAATGACGTTTAAGGAAAAAGTCGTTAAACTCAGAAAAATGAAAGGCTTGACACAGGATGAGTTTGCAAGCGCGGTTGGCGTTTCCCGTCAGGCAGTTTATAAGTGGGAGTCAGGTCAGTCCTATCCCGAGGTTGCAAAGCTCCTTGAAATGAAGATACTCTTCAATATTTCAATCGACGATCTTCTTGACGATAGCTATGACGTTATCGTTCCCGAAAAGAAGAAGAAAAAGAGAGTTACAAAGGAAATTCGCGAGAAGGTAGAGAGCAAGCTCGCAGCTGCTCCCGAAGCCGCCAAAGAGACTAAGGCAGAAGAGCCTGCTCCTGTGGCAGAGCCCGTAGAAGCTCCCGCAGAAGAGCCCGCTCCCGAAATCGAGGTTGAAATCCTGGAAGAGCCTGCAAAGAAGGTTGGCTTCTTCGGAAGACTTTTCGGAAGAAAATAAGGTTACATAACACAAAAAAGAATAAAGCCGTTTTGCCGAAACCAAAAATTTCTCGGTTAAGGTGATTTTTGCGCCTTTTTAGATTTTACCTTTTTATAGAAAAAGAGAATAATTTTTCCGCCCTGCGTCTATAATCCACAAAAAAGGAATATGGTGTTATGAGGGGATATCAGAAAAGGGTAATCTATCTTAAAAATATGGGGAGCAAAAATTTTGAAGAGGCGTATTTCGTTTTGCGCTCTGATGCAAAGGACGGCGACGGGGCTTCTCGCAAAATGATTGAAGAGGCCAATAAAATCATTGACGAAAATTTTTTACCAAGGAAAAGAAGATTTTTTTATTCTAAAAGGTGGCACGCAGCCTCTTTTTCGCTTGGTGTTTTAGTTATGCTTCTTTTTTGGGTGATTTTCAGATGATGATAAAATATATAGAAAGGAAAGAAATGAATAGAGAAAAAACAAAGATAGATAAAGCAGGCAAGCTTCGGGTTTTCTCGCTCGGAGGTCTTGGAGAAATCGGTAAAAATATAACCGTATTTGAATACGGAGACGATATAGTAGTAATAGATGCGGGAATGGGATTTCCCGACGAGGATATGCTTGGCGTTGACCTCGTAATTCCCGATATAAGCTATCTTGTAAAAAACGCAGACAAGATAAGAGGAATACTCATAACACACGGTCACGAGGACCATATAGGAGCTATTCCGTACGTTTTGAAGCAGATAAACGTTCCGATTTACGGAACGAGGCTTTCGCTTGGAATTATCGAGGGAAAGCTTGATGAGATAAAACCGGGATACGATCCCGATCTTTACACGGTTGAGGCGGGTGACGTTATCAGCCTCGGTGTTTTTAAGGCAGAGTTCATTCACGTAAACCATTCGATAGCAGACGCTTGCGCCATCTCGCTTAAAACTCCGGTTGGAGTAGTTTTTCACTCGGGCGACTTTAAGCTTGACGTATCGCCTATTGACAGTCTTATGATGGACCTTACGAGAATTGGCGAAATAGGCAGAAACGGAATTGAGCTTTTGCTTTGCGAGTCAACCAATGCGGAAAGAGCGGGATATACCCCCTCGGAGCGCACGGTAGGAAGCTCGCTTGAACGTATTTTCGGTCAGTACGAGGATAAGAGGCTTATAATAGCCACCTTCTCGTCAAACGTACACAGAGTTCAACAGATAATAAACGCCAGCGCAAAACATAACCGCAAAGTTGCCATTCTCGGAAGAAGTATGGTAAACGTTATCGGCGCTGCCGCGGAGCTTGGATATATGAATCTGCCCGACGGTGTTCTTATAGACATTGCCGATATCAAAAGATATAAGCCTGAGGAGCTTACCCTTATTACAACGGGCAGCCAGGGCGAGCCTATGTCAGCTCTTTACAGACTTGCGTTTTCTGAGCACGACCGTGTAAAGCTTATGCCAAACGACGTCGTAGTGCTTTCGTCGAGCGCAATTCCCGGCAACGAAAAGCTTGTCGGAAAGATAATAAACGCGCTTATCAAAAACGGTGTTAAGGTTGTGAACGACTCGGTTGAGGACGTCCACGTTTCAGGACACGCCTGCCGTGAGGAATTAAAGCTTCTTATGGCGCTTCTCAAGCCGAAATACTTTATGCCGATACACGGCGAGGAAAGACACCTTTACGCAAACAAGGAAAATGCCGAATTTATGGGCATTCCCGCAAAGAATATATTCATTTCCGAAATAGGCAAGGTGCTTGAGCTTGACCGCAAGGGCGCGCGCTTTAACGGAACTGTTCCGTCGGGTAAAATACTCGTCGACGGCTCGGGAATCGGCGATATCGGAAGCGTTGTTTTGCGTGATAGAAAGATACTTTCCGAGGACGGTCTTGTCGTCGTTGTCGCAACCGTTGACACAAACGGCTCGTACGTAGTATCCGGCCCGGATATTATCTCCCGCGGCTTCGTTTACGTAAAGGAGTCCGAGGAGCTTCTTGAAAGAGCAAGGCAGGTTGTCGGAGCAACGCTTGAAAAGGCGATATCGAAAAGATATGACGATAGAGTGCAGATAAAGGGATTTATC
The DNA here is from genome assembly GCA_046156285.1 of Eubacteriales bacterium. GTDB lineage: Bacteria > Bacillota > Clostridia > Oscillospirales > CAG-272 > UBA1740. Next base: position 2,847 of record JAZNCB010000120.1, on the reverse strand, counting down.
CGCGACGAGCTTGCGAAATTTATATTTAAGGAAACCAAGCGCAGACCGATGATATTACCTATTATAATGGAAATATAACTCGGGCGGTCGCTTTTGGCATAAAAAAAGAACAGGACTAAAAAGTTCTGTTCTTTTTATTTATTTCTTCTTATTATTTGCAAAGGCTTGATATAATTTTTCAAAGCGGAGCTTGTTAAATATGATAATTTTGTATTTTTGTCCGCTTTTCATTCGAAACGCAGCTATCGGGAAAACAATCCATTTCCACGTAAGCTCTGCTATTTCTTCGTAAGGTAATACAATATTTTTGTATGCTTTATCTACCGTGAGCTTGCGCGTCTTATAGGTAACCGAATTTTCGTCAAGATATAGAGTGCCGCCTAATATGCCGTTATGGCATAAGCTGCACGTAAATGATTTTTTCATATAATACCTCTCAAACTCTTTTTTAGAAGACTATATCTTTCCTTTTAGCTTCTTGACTAAGATGCCGGAAAGGATACCGACACCGACACCGGCGAGAGTGCCTGAGAAGATAAGGACGGGCAGGTAGGAGGCTATTGCCGCATTTTCCATAACGATACAGGCGACGGTTATCTGAGCCGCATTGTGAAAAACTCCGCCAACGGTGCTGACACTTATTTCATTAAACACGGGTAGGGGCTTTAACAGCGCCATTACGGCAAACGAAACGACAGCGCCGGCAAGTGAGTAGAGAAGAGTTACGGGTGTGCCGAAGAGAAGAGAGGAGAGCAAAACTCTGATAAGAGAGACCGCTCCCGCCTCGTAAATTCCGTACGTGTACAGAAGAAAGACCGTCACAACGTTTGAAAGGCCGAGCTTTATTCCGGGTATTGCAACGAAGGGGGGCACTTGGCTTTCAATAAACGAAAGAATTAAGGAAAGAGCCACGGAAAGAGATAAAAGTGTGAGCTTTTTAGTGTTCATCTTTTACTCCTTCCGTGGCTTTTTAGTTGGGTATTATTTCATCGCCCGAGGCAAAAACCTCGACCAAAACTCTGTTTGGCAGGCAGACTATTCTTTCTCCCGACATATGAATTTTACCCTGGTTTTTACATAAACCGTCGGGGCAGCTTGCGTATTTTATATACGCCTTTTTATCCTTTATAACGAGAATATTTGTGCCGCCGTTGATTTCATATTCTCCGTTGTCATATAGAGAGTATTCGGCGACGGCTTCGCCGTTAACACTCACCCTGACGAATGCCCCGTCCTCTCGCAAAACCTCGACAATAAGATAGACCGAAAGGCTGATAACGAGAAGTACCGCGACAAGCGCGATGGCAAACGCCGCTTGTTTTTTATTACTCAAAGTGCGCTCCGCAAAGGAAGTTGCCCTCGTGAATACACTTAACGGGGCATACCTCGCGACACTTTCCGCAGTCGATACATTTTTCGTAATCGATAAATGCGAGATTATCCTTGACGGTGATAGCGCCCGTCGGGCAGGTCTTTTCGCATTTTCCGCAAGCAATACAGCCGTTCTTGCAATAAAGTCTTACCCGTGCGCCTTTATAATGGTTGTTACAGGTTACGGCAACGCGAGCCGTGTCACGAATAATGTGGATTATGCCCTTAGGACACTCCTTGGCGCAAAGACCGCAGCCAATACATTTCTGCGGGTCGATAGTGGATATGCCCTTATCGTTTTTGTAAATAGCATTACGTGGGCAAACCTTTATACAGTCTCCGTAGCCGAGGCAGGCAAAGGTGCAGTAGTTGTCGCCTGAGTAGAGAATAGAAGCGGCGTCGCAGGTTTTCGGACCGACGTAGTCGTACTTTTTCTCTTCGGGAAGACAAAGTCCGTTGCAGGCAACGTATGCAACCTGCTCGACAACCTCGCCGGCTTTGAGACCTAAAATTTCAGCAATTTCGTAAGACGTTCTGTCACCGCCGGGAACGCAGAGGTTCGTTTTGTCTGTTGCGCCTTGGCAAAGCCCCTTGGCATAAGAGTCACAGCTTGCAAATCCGCAAGCGCCGCAGTTAGCGCCCGGGAGAGCATCGCGGACGTGCTGAAATCTCTCGTCCTCCTCTACACCGAAAAAGTGCGAGGAAACAGAGAGAACAATTGCACAGACCGCTCCTATCAAGAGGAGAGTTATAATCGGAATTAAAATAACCATAAGCCCTCCTTATGCAAGCATATTCTCAACGACACCCGCAAATCCGAAGAAAGCAAGCGAAACGATGGAAGCTGAAATAAGAGTAATGGGAAGACCTTTGAAGCACTTGGGCGCGGGGCAGTTTTCAATTCTTGAACGAACACCTGCGAAAAGCACCATAGCAAGCAAAAATCCGAGACCGACGCCGAGAGAGGAAACCATACACTCAACGAAGCCGTAGGGTGTATCGGTCGAGAAATTGTTGATAGTAACACCGAGAACGGCACAGTTCGTAGTAATCAAGGGAAGATATACACCGAGCGACTTGTGAAGCACGGGGATAAATCTTTTGAGAATTATCTCAACGAACTGAACGAGAGAGGCAATGACCACGATGAAAACAATTGTTTGCAAATATTCGAGGTCAAATCTTTCGAGAACAAATCTCTGAATAGGATAGGTTGCGGCGGTTGCGCAAAGCATAACGAATATAACCGCAAAGCCCATACCCGATGCCTGATTTATCTTCTTTGAAACACCGAGGAAAGGACAGATACCCAGGAATTTTGAAAGAACAAAATTTTGTGTCAGAATTCCCATTACAAGTAAAGCTATGTAGAACTTCATTCTGCTTTTCCCTCCTCATTTCCGTTGTTTTTTATTTCATTTTTTATGAAATCCGGTATAACCTCAGGCAATGGCTCGATAGCATCATATGCGGGAG
>JAZNCB010000119.1:0-9983 GCA_046156285.1 Eubacteriales bacterium | reverse complement strand
CATATAAAAAAATATCAAGTTAAAACTATCACCGAAAAATTACTTTTTTAATTGTTGCATAAGCTCAACAACAGTTTTTTGTGATTCGCGCGGAATCGAATGATAAAGCTGAAGAAGGTTTGCATCCGTTAGTCTTTGCTCGTCTGCTTCTTCTTCAAAAAATTCCGACATTGTCATAGAAAAAGCTGCACAAATGCTTTCAAGAGTTGTAATAGACGGAAGTGTTTCCCTATTAAACATATTTGTAAGAGTTGATTGAGAAACGCCGGATTCAACTGAAAGCTTATAAACCGACCAATCTCTGTCAAGACGAAGTTTATTTATTTTCTTTAATACATCCATAAAACACACAAACTCCTTTGCAAAATTAGCACCCATTTGTATATATTATAGCACATAAATAGATAAAAAATATTTTCCTTTTGGGTTGACAATACTATACATTTGTGATATAATAAATTAGACTTTTACCTATTCGTAAAAGATATTATCTTATTAACATTTTTATGGAGGCTATTATTATGGATGAACAGACACAACAGCAAACTGCTATACCGACAAAATTCTGTCAAGAATGCGGACAAAAAATAGCTGCAAAAGCTGTAATTTGTCCCCATTGCGGTTGTCAGGTAGAGAATATTGTCCAGCAAGCACAGGCGACACCACAAATCGTAATTAACAACGCAAACCAAAATTCAAACCAAAACAATAATATGAATGTTGCTGGCTTTGTAGGCGGTAGATTAAGAAACAAATGGGTGTCACTCTTCCTTTGTATGTTCCTCGGTTTCTTTGGCGCACACAAGTTCTATGAGGGCAAATTCGCATCAGGACTATTATATTGCTGTACCTGCGGTTTGTTTTTCTTCGGCATTGTGACTGATTTCCTCACACTTCTTGGAAAACCGAATCCTTACCTTGTAATCTAATTATAGAACCAACTAAAAAAAGCGAGAGCAAGTTGAAGCGAACCCCAAACACTTCACTTCAGAATGCTCCTGCTTTTTTTCATAACGAAACGCCACCCGTTTTCACGGGTGGCTTATTTTTATTCTTCGATTTCCAGCTTTGCTACTCTGAACATCATATTCGTTCCGTAAGGGAATGAATCGGAATCGTAGGTGTTGCTGTCGGTTAGCGTTATCGGCTTGCCGTTATCAAGCCAGGTGGCTTTTTTGATTTTTGCACCGATTTTTACGGTTACGATAGTTGATTTACCCTCGTTGAGTAGTGATTTTCTGCTCTGCATAAAGGTTGCCGCATATACGGTATTGCCTTTTCCTTTAAGCATAATAGCATTTTCTGCCGGAATATCCGAATATTTAACATCGTAGATAAAGTTTTTATTAAATCTTATCCATTTGCCTATTTCCAGCATCATAGCTCTATCCATAAGTCTTACCGAGCCGGATTTCGTAGGTCCTACGTTAAGAAGGAAGTTTGAATTGTGCGCTCTGCAAACGAGAAGGTCGTTTATTATCGTCTGCAAGGATTTGTAGTTTATATCGTATTTCGCATATCCCCAGGTATCCGCAAAAACCTGACACATCTCACTTGCAACGGGACGTCCTGTGGGAAGATTTACGGTAGGTCTGCCGCGCTCAAAGGTGACACTGTCAATTTCGGGGTGACCGACGGTACCCACGTTTGTCATTCCGGTATTATTAATTATCATTGCGTCGGGCTGATATTTTCTTATCATACCGTAAAGCCTGTCAAACTGCCAGTCAAGGTCGGGGTTATCCCAGTGACCGTCAAACCAGAGGCCACCGATTTTGCCATAGTTTGTGCAAAGGATTTCAACACTCTTTACAAGATAATCTATGTATTTCGGGAAGTTTTCCTTTGAATCCTTGTTGTACCAGTCGATAAGTGTATGATAGAAAAACGGTACTATTCCTGCCTTGTTACACTCGTCAACAAACTCACGGACGAGGTCGCGTCCTGCGGCAGAGTGAGGGGCATCGTATTCGTTAAGTCCCTTTGTATCGTACAAGGAAAATCCATCGTGGTGACGCGTTGTAAGCGTTATATACTTACAGCCTGCGCGCTTTGCGAGGGATACAAGCTCTCGTGCCCAGCTTTTTTTGACGTTAAAACGTTTTGTCAGGGGTAGATATTCCTCGTCGGAAATGCCGTGACGGAATTTTACCCATTCGCCCCTTTCAAGCAAGCTGTAAAGTCCGAAGTGGACGAACATTCCGAACCCGAATTTTTCAAATCTCGCTATTCTTTCAAAATTGTCCATTATTTATAAAGCTCCTTATACTGTGCGCATGCTCTGAAATCAGCGCCTTCGAGGTCGCGAGTACCAAACGCAGACCAGCAGTGAGGACGGAAAATATCATTATCTTCAACGTTGTGCATCGTAACGGGAATTCTGAACATACTTGCAAGCGTAATCAAATCAGCACCGACGTGTCCGTAAACGAATGCGCCGTGGTTTGCGCCCCAGTTTGCCATAACGTTATATACCGAGGAGAACGCATTTGTACCGTTAAGTCTCGGAACAAAGTAGGTTGAGGGCCAGGTCGGGTCGGTTCTGTCAAGAATGGTTCTGTTTACATCTGCGGGAACGTCAACCGTATATCCCTCAGCTATCTGCAAGGTGTAGCCTATTCCCTCTACCATATTAACTCGCGCAAGAGTTACGGGCATCTTTCCCTCTGTTGAGAAGGTGGTTGAGAATCCGCCGCCACGGAAATATCCTCTGTTAGCGGGAGAAAACTGCGTTTTATCAAGCATTGCAGTGATATCCTCGTCGGTTACGTCCCACCATTTTTTCATTATGCTGTTGCCGTTTTCGTCCTTGACGGCGCCGGTACCGTCAAGTGCGGCTGCGCCACTGTTGATAAGGTGTATAAATCCGTTCTTTGCAAGTCCTGTCGGTGTGTATCCGGTGCACTTTTTGAGTGCTGCGGGCGACCAATAGGTGCGGACGTCTGCAAAGACACTTGCTCTACCTGTCAAAAGAGTTTCAAAGAGCATTGCAAGAGCGTTACAGTTATCGCTCTCGGTTGCGAGGATAATCGGCGCTTTCTTTCCGTTCCAGTCAAACGTCGAAGAGAGGATACCCTCGGTGAAGTCACCGTTAGGCTTGTAGTCTGTCCACATACGTTGCCCCTGCAAGCCACCGAAAATTGCGTTTCTGCCGAGCGCTTCCTCGTGCCTGCCTATTTCGTTGAGTTTTTCATTTCCAAGCATAATATCCTTAATTATAAGTGTCATCTTGGCAACGAATTCCCAATGTGCATCAAGCTCCTCGCGAGTAAAGTCCTTTTGTCCCCAAGGGCCGCCGTTTAAGTCCTTGCCCTCGTGGCATCTTTCCTTTATCCATTTAAGCTCTTTTTCATATTCTGCTTTATCGTAGATTTCAAGGTCAATTCTACGGAGAATTTCGGTCATATCAACCCATTCTGCACGTATGCCGAAATATTTCTGCATCATACCTGCATCGAGGAACGAGCCTCCGATACCCATAGAAACAGAGCCTATTGAAACGTATGCCTTATCCTTCATTTGTCCGAGGACGAGAGCACAACGCGCAAATCTCAATATTTTCTCCTTAACGTCGGGTGTGATACCGCTCTCATCTATATTCTGAACGTCCTCGCCATAGATAGCAAATGCAGGAAGTCCTCTCTGTGCGTGAGCAGCCATACAAGCCGCAAGATAAACAGCGCCCGGTCTTTCAGTGCCGTTAAAGCCCCAAACCGCCTTCGTTGTAAGGGGATTAAGGTCCATTGTCTCACTTCCATAGCACCAGCATGGTGTTACGGTAAGAGTTGCGGTTACGTTTTCACGTGTGAAATACTGCTGGCAGTCGTAGGCTTCCTTTCCACCGCCTATTGTGGTGGGAGAAATTACTACCTCGCAGGGTGTTCCGTCAGCGTAAAACACGTTTTCTTCAATAAGCTTTTTCGCTGCCTTTGCCAAATTCATGGTCTGCTCTTCGAGCCCTTCTCTAATACCGCCCCAGCGGCCGTCAATGGTAGGTCTAATTCCGATTTTGGCTTTCATTTTGCCCTCCAAAATATTATTCTACCTCTATTATATAACACATAAAAAGCGAGAGTTATAACAAAATTATCGCATTATTTGTCTAAAATCAACTTGTTTATTGACAAACCGCATTATTTACGGTATAATAAAGTAAAAAGACCTGCGAGGATTTTATGAATATTCTAACCGATGCGGTATCCGCGGTTTTCCATCACGGTGCAAGAACCATACTTAATACTGAATGGCAGGATAAAAACGTTATCTGCCCAAACTCAAAGATATACTACGTGCTTCGGGGTGAGCTTTGCGTTGAGGCGCTTGGCAAAACTCTTATAGCAGGGGCAGGCGACGTTATACTTATTCCCTCGGGTATCAAGCATTCATACCACCTGACGAGCCTTGGATACGCGGAAAAGTATTGGTTTCACTTTGATCTGAGGCTTGGTCAAAGCAACTTTTTCAGCTTTACCGACCTGCCGTATATAAAACACCTTGGCGAGCGGAACGACCTTTATGAATTGTGCGAGCTTATCGTAAGCAAGGGTGAGGACACACCGGCAAAAAAGCTGTTGAGATCCTCGGCAATTTTATCGGTTGTTGCCACTTATATTGAGGGGGTTGAATACAGAAGCACCGAGCCGAAGAATAAGGACGAGACCGACGAGGTAATTGACTATATAAAGAAAAACTATTTTGAGAGGTTTACACTCGAATCTCTCGCCTCTCGCGCAAATCTTGCGCCAAACTACTTTGCAAAGAAATTCAAGGAGAAAACAGGACACCCACCACTAAAATATATAAACATTCTCAGGGTGGAAAAGGCAAAATTTCTGCTCGAATATTCCGACGAGCCAATAAACAAAATTATGGAAACTGTCGGATTTAGCGACTTTGCTCATTTTACAAAGCTTTTTAAGAAAGAGACGGGTTATTCACCGACAAAATACAGAAATGCACTCAAAAAAAGAATGGTATAAAAAATTAAGCGAGGTACGTAAAAACGCACCTCGCTTTTTAAGCTGTTTGAATTTATTTGTTGGGTTTTCCCTCAACAAAGTAGGTTGCTTCACTGTCTGCGGTTGAGAGCGCAAATGCAAGGGGGAACATTTCGAATGCGGCTGACACGTTTCTCGGGTCTTCTCTTTCCGAGGAGTAGCCCATATGATAACGTATAGCAAATGCTTCCTCACGCGTAAGGCGCATATAGCCCGAAATTATATAAACACTCTTTTCTCCGTGTCCGTAGGGCAATCTGTCGTCGTATTCAAAGGTATCTACTCTCTGCCATGCTCCGCGCTCGTCCTTTACGTTGCGGAAGCCTTTTTTATAAACACCGACCTTGCAAAGATCGTGCAAAAGTGCAACGATAGCAATGCTTTCATCGGTATAGGAAAAACCGTAGCCGTCCTTAACACGCGGTGTGTTAAGATATTCTTTAAGACACTCGTAAACGTTCAGGGAGTGGTCGCAAAGACCGCCTGCGTAGGAGGAGTGAAATCTTGCGCTTGCTGGCGCTTCAAAAAAGTCAGAGGAGATAAGATATTCAAGAAGCTTATCAGCGCCTTCTCTTTTTATGTGGGTATTGTAAATTTCAATAAATTTTTCTTTTGAAGTCATTTTTACACCTCGCAAATCGGCATTGGTAATTTTTCAAGATATTCTACGCTCTTTTCAAGTCCTGCAATGGTTTTAACCTCCACAAGACAGGTTTCTCCGTGCACAAGCTGTGCAATCTTCTCGGCAATATTAAGTCTACCGTCACCGAGCGCCATATGGGGATGACGTCCGTCACTGTCGTGAAGATGCATATGTATAAGCTTCTCGGGGTATTTTTCGAATACGTGTCTATCCTTGCCGTCAAGGCAATCATCGTGTCCTACGTCAAGAGTGAGTGCGAAGACAGGACTTTTCATAAAATATTCAAGAGCCAAAACCTGACTTTCGGTAAAGGGGTTTGAATCAACGTTCTCAATAGCAATTTTTAAGCCGGAATCACCGATTCTTTCCTCGCACATTTTAATAAACGCGCTAACTCTTTCAAAATACTCGTCTTTGTAAACATCTGTTAACAAAATCACCTTGCCGGGAAGTGTAACGTAAACACCTTTTAAGAGGTGTAAATTTATCACGGGTGCGCCTATCGCCTTTGCAAAGTCGATACATTCCGCCATAACCGAGAAATAGCAGTCAGAAACGTCGGAATTAAAATCAAAGGGATTTAATTGCTCGTCTGCGTGTATCGTATAGAAAATACCGTACTTTTCGCGAAGCTTTTTGTAAAGCTCTACGTCACTGTTTTTAGGGTTATACTGCGGGAAGCTCATATTGACCTCGATAAAGTCGAGCTTGCATCTATTTGCGACTATCGCACATTCTTCTATATCCTTGCACTCTACAAGGGTTGGCATTCCGTATTTCATAAAAGCTCCTTACTCCTCCGAAAAAAGAGGTGTTGACAAATATCTGTCTCCCGTGTCGGGGAGAAGTACTACTACCGTTTTATTCTCATTTTCCTTGCGAGATGCGATCTCTATTGCCGCAAAGAGTGCCGCACCCGATGAAATACCGACGAGAATTCCTTCGCGGCGTCCCATAAGCCTTGCCGACTCGTATGCTGACTCTTCCGTCACCTTGATAACCTCATCGTAAATTTCGGTATTCAAAACCGACGGGATAAAGCCTGCCCCGATACCTTGAAGCCCGTGGCTGCCTGCGCTCTCACCCGAGAGGACGGCAGAGGTGCTTGGCTCTACTGCAACTATGCGTATATTCTCATTTTTGGATTTTAAGTACTCACCGACACCCGTAATCGTTCCGCCCGTGCCGACGCCTGCGACGAAAATATCAACCTCGCCGTCGGTATCCTCGTATATTTCCGGACCTGTGGTAAGAAAATGCGCTCTTGCGTTGACGGGATTTGTAAACTGACCTGCAACGAATGAATTAGGGATAGCCTTTGCAAGCTCCTCCGCCTTTTCAATAGCACCCGTCATTCCAAGCTCACCCTTTGTGAGAACGAGCTCTGCACCGTAGGCGGTCATTATCATTCTGCGCTCGACCGACATAGTTTCCGGCATTACTATAATTGCTCTGTATCCGCGAGAGGCGGCAACTGATGCAAGACCGATACCCGTATTTCCCGAGGTGGGCTCAATTACGGTAGAGCCGCGCTTCAAAATTCCGCGCTCCTCGGCATCGTCGAGCATTGCCTTTGCTACTCTGTCCTTGACAGAGCCGGCAGGATTTTTTGATTCAATTTTAGCAAGAAGCCTTGCGGAAAGTCCAAGCTCCTTTTCAATATTATTAAGGCGGAGGAGCGGTGTTCTGCCTATAAGCTCATCTACCCCATTATATATTTTTCCCATATTTTCACCTCGCACGTTGCTACTTCCTTTATTATATCACCACACGAAAAAAAAGTCAATCAACAAAGCACAATAAAATCTTGCGTGCGCGTAGTATTTTTTTCTTATTTAGCGCACAAAAACTTGAAAACATATAGACAAAACAAAAAATTTATGCTACAATAAGGGTTAGAATATTATTTAGGCGGTGGATATATGAAATATTATCTTGCTATTGATATGGGAGCTTCCTCCGGCAGACACCTGCTCGGCTGGATTGAAAACGGAAAATTTCTCACCGAGGAGATTTACCGCTTCCAAAATCTCCCCACCGAACGTATAACCGAATACGGCGGTGACAAGCCTCATCTTACCTGGGACGTTGAGAGACTTAGCCGTGAAATTTTGAACGGTCTTAAAGTTGCGCACGATATCGGAAAAATTCCCGTATCGGTAGGAATTGACACCTGGGGCGTAGACTACGTTCTTCTCGACAAAAACGATAAGCCGCTTGGCGAGGTTTATTGCTACCGCGATTCGAGAACCGACGACGCAATGAAAAAGGTACATAAGATTATTCCCGAAGCGGAGCTCTTTGCTAAAACCGGTATTCAGTCCGGAAGCATTAACACGATTTACCAGCTATTTTGCGACAAGGAAAGCGGAAAGATGGACAAGGCGGAAACGTTTTTGATGCTTCCCGACTACTTCAACTTCACGCTTACCGGAAAGAAGTGCCAGGAATACACGATTTCGACAACAACCGGTCTTCTTGATGCAAAGACGCATGCGTGGGACAGTGAAATCATAGAGAAGCTCGGATATAAAAAGTCGCTCTTCGGCGCACTCTCGCAGCCCTCAACGGTTGTAGGTGAGTTTTCCGACGAGGTAGCTGCATTCGTTGGCTACAAGGCAAAGGTTACTCTCTCCGCATCTCACGATACCGCAAGCGCGGTTCTCGCAGCTCCTATCAAGGCGGGTGCGCCCTATATTTCAAGCGGCACTTGGTCTCTTCTCGGCGTTGAAGAGAAGGTTGCTCATACAGAGCTTTCCGCAATGGAAGCAGGCTACTCAAACGAGGGCTCTGTAAACTTCGGAATCAGACTTCAAAAGAACATTATGGGGCTTTGGATGATTCAGCAGGTAAGGCACGAGACGGGTGACGCATATAGCTTTGGCGAGCTTGCCGATATGGCACGCAAGTCAACAGTCGACAAGGTAATTGACGTAAACGATAAGCGCTTCCTTGCTCCGAAAAATATGAGCGAAGAGATTAAGAGTGCCGCAGGTTGCGACCTCTCGGTTGGCGAGATGGCTTTCGTTATCTACGACAGCCTTGCAAGATACTATGCAAAGTCGCTTGACGACCTTGAAAAAATCACGGGAAGCAAGTACGAAACACTCAACATTATCGGCGGCGGAAGCAAGAACACCTTCTTGAACGAGCTTACCGCACGTCATACCGGCAGAAAAATCATCACCGGTCCTGCTGAGGGCACGGGTATTGGAAACCTTATGATACAGATGATCGGTATGGGCGATATTGCTTCGGTCGATGAAGGCAGAAGCATTATCAAGGATTCGTTTGACATTAGCGAAGTTAACATTTGAATAAATTTATTAAAGGAGTATATATCATGAAAAACATTTTGGAAGCACCTTTCGTGAAAGAAATGTGCGAGGCTACCGCAAATATGTACCGGCTTGGCTGGGACGAGAGAAACGGCGGTAACATCAGCTATCTTCTCGACGAAAAAGAGGTTGCAGAGTATCTCGATCTCAACAACGTTATCCGTACGATTAAGACAGGCTTTGACGCTACTGCTCTTATCGGCAAAATCTTCATCGTAACCGGTACAGGTAAGTACTTTAAGAACGTTGAAAAGGATCCCGAATACAACCTCGGTATCGTAAGAATCGCAAAGGACGGCACAACAGCTGAGCTCCTTTGGGGTTATAGCGACGGTGGCAAGTTCACCTCTGAGTTCCCTGCTCACATGATGAGCCATATTTCAAGACTTTCTGTTGATCCTAACCACAGAATAGTTATGCACTCTCACCCCACCTACACTATCGCAATGAATACTGTTTGCTCAACAGACGAAAAGGACTTCACACACAAGCTCTGGCAGTCTAACACAGAGGCAGTCGTAGTATTCCCCGACGGTGTTGGCGTTCTTCCCTGCATGGTTTGCGGAACTAACGAAATCGGTATCGCTACCGCTGAGAAGATGAAGAGCTTCCGTCTCGTTGTTTGGACAAACCACGGTATCTACGGAACAGGCTCTACTATGGACGAGGCTTTCGGTCTTATCGAGACTGTTGAAAAGACAGCGCAGATTTATATGCTCTCTCTCGGTCACATTCAGAACGTTATTCCCGATAGCATTATCAAATCTCTTGCAGAGCTTTGGAACCTCACACCTCTTGCAGGAATTCTTGAAGACTAATTTACATAGGAAAGGGGCTGCTTTATTTAGGCAGAACCCAAAAAGAGCGGAGATTCCGTGAAAAAACACGGTTTCTTCGCTCTAACTTTATTCTTTTGTGTTTTTAAGGTTGAAATTCTTTCGAATTTCTCCTTTTTTGCTCTTTTTGTATCGCCGTTTCCTCGCTCGACGTACCCTTGTACGCCTA
>JAZNCB010000118.1:0-2655 GCA_046156285.1 Eubacteriales bacterium | reverse complement strand
CAAACGTGCTTTACTATGCGAGACGGCAATACTATCCCGAAACACTCTAAAAAAATACGGCTAACTCGGTTCGAGTTAGCCGTAAAAATTTCTATTCAGCAATATCAAAAATCTCTTCGTAGCTTGCCCCTAAAATATCTTTTAGCAAAATTATTTCATCGGGGTAAAGATGCCTTTGACCTACTTCGATTTTGGCAACGGCGCTTCGAGTTATGTCGCAGCCACGTGTTTGCAGTCTTGCGGCAACCAACTCTTGCGTGAGAGCGGCTCTTTCACGAAGATTTCGTATGTTATTCCCTATTTTCTTTTCTATTTCTGCATTCATTTCTTTAATCCTCGCACCTATTTAAGAGCAAAAGTCTTGACATTATTATAAATGTGTGGTAGAATAATAATGCACCTAAATAAGTGCAAATGCAAAAAAAGAGGACTTTTTTGTGGAAATAATAGGTATAGTTAAAGAGATAGACTCATTAGGGCGTTTACAGATACCGAAAGAGATTAGGGATAGGCTCGGACTTGTAAAAAGCGTAGAGCTTGTGCTAACTCAAGATGGACTGCTTATCAGAAATAAAGATTATGAATTAGTCAAAAAGAACAAGAAATAGCACTGCCAAGAAAACTTGCATATATTAAAAAATCCTCGAAAACGAGGATTTTTTTGTTATTTATCTATGGGCAAATGAATTTTAGGAAGCTTCCAGCGGTATTTTGTGGCGAGCATTCTCGTGATGAATATGAGCAGAATTCCGACTACGGTTGCGACCGTAGTTTTGTCAGAATACACCGCGATTAAATAGTAGACAAGACTTCCGAAAATTGATGCGAGTGCGTAAACGTGTTTTTTCAGAATATACGGGGTTTGAGAAACCAAAACGTCTCTGAAAACTCCGCCGCCGCAACCGGTTAACATTCCCATAACCACAGCAAAAATAATGCCGGCCGATGCGTTTTGGGATATTGCGATTTCCGTACCCGTTACGGTGAATGCCGAAAGACCGACAGCGTCAAAAACGTTGTTAATTTTTTCGAGCCTCTCGCGTATGGCAAGGAAACGGTTTTTAGCGATATATGCAAATACAAATACTGCAACGGCGACGAGAGCCGCAATTATCAGTATATGAGGGCTTGAAAAAATTCGAGGGGGAAGATTTCCGATAAAAACGTCGCGCAGCATTCCGCCGCCAACAGAGGTGACAATTCCGAGGAAAATCACCCCGAAAATATCAAGTCCGCGGCTTATTGCGACGAGCGCTCCCGAAACCGAGAACGCAACCGTGCCGATTATTTCCATAACCGTCAAAATAATTCCGTTCATAATACTACTCCGTATAAAGATTTTTTTGTTTTGTCGCAGGGCGCAGGGTTCGCATAGCTATTACAGTTATAATCGCCATGGGAACGAATGCCGCGGCAAGATAAATCGGGAATATAAACATACCGAAGCATTGACCTAAAAGGCCGCAAAAAAGCGGGCCGAGAAGAATACCTACGTAAGCAAATGCCATTTGCACGGAAATGACCGAAAGGGAAGCCTCTTTTCCGAAGCTCTCGGGAGCAAGGTAATTGAAATTCGGGAACATTGGTCCGTTTCCGAGCCCGACAAGGAAAAGTGCGACAGAGCTTACCGTTGCAGGCAAGGGAAGAAGAAGGAATATTAAAGCGACGGTGATAGTTGCCTCACCGATAACTATAATTTTCCAGCTATGCAGCCGCTCGGAGAGAATGCCGGAAAGAAATCTTCCGAGCGTCATTCCGATAAAGTAAAAGGTCAGCGAGCGCGCCGCAAGGTCGGTAGACGTATCTTTGAATTCTACAAGGAATGTCGCACCCCAACCGCCAACGCTACATTCAATAGTGCAGGTGAAAAAGAAGAGGGCGCACATGAGCTTAACACCGGGAATTTTGAGGGTTTCGATAACCGAGAGGGGCGCTTTTGTGCTGACCTCGTCGGTGGGTTTGGGTTTGTTGACCTTTTTCCATATCGGCATAGAAGCAAATACGAGTATTGCTATAAGCAAAAGTGCGAGAAAAACAATTTTATATCCGAAGCGCCAACCGCCCTCGCCACTGATGACGAGCGAGAGAATGTAAGGTCCGACCGAAACACCGACACCGTAAAAGCAATGCAAGAAGCTCATCTGTCTTGCCGAGTAGTGAAGCGCAACGTAGTTGTTGAGCGCAACGTCGATAGCACCCGCACCGATACCGAGCGGAACAGAGAACAAAATCATAAACCAAATATTTGGCGAAATCGAAAATCCGATAAGGGAAATTGCAGACACAAGAGTGCTGAGCGCCGTTACCGTGCTCGTGCCGAGCTTGCGGAGCAAAAATCCGGAAATGAGGCTCGAAATAATCGTTCCGACAGCCATAGTAGCGGAAACAAAGCTGCCGTATGAGATAGGCAGTGAAAAGTCGGCATAAATCGCAGGCCAAGCCGTACCGAAAAGCGAGTCCGGAAGACCAAGCCCGATAAAAGCGACGTATATAACGAAAAGCAAAAATTTAACCATAAAACCTCGTATTAAGATTAAAAATGTGACAAATGGAGGAGTGCGAAGCGCACAGGAATGAAATCCTGCTCTGCGGGATGAAATCCAAGACAAGCTTGGATGAAATAAGTCGGAGGCCAAGCGGTCTTAGGAAGACAAC
>JAZNCB010000117.1:0-8596 GCA_046156285.1 Eubacteriales bacterium | reverse complement strand
TGACAAATCAAAGATTCTAATGTATAATAGTCGATGTGCATAGGGGTATAGCTCAGTTGGTAGAGTACTGGTCTCCAAAACCATGGGTCGTGGGTTCAAGTCCTTCTGCCCCTGCCAAAAAAAGAACAGAGTTTTTTAAGGCTCTGTTCTTTTTTTATGTTAGTTATTCGCATTTTTGATATGCCAGTCGCTCGTCGCCATTTTCAAGGTTTATTATTCCGCAGAGCTTAAAGCCGTTTCGCGAAAGCACCCTTTGCATAGGAATATTGTCTCGGTGAGTATCTATTTTGAGGTTTGGAAACATTTTGAAGCACTCGGAAAAACAAAAGTCAACGACGCCGCGGCCGTGCTTTTTTACGGCAATTCTGTGTATATAAGCATAAGGCTTATCGTTTTGCCAAGCTCCGTCGTATATTTTGTTGTAGGTCGGCTCAACGTCATTTGAAAACGCGAAAGCCGCAACAACCTCGTCAGCGTCCTCACATACGTATCCTATGCCTTTTTCCATATCAAGCCGCGCGTCCTCGTGGTTAGGGTAATCGCCCGTCCACTGATTAGGGTTTCCGTTCTCTCGCATAAACTTCTTTGCATCTTCGTAAATCTTTCCGATAGCGGCAATGTCTGATTTTCTTGTTTTTCTTATAATCATAAGTACCTCATAATTAAAGGTTTAATTTTTATGTAAAAAGATACGGGCGTTTGCCTCACCGGCAAGGCTTTGCGTAGTCATACCTTGTATCAAAGACAAATCAACGTAAAAAATCCTTGTCCCGAAAGACAAGGATTTTTTGGTGCGGGAAACGGGGGTCGAACCCGTACGGTAAAACCACACGCCCCTCAAACGTGCGCGTCTGCCAGTTCCGCCACTCCCGCAACGGCTATATCATTATACACGATATTTTCTCGGTTGTCAATAGCTTTTTTGCGTTTTTTTAATATTTTTTTCCAATACTCGAAAACTCTTGACTTTTGTTCGGTTAAATGATATAATAAATATAACAGTTGAACAACTATTCAACTATCAGGAGGCTAAAATGCAGAAAAATAAAGAGGGAAACATACCCGTCTGTGAATGTTTTGAGCTTCATTCGGGTGTAATAGAGAAAAAGCGAGAGCTTATGCCAAACGAGGCTACGATGTGCGAGCTTGCCGATTTTTTCAAGAATTTTGCCGACTTTACGCGAATAAGAATACTTATGGCGCTTGAAGATGGGGAAATGTGTGTTTGTGATATAGCAGAGCTTCTTTCTATGACGAAATCTGCGGTTTCGCATCAGCTTAAAATTTTGCGAGGCGCAAACCTCATATCGTATAGAAAATCCGGTAAAAACGTCTTTTACACTCTTGCGGACGACCACGTTTCCGATATAATTAAAAAATCACTTGAACACATAAAGGAGTAAAATTTATGAAAATCAGATATACAATAACAGGACTTGACTGCCCGAACTGTGCGGCAAAGCTTGCTTCCAATATGGAGGCAAAGGAGGGGATTGACAGTGCAAAAATCAATTTCCTTACCGAGAAATTGACGGTTGAAACAACACTTTCCGAGGATATGGCATTCTCAGTCCTTTCAGACGCAGCGAAAGCCTTTTCAAAGGGCATAAAAATTGAAAAATGAAGAAAATCATACCTTTACTAACGAGTGAGCTTAGCAGAATAATACTTGGTGCTGTCCTTTTTATCCTTGCTATAATTTTGGATCGCCCTTTCCCGACAACCGCTCTCGTTTTGTATATTATAGCTCTGATAATCGCAGGAATGCCGGTCTTTTTTGGCGCAGTGCGCGGAATATTGCGCCGTGATTTGCTTGACGAGAAATTTCTTATGTCGATAGCCTCGGTTGGCGCAATGATTCTCGGTGAATATAGCGAGGGAGTTGCGGTAATGCTCTTTTTCCTCGTAGGCGAGTATTTTGAGCATAAAGCTGTTGCAAAATCGAGAAAATCCATTCGTGCCCTTATGGATATAAGAGCCGATGAAGCTTGTGTTCTTACCGAGAGCGGAGAAGAAGTTATCGATGCAGACGAGGTTGAGATTGCCTCGATAATCGTTATACGTGCCGGCGAGAGAGTTCCTATCGACTGTGTAATTACCGAGGGAAGCGCAGATGTTGATACCTCAGCCTTGACGGGTGAGGCATTACCCCGTTCGGTATCGCAGGGCGATACACTTGATAGCGGTGTTGTCGTGCAAAACGGTGTCCTGTATGCTAAAACCCTGCGGGTAGCAGACGAGTCAGCGGCGGCGAGAGTGCTTGACCTTGTTGAAAACGCAAACGAGAGGAAGGCAAAATCAGAAAGCTTTATAACGAGGTTTTCGCATTTTTATACGCCGACGGTCGTATCTCTTGCAATTTTAATTGCCATAGCTCCACCGATTTTCCAGCTCACAACCATTGGTGAATCGCTTTACCGTGCGCTTATATTTCTCGTAATTTCCTGCCCGTGCGCCCTTGTTATATCCGTGCCAATGGCTTTCTTTGGCGGTATCGGAGGTGCGGCATCTGTCGGAATACTCTTCAAGGGCGGAAACGTTTTCTCGTCGCTTGCGGTAGCAGACAGCTTCGCATTTGATAAAACGGGAACACTCACAAGCGGTGATTTTTCTGTCAGCGAGGTAAGACCCTACCGCATTGAAAAGGAAGAGTTAATTCTTCTTGCCGCCTCTGCGGAGCACGGATCAAACCACCCGATAGCAAGAGCGCTTGAAGCTCTTTCGGAGAAAATTTGCGAGCCGAAGGACGTTCGCGAAATTGCGGGAAGAGGTGTTTTTGCACGTGTTCTTTCTTCTGAAATTTTGGTTGGAAATTCCGCCTTGTTAGAGGAAAACGGTGTTTTTATCCCCGAGGAAGAAAAGCAATTCGGAGCGGTTTTTGTCGCTAAAAACTCGTCTTACGTAGGCTCGTTTTTAATCACGGATAAGGTTAAAGAAGAAGCGGCAAAAACTGTTTTTGAGCTTTCAAAATCAGGTGTAAAAAGGATAGCAATGCTCTCTGGCGACATACGTAAAAACGCAGAAAATGTCGGAAAAAGTGTTGGCATTTCCGAGATATATTCCGAACTTCTGCCTGAGAATAAGTTTGAAAAACTTGAAAATATCATAAATTTGTCGAAAAAAACGGTATACGTCGGAGACGGCATAAACGATGCCCCCGCAATAGCGCTTGCGGACGTTGGAATTGCTATGGGCGGTATCGGCTCCGACTCGGCTATTGAGAGCGCCGACGTAGTTATAATGTCGGATAATTTAGCTAAAATTCCCGTAGCTCGCCACATTGCTAAAAAGACTGTCAGAATAGCCTCTCAGAACATTGCTTTTGCTCTTTCGGTAAAGGGCGCAATACTTCTTCTCGGAGCGCTCGGATTTGCTAATCTCTGGCTTGCGGTCTTTGCTGACGTCGGAGTTGCGGCGCTCGCAATACTTAATTCTATGAGATGCTTAAAGGTGATGGGCAATGCTTGAATATTATATGTTTCATAAACCAAAGGGCTGTGTTTCCGCGTGTAGCGACGAGCGGCACAAAACGGTAATGGACTATTTTCCAAAAGAGATGCGCGACGAGTTTTTTCACGTCGGACGTCTTGACCGGGATACCGAGGGACTTTTACTTATAACCAATGACGGTAAGCTTTGCTATGAGCTTATGAAGCCTGAGCACAAGGTTGCAAAAACCTACTTTTTCTACGCGCAGGGTGTTCTATCACCTGATATGATAGCGAAAATCGAGTCGGGAATAAATATATATACGCACAAGGATTTTGAAACCGCTCCCGCAAAAATCACTGTAACCGAAACCAAAACCCTTCGAGAAATTAAGGAACATCTTTCCGGTAAGGATACAAGGGTAGAAAACAGGCGCGGAGATATGGCTGTCGTTGGCGGATATATAACCGTAACTGAAGGAAAAAAGCATCAGGTAAAGCGAATGATAAGATACGCCGGCTGCCGTGTTGTGTATCTTAAACGTATAAAAATCGGTGAGCTTTCACTTGACGAAAGTCTTTTGCCGGGTGAATACAGACCTCTTACAAGTGAGGAGCTTTCACTTCTTAAAAAATAAAAACAGGTAGAATTTTCTACCTGTTTTTCATTTCGCGCTCTATAACTCTGTCCGCATCTCGCTTTGCTATTGTGTCGCGCTTATCGTAAAGCTTTTTACCCTTGCAAAGAGCTACCGCCATTTTCACGTGCGAGCCCTTGAAGTAAAGCGACAGAGGCACGAGAGTGTATCCGTCGCGGGAAATAAGACCTGTGAGCTTCATAATCTCTCTTTTGTGCATCAGAAGCTTTTTTGGTCTCAACGGGTCTTTGTTGAAAATATTGCCCTCTTCGTAGGGACTTATATGTACGCCAAGGGCGAACATTTCACCCTTGTCAATCTCACAGTACGAGTCTTTGAGATTTACGTTGCCGCGTCGAAGCGACTTTACCTCAGTGCCAAAAAGCTCAATTCCGGCCTCGTAAACCTCCTCAACGAAGTAATCGTGCCTTGCTTTTCGGTTTTCGGTTATAGTTTTAGTATTTGTTTTTGTTTCACTCATAAACGTCTCCGAAATTTCATTTACTATATTTTACCACAAATCAAAAATAAAATCAACAATTATCTTCCAATTTCGGAAATTAACTCTAAAAGCTTGAATTTGACGTTATATTTTTTGCTTATCAGCACGTCCTCGGCATCAGTGTACTTCTTTTTTGAGGTTGCGGCATCGAGGCAAAGCGGAGGAAACATAACGCACCACCAGTTTTCTCCCTCGCCCTTGCCGATGATTATTCGGAGCGAGGTGTAATATCCGCAGGGGAGCGAGAAATTCTCATAATCGCGCGTATCGTACCATTCCTCGCTGATCGAGACCTCGGTTTTGTATTCGTATCCCCAGTCTGAAAGCTTTGTGTCGGCAAAATTTGAAATTTCACCTAATTTCTCTTCAAGATTTTTCTTTGCCTCATCTATTTTCTCATAAATTCCGAGGCTCTCGCCAAATTCTGCGAGAATTTCGTCGCGTAAGCGCAGTTTAAGATTTTGGTCCTCCTCACTGTCGGAGTTTGCGAGTATATGTAGGCGAATCGTGTCGTCATATATCGCGCCCTCTGCCTCAGTCGGAATAACCGAGATGAATAATGCCGTAAGAAGCAAAGTAATAGTGGGTAAAAGCAGTTTTTTCATTTTTCATTTCCTTTCTTTTGTGAGTAAATTCTTTCCGTTTTTAAGAAAAATATTCAAAAGGTAAATAAAAATTATAAAAGCCCTTGAATTTTCTTATAAAATGGTATATAATATATTTGCTGTGATGAAAGAATATACGTGCGTGAGCCAAAAAGAGAGGTTGCGGTTGGTGTGAGCAATCGGTGTCGGCGCGTTTTCCGCTTTCGGAGCTTCGGTGAGAGCCGAGGGGAAGTCCCCTTACAGACGGTATGAGTGAAAGTCTTTTGACTTTAATTTGGGTGGCAACACGGAGTTATTCGTCCCATTTCGGTGACGGGTAGCTTTTTTTATTTTGTAAATTATTTTAAGGAGAAATATAATGCTCGACATCAAATTTTTGAGAGAAAATCCCGACGTAGTAAAGGAAAACATTAAAAAGAAGTTCCAGGATTCAAAGCTTCCCCTCGTAGATGAGGTAATAGCTTACGACGAAGAGCTTCGCCAGAGTAAAAAGCGCGCAGACGACCTCCGCGCAAACAGAAATAAGGTTTCTAAGACCATAGGCGCACTTATGGGACAGAAGAAATTTGCCGAAGCAGAGGAAGCGAAGAAAATCGTAGCTGCACAGGCGGCAGAGCTTGCAGAGTGCGAAAAGCTTGAAGCAGAGCTTGAAGAAAAAGTAAAGAAAATAATGATGATTATCCCCAACATAATCGACGACACAGTTCCGATTGGACGTGACGATAGCGAGAACGTTGAGGTAGAGAAGTACGGCGAGCCCCTCGTTCCCGATTTCGAAATTCCTTATCATTCGGATATAATGGAAAGGTTTGACGGTATCGACCTTGATAGCGCAAGACGCGTTGCAGGTAACGGCTTCTATTACCTTATGGGCGATATTGCAAGACTTCATTCTGCTGTTATCTCATACGCACGCGACTTTATGATAGATAGAGGATTTACCTATTGCATTCCTCCGTATATGATTCGTTCAAACGTTGTAACCGGCGTTATGTCCTTTGCTGAAATGGATGCAATGATGTATAAAATCGAGGGTGAGGACCTCTTCCTTATCGGTACGAGCGAGCACTCAATGATAGGTAAGTTTATCGACCAGATTCTTCCCGAGAAATCTCTTCCGTACACTCTTACCTCCTATTCACCCTGCTTCCGTAAGGAAAAGGGCGCACACGGTATCGAGGAGCGCGGTGTTTACCGTATCCACCAGTTCGAAAAGCAGGAAATGATAGTCGTATGTAAGCCCGAGGAGTCAAAGGTATGGTTTGATAAGCTCTGGCAGAACACCGTTGATATGTTCAGAACGCTCGATATCCCCGTAAGAACGCTTGAATGCTGCTCAGGCGACCTTGCAGACCTTAAAGTTAAATCAATAGACGTTGAGGCATGGTCACCCCGCCAGAAGAAGTATTTTGAGGTTGGCTCTTGCTCAAATCTCGGTGATGCGCAGGCAAGAAGACTTAAAATTCGCGTTAAGGGCGAGGACGGAAAGATATACCTTGCCCACACACTTAACAACACCGTTGTAGCGCCTCCGAGAATGCTTATAGCATTCCTTGAAAATAACCTCAATGCAGACGGCTCGGTAAATATCCCCGCAGCTCTTCGTCCTTATATGGGCGGCGCTGAGGTTATATATCCCAAGGCATGAGAAAAATTCTGATTTTAGCAGGTCCGAGCGCGGTGGGTAAAACTACTCTCGCAAATGCTCTTATAAAAAGAGAGCCGAGATTTGATTTTATCCGCTCAGCAACCACAAGAGCAAAGCGCGGTGACGGCTTTGACGATGAGTATATCTATCTCACAACCGAGGACTTTAAGTCAGCGCTCTTTCGCGGTGAGATTTTAGAGCATACCGAGTTTAGCGGAAACTTCTATGGAACACCTGCATCTGAAATCGAGAGAATTTTCGAGAAAGACAAAATTCCGCTTCTCATTCTTGATATCAACGGAGTTCGTTCTCTCAAATCGGTAAAGCGTGATTTTGGCGTCTTTTCGGTTTATCTTACGGAAGACGTCGAGGTGATTGACGCTCGCCTTTTCGAAAGAGTAAAGACGGCGAAAAATTATGACGAGGCTCTTTCCGTTTACGAAAAGAGAAGAGAGCAAAACCGCCGTGACCTCGAAAATTATAAAGATATTGCAAATCTCTTTGATTTCACCGTCAAAAACGAGGAAATAATAGCAACACGAGACTCAATACTTACCGAGTTTTTCAAATAAACAAAAAAGAGCTGCTGCCGCAGCTCTTTTTTTGTTATAGATACTTTATCTCTACCTCTTCCTTTATGGTTGAGATAGTGTACCAGCTGATACCAATGTAAATTGCGGCTGATACAAAGATTACAAGGCTGAACCAGGGAAGAGCCGACGACGCGATAAGCGAGGGTGTAAACGTCGAGGGGTTGACAAGGCTCGGCACGGAAACGGCGATAATTCGCACGAATGCGTTGATTTGAACGTTGGCAAGCTTTAAGGTTGCCGTGAGTATTCCAAACGAGCAAATCAAAATGCTTTTCCTTATAAATGCCGTGTGGTAATCCTTTTCAAGCGAGTTGTAGCGCGGACTTTTTCTTGAAAGTCCCGTGTGAGAAAAAATGAAGCTATTCATATTCTTCGCGACTAAAACGAGGAACGGAACGAGGAAAATATACTCTACCGTAGAAAATATCTGAACGTAGAGGTAGGAGCTGCTTGCAAGCTTTGACTCAACGAGGTCGCTATACGAGAAGTTCGTAAGGAATATAGCCGAAAAAATAAACGAGATAAGCGCAAATAACGTAAATGCCGCGCCGGCTACGTATGTAAACCTTGCAAGGCGCACGTGCTCGCTGAATTTACGCATAGCGTAAAGAAGTATAAGACCGTATATAAAGCTCGGGAAAAGATTTATGCCCGAGAAATTGTCAAATGACATCTCAATAGTGAAAATGCTTGCAACGAGCAGGGTGGTGAGAGCCGATTTCAAAGAACGAATCTTCATTTTCCTCTCAAATTTATCGATAGCGCCCTCTCTTGCAATGGTATCAAGAGCCTCAAAGAATTTTCCCTCGTCGCGAATTGCCGTTGCGTATCTATGTACTCTTATAAACCATACAACACCGATAATCATTCCAAGAACTATCGAGGAGAGGAGTATTATGGGATAAAAGGTCGAGGTGGTTGTAAGTGTACCCCAGTCGTTTATTTTAGTCAGGGTAAACATATTCGGCAAAAAATAGAGAATGCACTTGCAAACGAAGAAAAGATAGGTGCAGCTCTTTATTGCGTCAACCGATATTGTCTGCGCGTGGGAAAATGCCGATTTTATCGGAGTGATGAGTGATGCAGCGTCTGTTCTCTGACCGAGATGGAAAAGTCCCTCAAAGAGATTTTTCGTAGCCGAAATCAGCAAAATAATCTCACAAGCAAGTCGGAGGCCAAGCG
>JAZNCB010000116.1:0-6071 GCA_046156285.1 Eubacteriales bacterium | reverse complement strand
TTGGCCTCCGTCGATGAAGTATATCTCATCTGAGGGGTGATTTTCCGAAAGATGCTTTTCGAGCTCCTCGCGCTCGCCGGCATCCGCATCAATACCTACAAACACCGTAAGCATAAATTTGTTCTCCATATTAAGAAGCTTGGTAGCAAGCTCCTTTGCGGCAGCTGTGCGGCACTCGTTTGAGAGTACGATTTCCTTATCTACAATTCCGATGGTATCACCGTTGTTAATATGAACACCGTTCATATCGGCATCACGGATAGATGGAGATATATAACCGGTTGTTACCCTCTTCATTGCCTCTTCAACACCTGCGATTACCGCATCAACGTCGGGATTTTCAAACTCGATTGAAGAAAGTCCCACGTAGCCTGTGCCAAGGCTCTTGCTTGAAAGGACGTATACCTTTGCTTCCGTATAGAGATCAGCCGCCTGCTGAGCAGCCATAAATATATTTCCGTTATTCGGGAATACGAATATATTCTCCGCAGAAATCTTTGCAAAAGCATCAAGGAAGTCGCTCGTTGCGGGGTTGTGCGTTTGTCCGCCGGTTACAACAACGTCTGCACCGAGGTCTTTGAAAAGTCCCTCAACTCCTGCACCGTTACATACAGTAACTACACCGTACTTTTTCTTCTCGATAACGGGTTCTGCGACAGTTGTCGTCTCTTCACTGCCCTTTTCCTCAGCCATCTGATTTTCTGAGTGTTGAAGCGACATATTTTCAATTTTAACGGTCAAAAATTCACCGTACTTACGCGCATACTCAATAACCTTTTCAGGAGTTAAGGTATGTACGTGAACCTTTACTATGCTATCGGTCTTAAAGGCAACGACCGAGTCACCGATGCTTACAAGAAATGCTTTGAGTGCATCAACGTCAAAATTGTCTATATCGGTCTTAGAATTCTGAAGCTGAAGCAAAAATTCCGTGCAGTAACCAAACGTCATTACACTGTCAGGACCGAAGCTTGAAGCCTTTTCGGTGTTTTTCGATGCTACTGAGTGCTTGAACTCCTTTTCAAAGGACTTTGTATCCTCTTTGCCGTTAAGAACGCGGCTAAAACCGTCAATGATATAGAAAAGTCCTGCCGCTCCGCTATCAACGACACCCGCTTCCTTCAAAACTGATAGGATTTCGGGGGTTCTTTCAACAGAACGGTTCATTTCCTTAGAAAGATCTGCGAAAAGAGTGCGGATAGTGGTTTCGGGGGTGATACGGGATACGGTATATTCAACCGCCTCTCTTGCAACCGTGAGAATTGTTCCCTCGGTAGGTGTCATAACAGAGGAATATGCCTGCTTTACACCCATTTCAAGAGCTTTACCAAAGGTTGCAACGTCTGCCTTTGCCTTGTTTCCAAGTCCCCTTGCAATTCCTGCGAAGAACTGCGAGAGAATTACACCGGAGTTTCCGCGCGCACCAAGAAGCATACCGTGCGAGAGTGCGTCCATTACGGTTGCGATGTTATCGGTTTCGACGTCCTGCATCTCCGAGATACCGCTCTCGATAGTCATTCTCATATTATCGCCCGTATCTCCGTCAGGAACGGGAAATACGTTAAGCTTGTTTACTTCGTCGGCATTCATGCTGAGCTCTTTTGCTCCGCCAAATGCCATTTTCTTAAAGAGAAGTCCGCCAAGAAGCTTTATATTGCCAATTCCGGAGGTCTTCTTTTTCGTTGTCGACTTTTTATCGTTTTTAGCAACACTTTTTACCTTTGTGTCGCTCTTCTTTTCATTCTTTGCCATGATTTTAACCTCGACACAAATTATCTTTTATTTCCAACGTAGAAAAGCGCAAGAGTGCCGGGGCCTGCATGTGCGCCGATAACCGTTCCTATATTAGTAATAAGAGATACGGTTGCTCCATACTTTTCCTTTAATATAGACGCAAGAAGATTAGCATCGTCAACGCAGTCTGCGTGAGAGATGAATATAACACCGTTTTCCTTATCGATAGCGGTTTCGCCAAACTTCTCTGCCATTGTGAGAATTGAGCCTTTTCTGCCGCGAACCTTAGCGACGTTTACAAGATGACCTTCATCATCAACGTGCAAAACCGGCTTAATTCCGAGTGCGTTTCCGAAAAATGCGGCTGTGGAGCTTATTCTGCCACCGCGCTTCAAGTAAACGAGGTCGTCTACCGTAAACCAATGAACGATGCTGAGCGTGATTTCCTTTGCATATTCTGCGAGCTCTTCAATAGCTACACCCTCTGCTTTTTTATCAACGAGGAGCTTTGTGAAAAGTCCCTGACCAGCTGATGCTGAAAGCGAGTCAACGGGAATAATCTTCGCATCGGGATATTTCTCCGAAAGCTCACCTGCCGCAATTCTTGCGGAATTAAATGTTGTGCTGAGGCCGGAGGAAAGAGTAAGATAAAGAATATCCTTACCCTCTGCGAGAATAGCTTCAAAAGCTGCCGTAAGCTCTGCTGCATTGATAGCGGAGGTCTTTGCTACTGCGCCGCCACGCATTTTATTATAAAATTCCTGAACGGGAATTTCACCGTCAAAATAAAGCTTATCAGAATCTACGAATCTGAAATTAAGAGGGAGAAACTTAACTCCCCACTCCGAAAGAAGCTCAGGGGCGATATCGCAAGCCAAGTCTGTAAATATAACGTAATCTCTCATAAAAAATCTCCTAAAACAAACAAAATTTATCAAATGGTAGGAACGCTCGATAACATATAAAAACACGCACCAAAATAAACTAAATATAAACTTGTTGATAACACAACAGGCATATTATAGCATATTCAACCCAATTTGTCAACAATTTTGTTATATTTGGTGTTTACCACTACTTTTTTATCGTATTTCATAAGTATATTTATGCATATTCTCTTGGCGGATACCCCGTTTTTTGAATGCGTAGCTGAAATACGACGGGCGCAGAGCTCACAGTTGACGGCGGAAATACCATTCAGCTGTATCCGATAATACCTACGGTTAAAGAATAGTAAAAACACCCAAGGTGACTTTGCCTTGGGTGTTTTAATTGTATAACGAAGCTGAAAGCTTTATTTATCCTCGTAATTTTCCCACGTGTAATAGATGGGTGTGCCCTCAGCGGCGCTTATATTCGTGACCGTGAGGTTTCCGATTTCTCCTGCGAGAGCGATAACGGCGTTTCCTCTTCCGTATACGTTGTTTATCGAGATATTGTAGGTTTCTTCTTTCGTACAGAGGCGAGGACCGTATAGGTGTCTATCGCCTATTCTTATTGCAAAATTGCCCTTATTGATATGAGGCGAGCCCTCTGAGTCGTCATATACTCCGTCGATTTCTATATCGTGAAGCTTGGTTTCTCCCTGATTAAGAAGTCTTACGTTCGTGCAATAGGTTGCGGAGCGGATATTTCTTATCTTGATATTGGCGATATCAGAGGAAAGTCCTTCAACAGAAAACTGCTCTTCCATTCTGCCCGGAAGACAAGTCAAGGCTACGGTATCATCCTCGGTAAAGCCGGTGAGATTTTCGATAACTATATTTTGGCATCCCATTCTTAAATCTACACCATCTGCGTTTCTTACAAGAATTTTCTTGCCGGAGTCACGTACTATTCCGTGGGTTATATTTCCCTCATCGTCAATCATTCGGTCGTCTGCCAAAAAATCAAGATTTCCGATATAGCCGTTACGGCAGAAAACAAAATTCGTCGCCCAATAGCGCTGATTTATCAAGCGGAGCCCCGAAATCTTAAAACCGTCTACATTTGTGAATAAAATAAGATTGTTTTTATATAACGGCGCTACTCTTTTATCAAACGGAACTCGCTCGTGTACGTCGTTCATTTCCCCGCCGTCAAGTACCGCTCTGCCCTCACCTATTATGGTAATATTTCTATCTGTACCGTCAAGCGTTTTTCCAATTTCGGTATCGTTATGGCAGTTTACGAAAATATTGGTATGTGAGCCGTCTGCAAGTCGAAGATGAGCATCGGCAAGTATTACGGTAAAGTCCGACGGAATTCTGATCGCATCATCAATTTCATAGTCACCGGAAATCCTGATGCTACGATTTCCGTTTTTAAGAGCTTCTTCAATAAGCGCGTTTATATACTGCGCTCCACCTTTTATAAATTCCATAAAAGTCTCCTGCTGTGTTTTTTTCAATACCATTATACCACGAGACTTGTTTTTTTGTAAAGGTGTTTAGGAAAATACGAAAATTTTTCGTCAGCTTAACCTTGACAATATCCCAAACGTGATATATAATTATTGTAATTAAATTTGTGAGGTGACCTCTATTATGGAAAAATACAAGCTTTGGGAAAACGGAACACCCGGATTTGTCAGCGAATACGGTCAGGATGAGCCGTCACTTACTCCGTATCTACTTGAAAACGGAAAGAAAAATACTTGTATAATCGTTTGCCCAGGTGGCGGATATATGTACAAGGCCGAGCACGAGGACGGTGTAATTGCCGAGATGCTCAATGAAAAGGGGATTTCCGCTTTTACTCTTGATTACAGAGTTGAGCCGTACAAGCACCCTTACATAACCGAGGATTTACTTCGCGCAATAAGATACGTAAGATATAACGCAGAAAAATTTTCGATAGACCCCGAGAAAATCGGTGTACTCGGATTTTCGGCGGGCGGTCACCTTGTGTCCTCGTCTATGCACCTTTTTGACTATGGAAAAGAGGGAGATGAGATAGATGCGGTAAGCTCCCGCCCTGATTTTGCAGTTCTCTGCTATCCTGTCGTAACACTTGGCGAGCTTACTCACGCAGGCTCACGCAAGCGTCTTATAGCCGGTCTTGAAAACGAGGACGAGCTTGCAAAGGCACTTTCGCTTGAGCTTAACGTAAGAGACGATACCCCCCCTGCATTCATCTGGCACACGATGAGCGATGCCGCTGTCGATGCAAGAAACTCGCTTCATCTCGCCTCGGCTATGAGAGCAAAATCAATTCCCTGCGAAATTCACGTATTCCAGAACGGAAGCCACGGTCTTGGACTTGCAAGAAAATACGAGGACGTCAAGCAGTGGATACCTCTTTTTGAGATGTGGATGAAAATAAACAACTTTTTATAAAGCAAAAATTCAGAGGGTAGCTCAAATTGTGTATTTGAGCTACCCTCTTTTGATTGTTCGGGGATAGGGGAGATTTTGAGAAAACATTCGACTCATTTATCAAAAAGTGAGCCTTTTTTCTTTTCTGTCATTTTCGTTTTCACCAAAATGCGCCAGCCCCTTTTATTATTAGTGATGTGAGTGCTTAATAAGACCGAGAGCCTTTGAAATTTCCATTACGAAGAAAGGAACGATGCAAAGACCTACACCGATAAGGTACTGATACCAGTTAAGCATAACTACACCGAACGCAATACCAACGGGTGTGAAGAGCACGAGCGCAACGAGTGCGGTAGATGCGATTGCTGCAAGGTTCAAGGTACGGTTTCTGAACATGCCGATTTTAAGAAGCGAATGCTCGGAACGCATATTGTATGCCTGAACTATCTGGCAAAGCGCAAGAACCATAAATGCAAGGGTCTGACCCTGCGACTGAAGCACTTCTGCTGCTGCATTGAATGCCTCGTCAGCTGTGTGGGTATCAAGAGCGCCCTTGAATATCTCAGTAAGTGAGCAGCCTGTACCAACAACGTATGCGATAAGTGTGAGAAGACCGAACATTGCACCTTGAAGAACAACTCTTACACCAAGGCCGTGAGCGAAGATGCCTTCATTTTTCGGCTTAGGCTTGCGCTTCATAACGTCTGCTTCAACCGCTTCCATACCAAGAGCAATAGCGGGTAAGCTGTCTGTTACGAGGTTGATCATAAGAAGCTGCATTGAAAGAAGAGGTGTAACTCTCCAAAGAATCATTGCAAAGAATACGGTAAATACCTCACCGATATTAGTTCCAAGAAGGAAGCCTACAACCTTACGGATATTAGCGTAAATACCGCGTCCCTCTTGTACTGCATCAACGATGGTTGAGAAGTTGTCGTCGGTAAGTGTCATATCAGCCGCGCCCTTAGCAACGTCTGTACCGGTAATACCCATAGCGCATCCGATGTCAGCCGCTTTAAGTGCGGGAGCATCGTTTACACC
>JAZNCB010000115.1:0-11443 GCA_046156285.1 Eubacteriales bacterium | reverse complement strand
GAGCTCGCTCACCAGTGACGAGTGTGGGCATCCTCGTCATTAACGAGATATTCCATTACAGCCTTTTTGGATTGTAATTTACTATTAAGTTGTATTTTCGGCTCTGAAAAATTCATTTTTCAGAATGCGCACTGTGCTATTACACAATGTATTTTCTCCTTGCTTTGCGAATATATACGGCAAATCCGCATATAATCTAACGTAGGGAAAATCAATTTGCCTATATATGATAACATATTTTATTTCGAATGTCAATACGGAGATGCCGATTTTTTCAAAATCTTGTAAAAAGTATTGACAATTATAGAAATAGATGATATAATATACTAGCAATGTGGAAGACCAATAGGTCGTAGCATGCCGGAATGGCGGAATTGGCAGACGCCCGGGACTTAAAATCCCGTGAGATTTATTTCTCGTACCGGTTCGACCCCGGCTTCCGGCACCATATTTATCGCGGGATGGAGCAGTCTGGCAGCTCGTCGGGCTCATAACCCGAAGGTCGTGAGGTTCAAATCCCACTCCCGCAACCAAAAGAACTCGGAACACCATTTGGTGTACCGAGTTCTTTCTTTTTGGTTGTCGGAGTTTATGGGGTTTGAGCCTCACGGCCTTCGGCCCTTTGAGCACGCTCCGCGTTCTACAAAGGTACGTTATGAGATGTTGAACACGCGAAGATTAGAAATAGTTAATACGTATAAAAAGCGGAGCGGGATCCATTCCGCCTATACGGTGGCGGAATATTGCCAGCTCGGAGTACCCACGCAACGCTTCGCACAAACAAATCAATTATCGCAAAGCAAATTCCCGAGCGGCAAATAACCCCTTCGCTTTGTTCGCCCTTACTTCCATTCTCCAATAACTCAAATCCCACTCCCGCAACCAATTAAAAACGAACTTTTGTCTACCGGATAAAAGTTCGTTTTTTTCGTGTTTTTGGGCGTTTTTAAGCCAAAATCGAGCTTAATCAAGGAAAATCGAATAAAAATCGGAGTCGGAGTGGCTAAAAAGGTTATTCCGACTCTGTTTTTATACCTGAAAACGCCCAAAATGTTGGTGTACTTTTGTTCGTTTTATGCTACTGCAAAAAGCGAAGAAAAGGTGCGGACAGAGAGATTTGAACATAATGACAAGTAACCGTCACCATAAAAAGTGACGGTTACTTGTTTAATGCTGGATTGTCCGTTCTACCTAATAAATAGTCAATAGACACTTTGAAATAATCAGCAAAAGCAATTAGTGTTTCATAATCTGCCTGTCTTTCGCCCGTCTCATATCTACTGATACTGTTTTGATTCATTCCTAAATCCATCGCAAGCTTCAATTGCGATATTCTTCGTTCTTTTCGCAACTCTCTTAATTTTATTTTCATAAATTAATTCCTTTTTCGATAAAATCTCTTGACAATATTATACCGTTTTGGTATAATGAAAATATCCCGATATGGTATATCATAAGGAATTTCAAAAAAGCTATGAATGAAATATTTAACAAACGAATAATCACTATTTCGGTAAGCAAGGCGGTTGCTTTGATAAAAGAACACAACGGAAAATCTGTCGATAATATATTTAGTTTTGTGCATAGGGATGTTTTGGAGTCCATTAATTTGCTTGCTGCCGACTTGAAAAAATTAATTTCTAACCCTATACCCTACAATCCTTATGTTATTAACATTGACGTCGATGGGAAAATTATACATTTAAGCTACGAAGAATCCAAAACCATTTATGAGGGTCTAATTGATTCGCTCAAGACGATGGATATTTCCGGCAAGATTGCTGGAGTATATAAATTCAAAACAAATTTTTAGAAAGGAGGATGAATGATGTCAAGAGCTTATGTAGTAACCGGAGCAGTTATAATTTCTGATGATGGCAATGCTCAGGTAAAATACCATCCGCAATGTCCAAATTGTGGAACAGTTCAGCAAGGAACAACTTGTAGCGGACATGTGGGAAAGGGTATTCGCGCATCTTTAGGATATTGTAGTTGTTTTAAGTGTGGCAAATCATTTCCTGTGCAAATTAACAGAGATTGTTAAGTGAAAAGAACAGGTATACTTTTTACTGTTCTTACCTACATTTGCACACCTTTTTACTGCTCTCAGGGGCGGCTCTGTGCTACACGACCTTCGGGTTATGAGATTGACGAGCGTAGCTCGTTGGGTTAGCGCAGAAAAAACAGTTGATAACTGTTTTTTCAAGCGGTGTCGCCCAAAGCGCGAGTTTTTGAGCCGAGGAGTTCGAGGTGATAAAAACGACACACGACGGCGACCGGGCTGTGCTTGTACAATGCTTTCTTCACTACCTTTTCAAATCCCACTCCCGCAACCAAAAGAACTCGGAGCACCGATTGGTGTACCGAGTTCTTTCCTTTTCTTTTGTGCTATTTAACCCAAAATGTTATTCCTCGTAAGCTCTTTCGACCTCTTCTGCCTGAATGTCGGGGTTTGCGTTGTAGAGGGGGGCGATTTTTTCGCCGTGCTTAACTCTCTTTATGTAGTTGACCGTGATTTTTACAACCAAGGGAGAGAGAATAACGACACCGATAAGGTTGGGAATCATCATAAGACCGTTGAAGGTGTCCGAGATGTCCCAAGCGAGAGAGGACGTGAGAAGTGCGCCGAAAATAACTGTGCAAACGTGGATTATGCGGAATACTACGGTCGTTTTTGCACCGAAGAGGTATTCCCAAGCCTTTGAGCCGTAGTGCGACCAGCCGAGAACGGTGGTAAATGCGAAGAGAAGCATCGCGATAGCTATAAACTTTTCGCCGATATTGCCCCATGAGAAGAGCGAGTTGAATGCGCCGCCGACAAGAGTTGCGTCGGTGTAGCCCTCGGCAACCTCACCGGTAATGACGTTGAATACGCCGCCGTCAAGACCGCCGGAGGTGAGAACGACGAGAGCGGTCATGGTGCAGACTATCATAGTGTCTGCGAACACCTCGAAGATACCCCACATACCCTGCTTTACGGGCTCTTTAATATTGGAGTTTGAGTGAACCATAACCGAAGAGCCAAGACCTGCCTCGTTTGAGAAAACGCCGCGCTTGAAGCCCTGGGTTACAACCTTGCTGACTACCGCGCCGATGCCGCCGCCGACGAATGCCTCGGGAGCGAATGCGTTAACGAATATAGCCTTGAATGCAGGAAGAATATTTGCATAGTTTGCGCCGATAATAACCAAGCTGCCGAGAACGAAGAGAAGAACCATTGCGGGAACTATCTTTTCGGCAACGTTTGCAATTCTTTTAAGACCGCCAAGAGTGATAAGAGCGGTAAGAATCATAAGTATTGCGCCGAGTATAACGTTGTAAAGAGAAACGCCGCTGAACACCTCGACAGAGGAAAGAGCGGAAACGTCAAACGCAGAGGCAATGTTGGTAACGATTTTGTTTACCTGTCCCATGCTTCCGATACCGAAGGATGCAAGCATTGTGAAGATACAGAAAAGGATAGCGAGTCCCTTTCCTATGTATTTCATTCTCTTTTTCTTGCCAAGACCGTCTGCAAGGTAGTACATAGCGCCGCCTGACCATTCGCCGTTTTCATTCTTTCTGCGGAAATAAATACCGAGAACGTTTTCGGCATAGTTCGTCATCATACCAAAGAAAGCGGCTATCCACATCCAGAAAACAGCGCCTGCGCCGCCGATACAAATAGCAGCGGCAACACCTGCGATATTGCCCGTTCCTACCGTTGCGGCAAGAGCCGTACAAAGCGCCTGGAACGGTGATATAGTTCCCTTTTCCTTGGAGTGCTTTATAACGTTTTTGTTAAAAAGGCTTCCGAGTGTGTTCTTGAACCAAAGCCCAATGTGTGAAACCTGGAAGAATTTTGTGAGAATCGTGATAAGTATTCCGGTGCCTATAAGAAGAGCAAGACCGAAAATGCCCCATACGATGCCGTTTATCTCACCGTTTACGGATTCGAGGGCTTTCAAAAATTTGTTCATTTTAATATGAACCTCCCCAATTTTTAACCAAACAAAACAAAAAACACCGCAAATCGTACGGATAGCGGTGAAAAAATACAGAAAGCAACGAAAACGTTTGCTTGCAAAATGCATCTGTCCTTTTGCCTGAGAGATTGTGGTGTTATCCCTTGCCCCTTCGGCATCCGCGCGTAGCGAACTTCTCCAGATTGCTATCCATCAACAGTCCCGTCAAATGACTCCCGAGAGTGTTACCCCTTTGGAAAGGCTGTGCCTATCTCCTGCCGATTTCATTTAGCTCTATTCGGTTGTATGTTACATATTATACTCGCTTTTTGTCAAAATGTCAAGTTTTTTGTAAAATTTCTTTATTTCCGACAAAACTTTTGTAAAATATTAGATATGAACTACGCCGGCGTAGATAACTTTTTATTTTCCCCCTTGAACCGCGTTCGATGTTTTATGATTATTTATATATCAAGGCATTAAATCAAATAAGACACACGAGTGCGCATCTTGTAGAATTCGATATTTTCACCGATATTGAATTCAACGAAAAGAAGCAAATTAATTGTCAAGCACGCAGTTGTGCGATTTATTCGTATTTATTAAAAAGTAAGACTTTAGAATATCACTTGTCGTCAATTGAAAAATTTGCGAAATTATACCCAAGTGTTCCATCGCAATTCACATTTGACGGATTGTAATGCTAAATTGGTTTTAATTGTCTTTTTCAATGATTCAATTTACAACCCACTCCCGCAACCAAAAGAAACCCAAGTTGAACCAAAGGTTCATCGAGGGTTTCTTTCTTTTTTGTGTATATTCTATCTAAACTAAGGTAGAATCGTGTACTTGTTACTCAAGATTTGCCATATTTCTGAATGCGGCGTCGCCAACCATAAGATAACCCTCGGTAGTTGGGTGAAGACCGTTCGTGCCTATTGGCTCGGTCTGTTTGCATCTTGTGTTCACCGGCTTTTCTTGCGTGGGGAATGCGTATTCCGAGTCAACCTGTGCGCTTATATTTATAAACTCAACGTAGTCACGGTACTCTTCTTCATAGGAAAGCGCCTCGTAGGCAAGGTTGAGCTCAAAAACGAATTTCGTGTAACCGTACCTGTCGCAGTAAGGGAGCTTTGCTCCGTAGTTTGCACCCATTCCGCCCGTCATTGAGGGGGCGGTGATGCCCATAAGCTTTATTTTAACACCCGGGAAGCCTTCGCGTACAACACTTATAAACTCCTTTGCGTTAGCTACTGCTCTCTCGCAAAGAGCCTTAGTTTCATCGGTGTTTGAAAGATTCACCGGAACAGGCGAATCCGCTACCTCGTTGCCTCCGAGCGTTACGTATATGTAATCTACGTTTTCTATTCCGCATTTTTTGAGATACCATGGGAAATCAAGCGCACCCGCCTCTTCGTTGAAGAAGGGTGTTTTTGCTTCGTCGGCGTATTTTTCTATTATTAGGGGCTCTTTATGTACCGCATTTGCAACCGGAGTCAAGAGGGAGCCAATGCTCGGGTACGAGCTGTCGGTTTTGTCAAGACGGAGCATTTTCAGCTTTTTCTTCGTGAGAGTTTCAAGCTTCCAGAGCTTTCCGTTTTCGTCCTGCCAGGTGGAGTGCTGGTCGGATTCGTCAAGAATATGAGCACAGCTGAACCAAACGCCGGTAGGATTTTTTGTTACGTAGGTCTTAAAAACCCATCCGCCGTAGCCCTCGTAGTTCGTACCCTCACGTGTTTTTGTCCCGACAAAATTTATGTTCCCAAAGCCAAGACCCGATGGCTCACCGTCAAGAGCCGTAAGTCTTCTGTGTGCCTCGTGAGGCCAGACACCGTTAACAGTGTTGGAAGACCCCATACAGAGAATATTTATCTTTCTTTCGGGCTCTTTTGCCTCTCTTGCGCGGAGTACGGTTTCGCCCTTTCCGAGAAGCTCCTTATTTTCGTTATAGACGTATATCGTAAGGGGATAGTCGCCCTCTTCGTCGGGGGTAAATTCAAAGTATCTTGGGCAGTTTCTTCCCTTTTCGCATATTGCGAGAATGTCGTAGACATAAGGGTTTGGCGCTTCTACACAGCCTCTGTAAAAAAGCTGAAATGTGTCACCTACCACAAGGTTAAAGTATTTCGGTAAAATTACTCTCATTATAATATTTCCTTTCAGTCGTCAAGACATGCCATGTTTCTGAACGCGGCATCTGCCATCATAAGATATCCCTCGTGAGTTGGGTGAAGTCCGTTCGTGCCTACCGTTTCGGTCTTCTTTATTCTGACGTTTACCGGCTTATCTATTTCGGGATAGCCGTTTTCAGAGTCGAACTGCGCGCTCATATTTATAAACTCAACGTAGTCGCGGTACTCTTCTTCATAGGAAAGCGCCTCGTAGGCAAGGTTGAGCTCAAAAACGAATTTCGTGTAACCGAACTTGTCGCAATACGGAGGCTTCGCACCGTAGCTGACACCTGTTCCGCCGTTAAGAGAGGGAACGAGAAGCCCCATCAATTTTATTTTTACACCCGGGAAAGCCTTTCGCATTGCTCTGATAAACTCCTTGGCGTTTGCTACCGTTCTCTTAACTATATTTTGCATACTTTCGGAGTTTGAGAGGTCAACAGGAACAGGAGAGTCTGCAACCTCGTTTCCACCGAGCAACACGTAGATATAGTCTGCATTTTCGAACCCGCATTTTTTCTTATACCATTCAAAGTCGAGTGTGCCGGCCTCTTCGTTATAAAACGGGGTTTTGGCTTCGTCTATACACTTTTCTATGGTTAATGGCTCTTTGTGTGTTGCATTTGCAACGTGAGTTAAAACCGAGCCTGTTCTCGGAAGCGTGCGGTCGGATTTATCAAGACGCAGAAGCTTAAGCTTCTTTTTTGTTATGGTTTCAAGCTTCCAGAGCTTTTCGTTTTCGTCTTGCCAGGTTGAGTGCTGGTCACCCTCGTCGATATTATGAGCGCAGGTAAACCAAGCGCCTGTCGGGTCTTTGGTTATGTATGTTTTGAAAACCCATCCGCCGTAGCCCTCGTAGGCAGTTCCTTCCTTTTCCTTTGTTCCGACAAACTGAATATTTTTAAGTCCGAGACCGCAGGGCTCGCCGCCCTCTGCGGTAAGACGTCTGTCTGCTTCGTGAGGCCAATCACCGTTTTGCGTGCCTGAGTCGCCCATACAAAGAATGGTTATCGGTTTTTTCGGCTCTTTTGCCTCTCTTGCGCGGAGAATTGTTTCGCCCTTTCCGAGAAGCTCCTTATTTTCGTTATAGACGTATATCGTAAGGGGATAGTCGCCCTCTTCGTCGGGGGTAAATTCAAAGTATCTTGGGCAGTTTCTGCCCTTTTCGCATATTGCGAGAATATCGTAAACATAAGGGTTTGGCGCTTCTACACAGCCTCTGTAAAAAAGCTGAAAGGTGTCGCCGACCACAAGGTTGAAGTATTTTGGAAGAACTATTCGTATCATTTTATTTTCCTCTTTTACTTTTTAAGGGTGGCTTCGAATGCCATCATTGAAAATGCGGGAAGATTTTTGATATAAACCTTGTTGCCCTCAAAGCTTCCTTCTCCGTTTATGAATTTTACACTCTCGATTTCGGAGGGGAGAGTGATTTCTTTGTTAAGGAGCTTATCTGCAAAAATGTTCCAAAGTCCGACGGCAATTTTTCCGTCCCCCTCTTTCGTTATTATATAAAGCTCGGGGTTGTTTTTCGATACTGCGGGGAGCGGCTTTTTGCCGACCTCTTCAAGTCCGTCGATAAGCGCCTCCTGGATATAGGGGCACTTGCCTGCGGCTCTCGCGGTTTTTCTCGTATCGAGAAGGGTGACGAGAAATCTCTCTCCCTCCTTATTTTCGTAGGTATAAATAAGCGGTTGCTTTTTATCGCCTTCGATTACGTAGACAAGAACGTTTGCCTCGGGCTTTACCTCTTTTGGAAGGACGATAGCTCCGTCGCGAATCTGCGCTATTGCATCTCGTTTGGGATAGTAAATTTCGCCGTAGCTCTTCGTTTCCTTTTCTTCCTTATCCGCAAAGCCGACGTCAATTCCGATACTGTCAAGATATTCTGCGGAAGACGCGTCAAGGAATGCGCCGCCTGTGAGTTCTTCTCTTGAAATTTTAGTAGCAATCTCTGCAAATATCGCCTTGACACCGCTCTTTTCGGTGTAGGTTACAGGTATGGAATATTGCGAAAGAAGGCGTGACGCTTTCGGGAAAGAAAGGAGGTGGAGATAATCCGAATTTTTATAATCGTCGTCGTTCTGATACGGGAATACCGAATTCTTGGTTTTTTCGGGCAGGTCGTAGACGTATACGCCGGCGTCCCTTTTGTCTATGAATATTTCCTCGATTTCGGAATAAAGCTTGTTTGAGGCAATATGCTCTCTGTAATATCCGTCCTCGTAGTCGTATGGAGATGTGTAGTCAAAGACGTACTTCAAGATAGTTTCCATCTTTCCGTCTGCTATAAGCGCGGTGTCAAACAGCTCAAGGAAGCTCGCAGGAACGTAATATCTTCCTCTCGGATAGGTGTCGCCCTCCGCCATAACCTCAACGTCAGAGCCCCTGCACCATTCGAACTGAATTCTTGCAAAGTCTATAACGTCGATAAGGGTTACGTCGCAAAGTCTATCGGGCAGCCAATACGGCGCCGATGTAATTCTGAAAAACGGACGGGTATTTCCTGCAAACGCCTTTGCTATTTTAACCGGCGTCGTGCCGTCAAGGTCCCAAGCCGTGTAGCAGCAACAGTGGCCGATACGGACGTTCGGATTGATTTTGTCTGCCGCCTCTCTTATGTTCTTTGCAAACGTAATAAGAGAGTCCTCGTTGCTCTCGCACCAGGCTTTTCTATATTTGTTTGGCTCTTTAAGGAATATATTGTCAATCAGCGTCTTGCGTGCAATCGGTTCTCCGAGGCGCTTCTCTATATCTTTCATATGATACTGACAAAAGCAGCCAACCTTGTGTTTTACTTTCAGGTGGCCGAAGCGATAATCGTCGTCAAACAATATAAGGTCGGCGCCCGCCTTTATAAACTCCTCGACGTAGGAAATAACGAAGCTCGTATGCTTTTCGTCGAAAGGACAGGCTCGAGTTGACTTGGTTGTATCGCCCTCAACGCCTTTTATTAAGGTGAAGTCAGCGTCACCGTCAAACAAAAATGACCAAAACCATACTCCAACCTCAAAACCCTCTTTTTTGAAGTAGGGCGCCCACTTTTTTATATCGGAGATTTTTTTCTTTTTTTCGCGCTCGTCGGTGTTTAGGCGGCCCACCGCCAAAAAGATGCGTTTTACCCCCATTTTGCGTAAAATTTCTACGTATTTAGGATAACTTGCAGTGTCTTCAAGACCTGCTGAAAGCGGCACTGAAATACTTCTCATAAAAAACCTCCCCAAACTGCATAAATTTTCGTGTTTATTATATCACACGCGCAGAGGAAAGTCAAGGAAAACGAGGGGGTCTGTCGGGCTTTTATCAGAAAAATACGGGAATATCAGCCTTGAAAATCTCGACAAGATATGTTATACTTGTAATCGAAGAATAAAGCGCCACTGTTTTGCGGGCGGCTTATGTGGGGGTACGTATGAGGGGCAACAGGCTTCTATATCTTTTTCTGTCTTTTTTCAAGATAGGACTTTTCACCTTTGGCGGTGGATACGCTATGATTTCTCTTTTTGAAAGAGAGTTCGTTGAAAAATCAAAGATAATAGAGCACGACGAGTTTCTTGATCTTGTCGCTATTGCGGAATCAACCCCCGGTCCAATAGCGATTAACGTCGCTACCTACGTAGGATACCGCACATCAAGGATTTTCGGCGCTATCATTGCAACGCTTGCGGTTTGTATTCCGTCGGTTGCGATAATATTCTCAATTTCGCTTTTTTTCGATGCGTTCTTGGAAAACCAAATCGTTGCAAGCGCATTCAGAGGTATACAGGCGGCGGTCGTCTATCTCGTTTTGTCGGCGGGCGTTAAAATGATAAGAAAAATGAAGAAAAAGCCCTTTAATCTTATAATCGTCGGCTTAACGGTTTTGGCTTTTGTTTCGGTGACGGTATTTTCGGTTGCCTTTTCATCGATTTTCTTTATTCTGATAGGCGCTGTTATAGGGCTTTTCGCCTATGCCGTTTCGACTTATAAAAGCGAGCGAGGTGGGGGGATAAGCAAATGATTTACCTTGAACTTTTCCTTACCTTTCTTAAAATCGGCGCATTCTCTTTCGGCGGCGGATACGGAATGATTTCGGTTATGAGGGAAAGCTGTCTTGCAAACGGCTGGCTTGACGAGGCGGGCATTATGAATTTCATTGCGGTTGCTGAATCAACCCCCGGTCCTATCGCCGTTAATATGGCAACCTTCGTCGGCTCGTCGCAGGCGGGATTCTTTGGCGCGCTTGTTGCAACGCTTGGCGTTGTGCTGCCCTCGTTTATCATAATTTTAATAATCGCCTCGGTTATTAAAAACCTTTTGAAGCTTGCGGGCGTCAAGGCGGCGCTGGGCGGAATAAAGCCCGTCATTATCGGACTTATCACCGCAACGGGCATTACCCTCTTTTTATCGGTGGTATTTAACGTTTCAACGGTAAAGAGCGATTTTGAATTTGATTATAGGTCGTTTATTATTTTAGCCTTTATAACGCTATTTGCGTTTTTGGTTAAAAAAATCAGAAAAAAACAGTTTTCCCCCATATTGCTGATACTCATTTCTGCCGGTATGGGAATAATTCTGTTTTAGATAAAAGGCTCGCGAGAGCTTGGAGGAGGAGTTGTGTTAAAAACAAATTATCACACGCACACCTGTTTTTGTGACGGAAAGCACTCGCCCGAGGATATAGTAAAGAGCGCAGTGGAAAAGGGCTTTTCGGTGCTTGGATTTTCGGGGCACTCGCATACACCCGGCGAAGCCTATACTATGAGTGCTGATGCAACTCTTGAATATATCTGTGAGGTTAATCGGCTGAAAGAGGCATATTCAGACAAAATAAAAATTCTTTGCGGAATTGAGGCGGACGTGCGCTCGGTTATTGACAGAGAAAAATTCGACTACGCAATAGGCTCTGTGCACGACGTTTATATTGACGGAAGATTTTATGCCGTGGACGGCTCGCCCGAGGGCTTTGAAAGGGCTATCCGTGCGTTTGGCGGTGACGTATATGCGCTTATCGAAAATTATTACAGCATCGTAAAAGACGTAGTCAAAATAACGAAGCCCGATATTATAGGGCACTTTGACCTTGTTACGAAGTTTAATGAAAACGAGAGATTTTTCTCCGAGAGCGACGAGCGGTATCAAAGGCCTATGCTTCTGGCACTCGAAAATCTTACCAAGACAAAAATTCCGTTTGAAATAAACACGGGAGCTATGGCGCGCGGTTGGAGAAGCGAGCCCTACCCTGCCGTGCCGATAATGGAGCGGATTTTCAATATGGGCGGAAAATTTATTCTCAATTCCGACTGTCACGATAAGGATAAGCTCGACTTCGGCTTTGAGCACGTAAAG
>JAZNCB010000114.1:0-19700 GCA_046156285.1 Eubacteriales bacterium | reverse complement strand
CCGCTTGGCCTCCGACTTGAGCTGCTCAAGAAGCGTTCGAATAACTTTACGATAGGTCTTATGACCGACAAGAGAATGTTCGAGGCGATAATACCCTATTGGGAAACCGAAAACGGCGCTATCACTTCGTTAAAGCTCTATCCTATAACACTCTCAATGACGGGCAACAAATCAAGCCTTGGACTTCCTCGTCTTGATAAAGACGCGGACTTTATGGCGCAGTTTGCGCTCCGTTGTGAAAAATACGGCACGAAGCTTATTAAAAACGAAGACGGAAGCTACACGTGCGAGTGGTAAAAATATGGTAAAAATTTATTTAGTCAGACACGGTCATAGCAAGGGCAACGAGCGTGCTATGTTTACGGGTAACTACGACTGTGATTTGAGCGAGGTTGGCTATAAGCAAGCAGAGCTTTTAGGAAAGTACGTAAGCGAAAATCTCAAAGTTGACGCTATCATATCAAGTGACCTTATCCGCGCAGTTAATACGGTGAAGCCTGCGGCAAAGCTGCTTTCACTTCCTATAATCAGAGATAGCGCATTCCGTGAGCTTTCTATGGGCGAGTGGGAGGGAGTTCGCTTTTCCGAAGCGGAAAGGCTCTCTCCGCAAATCTTTAAGGATTGGGTTGCCAAGGTCGCAGGAGTTTATCCCCCGGGCGGTGAAACGTGGGAGAGTCTTCTTAAAAGAAGCCTTACACGACTTTCCGAGCTTATGACCGAATACGAGGGGAAAAACATAATTCTGTGCGCACACGGCGGCGTAATTAAGGTGCTCCAGTGTTATATTTTAGGCAAGTCTTTTACAGAAATGTCCGATATTGACTGGGTACCTAATGCATCTATCACAGAGCTTCGCTATTCAAACGGAAAATACGAGATTTTTGGTGTCAGCCTTGACGATTATCTTTTGGATTTGAAAACCGAGCTTCCAAAAACTCTTTAATACAAAGCAAGGAAAAATTGATGGGAAAATTTGACGGAATACTTATCTGTACAGACCTTGACGGTACGCTATACAGAAACGATAAATCCATATCGAAAGAAAACAGGGAAGCGATAGACTACTTCAAAAGCGAGGGTGGCTCTTTTACCTTTATTACAGGGCGCTTGCCTTATTACTCGCTCGATGCGTACAATGCGGTATCACCGAACGTACCTTACGGCTGTATTAACGGTGGCGGTGTTTATGACGGCGAGAAAAAAGAATATATATGGAATATGGAGCTTTCACATGAAGCCTTCGAGCTTGTCGAGGATATAGACGCGCGCTTTTCTGACGTTGGAATACAGGTCTGCGGTTTTTATAACACATATTTTGCAAAGGAAAACGATACGACCGTAATTTTCAGAGAAATAACGGGACTTCCAAACCTTACCTGCGATTACAGAAGCTTTGATTTGCCTATCGCGAAAATAATATTCTGCAACCATACAGGTGATAGAATTTTAGAGGTAGAAAAAGCACTTCGAGAGCATAAGGACGCATATAAATTCGACTTTATCCGTTCAGAGCGCTCGCTCTTTGAGATTTTGCCAAAGGGAGTAAATAAGGGCCTCGCAGTAGAAAAACTTGCAGAGCACCTTAAAATAGATATAAGGAAAACCATTGCAATAGGGGACTACAATAATGACGTCGCAATGCTCAAAAGGGCTGGAGTCGGTATTGCGGTTGCAAATGCAAGCCCCGCAGCGCTCAAAGCGGCGGACTGCATTACGGTAAGCAACGAGGAGCACGCTATTGCAAAAGTAATTTCCGACCTTGAAAGCGGAAAATTCGGAATATAAAAAAAGAGGCGGTTAGCACCGAGCCATTTTGGTATGCTAATCGCCTTGTTTTTTTATCTCAAATTTTCTTTTATTTTTTTCGGGAATATCGCCGTCGGAAAACAGGTAATTTTAGACGATATTGACGGTGTTCTTCTTATGACGGTAAACCCCGGCTTTGCGGGTCAGAAAATGGTTCCTCACTCAATAGAGAAAATAAGAAA
The DNA here is from genome assembly GCA_046156285.1 of Eubacteriales bacterium. Classification (GTDB taxonomy): domain Bacteria; phylum Bacillota; class Clostridia; order Oscillospirales; family CAG-272; genus UBA1740. Next base: position 17,712 of record JAZNCB010000114.1, on the reverse strand, counting down.
AACGAGAAGCTTTCTTGATGCAAACGGCAGGAGTGATGCCGAGATAGAGGTTGACGGAAACGTGAGTATAGAGAATGCTATAAAAATGAAAGAAGCAGGCGCCAATATTTACGTTCTCGGAACGGCAATCCAGTCGAAAAAAGGCTTTTCTTCGGAAGATTTTTCCGAGTTTTCAAAAAATGTCTGACGCACTCTTGAAAAAAACTGTCGTGTGTGATATAATCCATACATAACATTTGTGGAGGCATTTATGAAAATAGCTACTACAACCGGTGATTTTTTGGGCTATGTCAAAAACGACGAGGAACGCATACGCGAGCTTCATAGGGCGGGTTTCCGATACATTGATTTAAGCATGTATGACTTTACCCCCGACACCGTTTACTTGAAGGACGGTTGGGAAAATGAGGTCTACCGTATAAAAGCCGTCGCCGAGGAGCTTGGAATGAAATTCGTTCAGGCTCATTCTCCATCGGGAAATCCCTTAAAGAATGACGAAGAGCACATCCGGTATCTTTTGAGAGCAACCATCCGTTCAATAGAGATATGCGAGATGCTCGGAATTGAAAATATAGTTGTACACGCAGGCACGGAAAAGGGTATATCAAAGGAAGAATGGTTTTATAAAAACAAATGCTTTTATGAAAAGCTTTTTCCCACGATGGAGAGATGCGGGGTAAACGTCCTTTGCGAAAATTCGACAAGATGCAATTTAGGAAGCCTTTATTATACCTGCACGGGTCGTGAGATGCGTGAGTTTGTCGAGTATATCAACCACCCGATGATACATATTTGTTGGGATACAGGACACGCAAATTCAGACAGAGAGGGCGGCCAGTACGACGACATCATGGCTCTTGGCGAAGAGCTTTACGCAATTCATTACAACGATAATCACTGCAAGGCAGACGACCACGTAGCGCCATTTCTTGGGCAAATGAATCACGATGAGGTAATAAGTGCACTTATCGACGTTGGCTTTAAGGGATATTTCACCCTTGAATGCAGTTCCTCGCTTATAAAATTTAAGCAATGGACGGGGCCTCGACGTCAGTTTGAGCCTAAGGGCGACAGAGAGCTTAAACTTTCAGAGCCGCAGCTCTTTATGCAACGACATATTGAGGCTATGATGTACGATACGGCAAAATGGATGCTCGAAGCCTATGGAATTTTCGAAAAATAACGCTAAATAGTGATTTTGGCAGAGGTGAGGCTATCATCTCTGTCATTTTTCTTTGATAAATGTAGGCTAAAAGGCGTTTTTCGTATTGACAACATTATATATATGATATATAATAAACCCGAGTGTAACGACTTTTTTGGGGGGAGAGAAATATGAATTATCTTTCTTATTTAACTCACGGTGTTCTTTACGATAGCTTTACCAAGGTAAGAGCCAACTTTTACGATAAAATAGACGAAAACGTCCACGCAAAAACCTACGAGGGAAGTGAACACGACCTCTACTATGCCGAGCCCGAATTTACGGGCAAATTCCTTGATATCTGTGCCTATTACTATGAGCGAGATGGCGACGAGCGTGCTCTTAAAAAGGGAATGGCGGTTGTAGAAAGCATAAAAAAGAATATTCGTTCCGACGGATACATGGGTATGCTCACCGAGGGCAACGAGCTTAAAGTGTTTTCGGTATGGAATCACGCCTTTACCCTTTACGGACTTACGAGAATGTACGAGGCAACGAAAAACGAAGCAATAAAAGACCTCGTTATCAAAACGGCTGACTGGATATACAACACCTACACCGGTGAAAATCACCCCGATATTCTTGATGCGGCAAACAGAGGAAGCGAAAATATCTCTTCCTTTTTCGCAATGCTCCGCGCCTACGAGGTAACCGGGGATAGAAAATATCTTGACTTTGTCGGTGACGTGATAGAGTATTGCGAAACCACTGATATGAACCTTGTTTCGTTTGAGGATATTCTCTCGCTCCGTTCTCGCAAGGGAATTGAGATGATAGTCGTTTACCTTGGAGTTTTGAAGTACGGAATTCTAACCAAAAACGAGAGGATAATGAGAGGTGCTAAGCGGTATCTTGAAGGTATTATCGAAACCCAGATAAGAAATACCGGCAACGGCACGGTAAAGGAGCGCTGGACAGAGGGCGGAAATCTCCCAAAGATTATGCCCACGGAAGAAAAGCCTAACGAAACCTGCGTTGCTGTCGGAATCGTTGAGCTTGCCGCAATGCTCTTTGACGTTTTCGGCGAAGCAAAATTCCTCGACGTAATTGAAAAATCACTCTTTAACCATATATGCGGCTCGCTTGAGAAGTCGGGAAGCGACCTTGCATACTACCAGGGCAACTGCGGCAAAAAAATATATCGCACGGCAGGCGGTGCGTACCAGTGCTGTCGATATCGTGGATTTACCCTCTTTTCCTATCTTAACGATATGCTTTACCGCTTTGACGGAAAAACCTTGATACCCCTTATATATGCGGGCTCGAAAATTGAGAGGGACGGGGTAGCGTGTGAAGAAATCACCGATTTTCCCTCATCAGCAAATATAAAATTCAATATCAAAACGGATAAGGATATTCTGCTTTCGCTTCGTATTCCTGCGTGGTGTGAAAGCTATGGCGTAACACATAACGGAAAGGAACTTAACGTTTCCGAAAGCGAGCAATTTATAACTCTCTCGCTTCCGCGCGGCGAGCATACGGTTTCGCTCTCGCTTGAAGAGAAAATCGTGGTCAGCGAGCATAAAATAGATGGCAAGGACTATATTTCCGTCACATGCGGACCTCTCCTTATGGCTCACGATACTCACTTTGGCGGAGAGCTCTGGCAAGAGATTTCACGCGGCACAACCTTTACAAGAGCCGATACACTCGGCGAGGCTATGATAAAGCTCACATCGCCCGAAATGACGCTCGTTGATTTTGCATCAGCAGGCGGAAACGATCCTCAAAACGATGAATACACGGTATTTATTCCCCAAAAACAGTAATTTCGGTAACACGTAAGGATCATAAAAAGCGCAGATTAGATTGACATTTATAGCAAAATTTGCTATAATATAGTGGAAAACAGGAAAAACGGAGGAATTTTCGAATGCTTGAAAACATTCAGTTCAAAAAAGGCTTTTTGTTCGGAACAGCGACCGCAAGCTATCAGGTCGAGGGCGCATGGAACGAGGACGGAAAGGGAGAAAATATTTGGGACAGACACACCCACGACGCAAACGGAAAGGTATTGAATAACCAGACAGGCGACGTCGCTATCGACCAGTATCACAGATATGAAGAGGATTTCGATATCCTTAAAGATATAAAAACAAACGCACACAGATTTTCTATTTCGTGGGCAAGAATTTTGCCCGAGGGCGTAGGCAGGGTTAACGAAAAGGGAATAGAGCACTACAACAAGGTAATCGATGCTCTTATCGCACGCGGTATTGAGCCGATTATAACGCTTTATCATTGGGATTTGCCGTCCGCTCTTCAGGAGATGGGCGGTTGGGCAAACCGCGAGTGCATTAAGTGGTTTGAAAATTACGCAAAAATCTGCTTTGAGGCATTTGGTGACAGAGTAAAGCTCTGGGTAACTCTCAACGAGCCTACAAACTTTACCTTCAAGGGTTATTCAAACGGACGCTTCCCGCCCTGCATCCGTGATTTCAAAATGGCAATAAAGGCGGCTCACAACGCCCTCGTTGCTCACGGTACCGTTGTAAGACTTTTCCGCAAAATGAATATGGACGGAAAAATAGGTATAGCGCTTGACCTCGTTCCGAAGTTCCCCTTGACGGATGATCCTAAGGACGTAGAAGCGGCGGCAATAGCAAACGGCACGACGCAGGAATTTTTCTATGAGTCGGTAATATTTGGCCGTCATCCCGAGGCTATGGTTAAAAAGTGCCGTGAGCTTGGTCTTTATCCCGAAATCGACCCTGCGGACTTCGATATAATCACAGAGAAGTGCGATTTCCTCGGTATAAATTACTATTATACTCAGGCGGCAAAGTACGACAAGGGTAACGGAAGATTTGATTTCGCTATTGCAAGACGCGGACTTCCTGTCACTATGGGAGATTGGGAGCTTGACCCGGATGGACTTGCGTGGCTTCTTAAAAAGGTCTACGCGGAAACGCGTGGCGAGCTGCCCATTATGATAACAGAGAACGGATATGCCCCTACCGATATAAGAGGCAAGGATGAGGAGCTCAATGACGACGACAGAATTGAGTATCTCGACCTTCACCTCTCCGCACTCTCACGTGCTGCCGAGGCAGGCGTTGACGTAATCGGATATATGGTATGGAGCGCATTCGATAACTTCGAGTGGAACCAGGGCTACGAGCCGAGATTCGGTATCATATACGTAGATTACGAAACTCTTGAACGCACTCCTAAGAAGAGCGCCTATTGGTACAAGAGTCTTATCGAGGGACAGAAGAATAAATAAACTGCAAAATAAAGCACCGCACAAACGAAAGGTTTGCGGTGCAATTTTGCCTAAAAGTGAAAAAGCTTTTACGAGGTGTGTTATGAAAATCATAGATTTACTTACAAAACCGAAACTTACCCTTTCATTTGAGGTGTTTCCGCCCAAAACCGAGAGTAGCTTTGACAGTGTAAAAACTGCGGCAGAGCAAATTGCAAAATTGAAGCCGTCATTTATGAGTGTTACGTACGGCGCTACCGGCGGAACAAGCAAGTATACACTTGATATAGCAAAGAGCATACTCGACGGTAACGGTGTACCAACCCTTGCCCACCTCACCTGCGTTTCCTCGACAAAGGAAATGGTAAAGGAGAAAATCGAGGCGATAAAGGAAGCGGGTATTGAAAACGTCATGGCACTGCGCGGAGACATTCCAAAGGAAATGGAAAACAGTGACGTCAATACGTGGGATTATAAGCACGCAATAGACCTTATCCGCGAGCTCAGAGAAACGGGGCTTGACCTTTGTATAGGCGGCGCGTGCTACCCCGAAATCCACCCCGAAAGCAAAAACCAAAGCGACGATATCAAATATCTCAAAGAAAAGGTTGATGCAGGCTGCGATTTCCTTACCACGCAAATGTTTTTCGACAATAATCTTCTCTATAATTTTCTGTATAAAATCCGTGAGGCAGGAATAACCGTACCCGTAATGCCGGGTATTATGCCGATAACAAACGCAAATCAGATAGAGCGCGCAATAAAGCTTTCAGGCTCGTTTATTCCGCAAAGGTTCAAATCCCTCGTTGATAAGTTTGGAGATAACCCCGACGCAATGAAGCAGGCAGGTATAGCATACGCGACCGACCAGATTATCGACCTTTTTGCAAACGGTATAAGCAACGTCCACGTATATTCTATGAATAAGCCCGACGTTGCCGAGAAGATTCTTTCAAACCTTTCGGATATACTCAACTGATATGACAACTAACGTTTACATAAAGAACTATGAAGAGCCCCCAATCGACATAAAGGAGGCTTTGAGATACGCAGGTGCTCGCTCGGATGAAAGCCCTGCGAGCAAGCTTCTTTTTGACTGTATAGAAGAGGCAAGAGAAAAGCTTGTTTACAAGGTGTGCTACGCCCGCTTTCCGATAAAGGCGTCGGAAGGGAAGGTTGATTTTGGCTTTTGCGAGGTTAAATCAAGCAGCCTTGCAAAGCTCCTTTCGACCTCCACTCACGCAGTTATATTTGCGGCAACGGTAGGCGTTATGCTTGATAGACTTATTGCGAGATATTCCTCGGTTTTTCCAACCCGTGCGTTTCTTTTAGATGCGCTCGGCACAGAGCGCGTTGAGAGCCTTGCAGACATTTTCTGTGAGGAGCTTTCAGAGGAATATTCACACGTCACAACAAGGTTTTCCGCAGGATACGGTGACCTGCCCATTGAATTTCAAAGGGAGATATTTTCTATCCTTGACTGCCCGAGAAAAATCGGGCTCACCCTTAACGAAAGTCTTATAATGTCACCGAGAAAATCGGTTACCGCAATAGTCGGAATAGTAGATAAAACCGATATTTAATCAGGAGAATGAAATGCAGATAAAGGAATTTCTTCGCAACAACCTCATATGCCTTGACGGCGGAATGGGCACGCTTTTGCAGTCGGAAGGACTTTCCGCGGGCGAGCTGCCTGAGGTGTGGAATATCACCCACCCAACCGTTATAACGAATATACACAAAAGCTACTATGATGCAGGCGCAAACGTCGTCAGCACCAATACCTTTGGCGCGAATACTCTCAAATATTCCGAAGAGGAGCTTTGTGAGGTAATCAAGGCGGCGGTTGCAAATGCAAAGGCGGCAAAAGAGGCTACGCAGAATAAAGGAGAAAAGTGGATAGCACTTGACGTAGGACCAACCGGAAAAATGCTTGCCCCCTACGGAGACCTTTCCTTCGAGGATGCGGTCTCGGTATTCAAGAAATCAGTAGAGCTCGGTGTAAAGGAGGGCGTTGACCTCATATATATCGAAACCTTTACCGATAGCTACGAAACCAAGGCGGCTGTTCTTGCGGCAAAGGAGACTACCGATCTGCCGATTTTCGTTTCCAACGCTTACGGTGAGGACGGAATTCTTATGACGGGAGCAAATCCCGAGGCTATGATAGCGCTTCTCGAAGGTCTTTCGGTCGATGCTATTGGTGTTAACTGCTCGCTCGGTCCAAAGAAGCTTGCGCCGGTAGTGGAGAAGTATCTTCTTCATTCATCACTTCCCGTAATTTTGAAGCCTAATGCAGGGCTTCCAACCGCGAAGGACGGAAAAACGGTCTATAACGTTCTTCCCGAGGAGTTTTCCGGCGAGGTTTTTGAGCTTGTCAAAAAGGGTGTCAGAATAGTTGGCGGCTGTTGTGGCACAACGCCCGAATATATAAAAGCGGTTACAGAGAAAATAGAGGGCTTTACCCCCGTTTCCGTAACCGATAAGGGAGAAACCGTCGTCTCTTCGTATTCTCACGCGGTGCGCTTTGACGAAACCCCCGTGCTTATAGGAGAGCGCATAAATCCGACGGGCAAGAAAAAATTCAAGGAAGCGCTTCTTAGCGGTGATATAGATTATATTCTCAAAGAGGGGGTAAACCAAGAGGAAAAGGGCGTAGATATACTTGACGTCAACGTTGGTCTTCCCGAAATCGATGAGGCACAAATGCTTAAAACCGCGGTTTTTGAGCTTCAATCAATAATAAATTTACCTCTCCAAATCGACACATCTGATATATCGGCAATGGAGGGGGCGCTCCGTATCTATAACGGAAAGCCGATGGTAAACTCGGTGAGCGGAAAAAGAGAGAGTATGGACGCAGTCTTTCCTCTCGTTAAAAAATACGGCGGTGTTGTCGTTTGTCTCACTCTTGACGAAAACGGAATTCCCAAAACTGCTGAGGAAAGACTTGCCGTAGCCGAGAAAATTCTCGCGGTTGCAGAGGAATATGGAATAGACAAAAAGGACCTTATCTTTGACCCGCTTGCGCTTACTGTGAGCGCTGACGATACCGCGGCTATCGAAACCTTAAAGGCGGTAAAGCTGATTTCCAAAAAGCTTTCCTGCCATACCTCGCTTGGTGTATCTAACGTCTCATTCGGACTTCCCGAGCGCGACGTGATAAACGCAAGCTTCTTTATGATGGCGCTTAACTCGGGGCTTTCCGCGGCAATTATGAATCCGTATTCTGTCGAAATGATGAAATCCTACCGCGCGTATCTTGCTCTTATGGGGAAGGATACGAGCTTTTCGGAGTATATTAAGTTCTGCGAGGCTCTTACGAAGAGCGAGCCGGCAAAGAGCGCGGTTTTGACAGAGAAAAAGCCGGAGGAATATAAATCCGAGCTCCAAGCGGCAATTATAAAGGGGCTTAAAGACAGAAGCGCTGCTTTAACCGAGGAGCTTTTGAAAACGAGCTCACCCCTTGAAATAGTAAACGGCGAGGTCGTTCCCGCATTAAACACCGTCGGTGTAGGCTATGAGAAAAAGGAAATATATCTTCCCGGACTTCTTATGAGCGCAGAGGCGGCAAAGGCGGCATTTGAGGTAATAAAGGATAAAATGCAGGGAAAATCCGCCGAGGACAAGTGCAAAATAGTCATCGCGACGGTAAAGGGCGATATCCACGATATAGGCAAAAATATTGTAAAGCTTTTGTTTGAAAACTTCGGCTTTCCCGTGTGCGACCTCGGACGTGACGTTTCGGCAGAAAAAATCACGGAAAAGGCGGTAGAGCTTCGTGCATCTATCGTAGCTCTCTCAGCGCTTATGACTACGACAGTACCTGCAATGGAGGAGACGATAAAGCTTCTCAGACAAAGTGCGCCGTGGTGCAAAATCATAGTTGGCGGAGCGGTCTTGACCGAGGAATATGCCAATACGATAGGCGCTGACAAATATGCCCGCGACGCTATGGAAGCCGTTCGTTATGCAGAAGAAATAAACCGAAGCATAAAATAATTTGCAGTCTAATTGACAGAGCGATGTTTTCTTGCTATAATTACAAGGCGAAAACAATTTTGTGAAAGCTTTTCGGAGGAAAAATGAAGTTTTTTGATAAATATAAATACGGAAGCTACTATAAAAAGCTTCTTATCGCGTGCTACGTCTTCTACCTGTTTTCTATTATGGTAAAGCTCACGTACTCGGTAGAGATAGAAGAGGTTATCGACCACTTCCGCCGTGATAGAAGCGACGTTGCGCTTGGACTTACAATATACTACTTCGTGTATGCGGCGGCACAGTTCGGTCTTGCCCTCATAATACACAGGATAAACATTAAGAGATTTCTTATCGCTTCGACAATGCTTTCTGCACTAAGCTTCGGTGTCATTGGATTTTCGAGCGATTTGTGGCAGGTTGGCTTAATTTTAGGCTTAAACGGTGTATTGCAGTCTTTCGTTTGGGGCGGCATCACCTATATCGTATCTAAGTATTTTCCACCTGAAATACTCTCGTTTTCTTCAAAGATTTTGGCAACGGGACTTGCCGTTGCAAACACGGCAACCTACGGAATTGCGGCAGTTTTCGTTCAGTTTTTGGATTGGAGATATACGTTCGTATTCTTTGCGGTATTGCTTGCAATCTCGGTTTTTTATATGATATACCGAGCAAAGCTTACCGAGAATGCCTTGAAAAACGGAGAGCCCGAGATTATCTATATCCCCGAGGACAACAGAGCAGAGTACGTAATTCCGCACGACGTGAAATTCAACAAGCCCCTCTTGCTTTCGTTTTTGTTTTTCCTTGCCCTTGCCGTAACCGTTCTTACCTACGGAGTAGGTAACTGGGTGCCGGGGCTTTTGAAAAACGTTCACGATTTCCCCTCGTCGCTCTCAATACTCGTCGCTCTTATAACGCCTATCGTAACTCTTCCTGCGACACTCATAATGTATAACATTTTCGATGAGTTCAATAGAATTATGTCAATATCGGCGTTCGTAGGATTTATAACGGTAACCCTCTTAACCTTAATGATTTTCGTATACGATACCAACCTTGTCGTAGCTCTCGTTATGTCTGCGCTTCTTCGCTTCTTTATTGCGGCGTATGCGACGAGCTTTTCCGCCTACGTTACAATGAAGTTTGAGTATCATATAAACGGCGGCAGCTCGGCGCTTCTCGTTAATGCTCTTGCAAGTATGGGAGCAGGCCTTGCACCGTACTTCACAGGCCTTATTATCGAGGGCAGCCTCGGCTGGCGCGGTTATTACGCAGTTCTTACCGCAATAGCGGTGGTTACGCTTATCGTCAACCTCGTAGGCTGCATAGTAATCAAAAAGAGAAAGAACCTTGCAAAATGGCTTTAATATAACAATTTTTTCAACCCAAACTGGCGGTTAATCAGACCGCCCGTTTGTTTTTGCAGTTTCGCCAAATTCTTTGTCAAAAAAATATCATTTGTTGACATTTCTACCTACGCGTGATATAATTATTCTATATTATATATTTTGGAGGAAAAATGAAAGTTTTAGTTTGTATAAAGCAGGTTCCCGGCTCAAACAACGTTGAGGTTGATGAAAAGACGGGCGTGCTTAAAAGAAGCGGTGTAGCCAGCAAAATGAATCCGTACGATTTGTACGCTATCGAGACTGCGCTCACCCTGACAGAGAAATACGGCGGCAGTGTAGAGGTTATTACAATGGGCCCGCCGCAAGCTAAATCTATCATAATTGAGGCTGTTTGTATGGGCGCAGAGAAGGGCTGCGTTCTCTCCGACCGCAAGTTTGCGGGCGCGGACGTTCTTGCAACGGCATATACTCTTTCCCAGGGAATTAAGAAGTGCGGTGAGTTTGACCTCATCATCTGCGGAAAGCAGACGACCGACGGAGATACGGCACAGGTAGGTGCTGAGGTTGCCGAGTACCTCGGTATCCCAAATATCTCAAACGTTCTCTCGGTTGACGGTGTGGCAGACGGTAAAATTACCGTAACTGCGGCTCTTGATAATAAGACGGTTACACAGTCTGTCAGCATTCCCGCTCTCCTTTCAACCGAGGCGGAAATAAATACACCTCGCTTGCCCTCGTATAAGGTAAAGCAGCAGACTACCGACGACGTTGTAACCTTCCTCTCGTTTGCTGATTTCGAGGACCAGAATGAGAAGAATTACGGACTTGCCGGCTCTGCTACGCAGGTTGAGAGAATTTTCCCACCTGAGAAGAATAGCGAGAAGCGCTCTATTGAGGGAAGCTCAGACGAGCAGACAAACGAGCTTTTCAAACTTATTTCCTCACTCAAAATGATATAAAAGGAGAGCAAAATGGCAAGTCTTAAAATTAACCAGAACCAAATAACGCCCGAGCTTGCGGGAAGCCTTGTAAAAAGCTGTCCTTTCGGTGCAATATCAGAGGTAGACGGAAAGATTAGTATTTCGTCTGCCTGCAAAATGTGTAAAATCTGCGTAAAGAATAGCGGCGGCGCTATCGAATACGTAAAGGATGAAGAAAAAACGGTCGATAAGTCAAAGTGGCGCGGTGTATGCGTATATGCCGACTGTCAGGACGGTGAAATCCACCGTGTTACATACGAGCTTTGCGGAAAGGCAAAGGAGCTTGCGGCGGTAATAAACCACCCCGTATACGCGCTTCTTATAGGTGAAAACACAAAGAGTGCGGCAGAGAAGCTTCTTCACTACGGCGTAGATAAGGTTTTCGTATACGATAACCCTGCATACGCAAGCTTCCGTATTGAGCCGTACGCGGCGGCATTCTATGACTTTATCGAAAAGGTAAAGCCCTCGTCTATCCTTGTTGGCGCAACTGCCCTTGGTAGACAGCTTGCCCCGAGAGTAGCCGCTCGTTGCAAGGCGGGACTTACTGCGGACTGTACCGTGCTTGAAATGAAGGAAAATACGGACCTCGTTCAGATTCGTCCTGCATTTGGCGGTAATATTATGGCGCAGATTATCTCCACCAACACAAGACCGCAGTTCTGTACTGCAAGATATAAGGTGTTTTCCGAGCCGAAGCCTACGAAAGAGGCTTTTGGCGAAATAGTAGAGATGAGTGTTACAGCTGATAAGCTTCTCTCCGAAATCGAGGTTCTCGCAACAAAGAGCAAGCCGAAGGATATCGATATTTCCGAGGCTGACGTAATAGTTGCAGTAGGTAGAGGCGCTTCAAGCGAGGCTATGCGTAATCTTGCAACAGAGCTTGCTGACTTGCTTTCCGGTGTCGTTGCTTGTACAAGACCTCTTGCCGAGAGTGCAATTTTCGACCCGAAGCGCCAGATAGGACTTTCGGGAAGAACCGTCAAGCCGAAATTCATAATTTGTCTTGGCATATCGGGAGCAGTTCAGTTTGCCGCCGGTATGAAGTCGTCCGATGTTATCGTTGCGGTAAATAACGATAAAACAGCGCCTATATTCGACGTTGCTCATTATTGTGTCGTCGGAGACGTAAACGAGATTCTTCCGAAGCTCGTTGCCAAAGTAAAGGAGGCAAAAGCGAATGTATAATAAGGTTACATGCGAGGACGTCGCGTATCTTAAAACCGTAGTAGGTGATGAGTCGGTCCTTTTCGGTGATGAAATAAACCACGACTACGCTCACGATGAGCTTGGCGGTATCGAGAAAATGCCCGAGGTGCTCGTCCGTGTCAGAGAGACCGAAGAGGTCAGCGCGGTTATGAAATATGCCTACGAGAGAAATATTCCCGTAACCGTAAGAGGCAGCGGAACAGGCCTTGTCGGAAGCGCCGTTGCTATCGAGGGCGGAATACTTCTTGAAACAACCAAGATGAATAAAATTATCGAGCTTGATAAAAACAACCTCACCGTTACGGTGCAACCCGGAGTTCTTCTTATGGAGCTTGCCGAGTTTGCCGAGAAAAACGATTTTCTCTATCCGCCCGACCCGGGTGAAAAGTCTGCTACGATAGGCGGAAACATTTCCACTAATGCAGGCGGTATGAGAGCGGTTAAGTACGGTGTTACAAGAGACTACGTAAGAGCCTTGACCGTTGTTATGCCAAACGGTGAAATTTTGAAGCTTGGCGCAAAGGTTGCAAAAAACAGCTCGGGATATAGCTTAAAGGACCTTATCATAGGCTCGGAGGGAACTCTCGCTATCATCTGCGAGGCAACCTTGAAGCTCGTTCCGCTTCCCAAGGTGACAATCAGCCTTCTCGTTCCTTTCCGTGATATGAAGAGCGCTATTGAGGCAGTGCCCGTTATCATTCGCTCGAAGATTACTCCCACTGCTATCGAGTATATGTCACGCGACACTATCCTTTTCTCCGAGAGCTATCTTGGAAAGAAGTTTCCCGATACGAAAAATGATGCGTATATACTCCTCACCTTTGACGGTAATACCGAGGCGCAGGTTGAGGCTGATATGAGCACGGTAGCAAAGCTTTGCCTTGATATAGGCGCGCTTGACGCATACATAGTTGACACCGACGAGAGAAAGAAATCGGTCTGGTCGGCAAGAGGCGCGTTCCTTGAAGCAATCAAAGCCTCCACAAGCGAGATGGACGAGTGCGACGTTGTCGTTCCCGGTAACAAGGTAGACGAGTTTATTAAGTTTACTCATTCGCTTTCCGACGAAATGAATATACGTATCCCCAGCTTCGGTCACGCAGGTGACGGAAACCTTCACGTCTATATCTGCCGTGACGAGCTTACGGAAGAGGTATGGCAAAAGAAGCTTTCTGTTTGCTTTGACCGTATGTATAAAAAGGCGTGCGAGCTTGGCGGTCTTGTTTCAGGTGAGCACGGTATCGGATATGCAAAAAAGGAGTATCTCAAAGAGCAATATGGAAAAACGCCTATTCTCTTAATGCAGGGAATTAAGAAAACCTTCGACCCGAAGAACATTCTCAACCCCGGCAAAATTTGTTTCTAACCCGCACGTATTTTAGGAGATTTTATGAAAATATTTATCGCAAAAGGTCCGGGCGAGTTCGGATACGCAGACATTCCGATTCCCGAGCCCGAGGACTACGAGGTCCTCGTTAAAAACGAGGGTTGCGTTATATGCAACTCAACCGAATGGAACATAGTAGATAGATTATACGCAACCCCCGCCTATCCGATAGCGCTCGGACACGAGTCCTTCGGAAAGGTTATCAAGGTTGGAAACAAGGTCAGAAATTTCAAGCTTGGCGATAGAGTAATATGCGCCAACGCAATTCCGAAGAAGTTTGACGGCACGTACCACTCTACGTGGGGCGGCTTTGCCGAGTACGGTATCGCAGGTGACTTTGACGCACTTATCGAGGACGGTCAAAGCGTTGTTGACGAATTCCAGTACCGCCGCAGATATAACGCAAACAGAAAAATCGATAAGGATTTGCCGATAGAAAAGGCAGCCCTCGTATTTCCTCTTGCAGAAACCGCAAGCTGTATTATGCAGGTACCTGAGATAGTAGGTAAGGACGTTGCCGTATTCGGTACAGGCGTTATGGGTTACACCCTTGCAATGTTCGCTAAGCTTTCGGGCGCAAAATCGGTAACCGTTTTTGGAATTATAGAGGAAAGACTTCCCATGGCGCTTGAGCTTTGCGCAGACTATGCGAAGCTCTCAAACCTCGCATACGAGGAAGACAAAAAGTATCAGGTTGTAATCGAAGCAACCGGCAATGCTAAGGTTTTTGCTGACGGACTTCCTTTCCTTGATGAAAACGGCCTTCTCGCAGTATTCGGAATTTCACCGTTCCCGTATCAGTTTAATATGACGCGCGTGCCGATAAATTACGGTGTCCGTATCATCTCACCCAAAACAAAAACGGCAATCGATTTCGTTCAGAAGCTTATCCACGAGGGTAAAATCCCCACCGAGAAGCTTTTAACTCACGTTTGGAGCTTCGATGAGGCAGAAGAGGCTATGTGGCTCGTCAAACGCGGCGAGGTAATCAAAGGACTTGTTAAAATTGGCGAAGAATAAGACGAAATATTTCGCAAAACGTCGAAAAGCCGGTATTTTTGACTAATTTGCATAAAAAACTTGACATTTCTCTAAAATAGTGGTAGAATATATCTATATTTTATCACTATTTTTTTGTTTTGTGGATAATGTAAATAAAGGAAGTTTTTTATGTTTGTAAGATTTAAGCTTTTTCTTTATGACCTTATAATTTTACTTTGCGTTGACTTCGCAATGCTTGCGCTTTATCATCAAAACGAGAAATTCTCGCCAATCGAAATTGTATGGCAAACCTTGATTTTTGCCGTATGTATATTCGGTGCGAGGCTTCTTGGCAAGGTGTATAAGCAGATTTTGCGTTATGCAAGTGTCCAAAGCTACATAAGACTTATGTTGGTAGATGCAGTAGCATTTTTCCCAATTTGGCTTTTTGACAGACTTTTACCCGTAGGCGAGATTTCGTTCCCTCACCTCGTATCAATATCCGCTCTTAATCTTCTCGGCTCACTCTTTATACGTCTCGTATACAGATATGCCTATAAATGTGCGAATTTCTCTACTGCGCGCGGCAAATTTTTGAATGCGCTTCTCCGTCTTTTTGTCGGACGCGGTGCGGTCCGCTCAGGCGCAAACGAAATTCAGAAAATCAACGTTGCTATTGTGGGCGCAGGTGCACTCGGTGTTGCGCTTATGCAGGAGTTTCTCAGCAATAAATACGTAGAATACCGTCCCGTTTGCTTTATCGATAAGGACACGAGCAAGGCATCAAGAACCATACACTCTCTTCCCGTTATATTAGAGGGTGAAAGGTCGCTTGAATACCTTAAAAAGCACGACGTGCGCGAGATAGTATTTGCAATTAATAATTTGTCCGAGGCGGATAGAAAGCGCCTCTACACCTTCTATTCCGATGCAGGATATAAAATTAAGGTCTACGATTTCCCGGTAGCAAACTCTTCTCTTGACGGAAAGAGACATCTTCGTGAATTTGATATCGAGGATCTCCTTTTCAGAAAGCCTATCGAAATTGAAAACGAAAAGACCGTAGAATACTACAATAATAAGGTAGTTCTTATAACGGGCGGCGGTGGCTCTATCGGCTCAGAGCTTTGCCGTCAGCTTGCAAAAATGTCACCAAAGCAGATTATCGTTTTAGATATATGCGAAAACGGTGCGTATGACGTCCAGCAGGAAATTAAATTCAAATATAAAAATGAAATCGATATCAGGGTAGAAATAGCCTCTATTACTAATAAAGCCGCTCTTCACAGAGTATTCTCTGCATATAGACCTGAAATCGTTATCAATGCCGCAGCGCATAAGCACGTGCCCCTGATGGAGCATAACTGCATTGAAGCGGTTGAAAACAACGTCTTCGGTACAAAAAACCTTATTGAGCTTTGCGAGGAGTATTCGGTCAAGCGCTTTATGATGGTCTCTACCGATAAGGCGGTTAACCCGACTAACGTAATGGGCGCAACCAAGAGAATGTGCGAGATGCTCGTTCAAAACGCATCAATAAACGGAAGCGTTAAATATAGCGCAACGAGATTTGGTAACGTTCTCGGCTCGGCAGGCTCGGTTATTCCTCTTTTCAAAAGACAGATAGCGAGCGGCGGTCCTATAACTATTACCGACAAACGTATCATAAGATACTTTATGACTATTCCCGAAGCATCGCAGCTCGTTTTGCAGTCCGGCTCAATGGCAAAGAACGGAGAGCTTTTCGTTCTCGATATGGGCCAGCCGGTCAGAATTTTAGACCTTGCTGAAACTATAATAAAGCTTTCGGGAGCTCGTAATATCGAAATACTTGAAACCGGACTTCGCCCGGGTGAAAAGCTTTACGAGGAGCTCCTTGTAAAGACCGAGGTTCTTGACAGAACCGAAAATAGCCTTATCTTCATCGAGCGCGATGCGCCTCTTTCCGATGAAGAAATTGCGAAAAAGATTTCAAAGCTTGAACAAGCTTGCAAAACGGGAGACGACGAGGTTGTTAAACTAACACTCAGAGAGGTTGTCCCCACCTTCAAAAAGCCCGAAGAGGTTAACGCAAATGCGGAAAGCTCGGAGGAAATGAAGACCAAGCGCGAATTAGCTACCGTTTAGGGCTTCGTATTTAGGTAAATCCAAATAAAATGAGCTGATTTTATCAAGTCGGCTCATTTTTTTATTATAAAAATATTAAAAAGTTGCTTTACAAAGTATACAATTTGTGATAGAATATAAGGTAATAAGAATTCGAGAGGTTTTGAAATGTTCAAAATTGTAAATAAAAGGGCGCTTAATGCGACCGTTACTATGATGGATATAGAAGCCCCCCTCGTTGCAAAAAAGGCAGAGGCAGGACAGTTTATAATTCTTCGCGTTGACGAGGAGGGGGAGAGAATACCCCTCACTGTTGCGGGATTTGATAGAGATGCAGGTACTGTAAAAATTATATTTCAGATAGTAGGAGCAACAACCGAGAAGCTTAACCGTAAAAATGCGGGTGATTACTTGCAGGATTTTGTCGGTCCGCTTGGCAAGGCTACCGAAACCGAGGGTGTTGGTGATGTGTGCATCGTTGGCGGCGGTGTCGGTTGTGCGATAGCGCTTCCCGTTGCGGAAAAATTCCGCGCCCTTGGCGCAAACGTTACCTCTATTATTGGATTTCGTAATAAGGATTTGCTCATTCTCGAAGATGAGTTTTCGCGCGTCTCCGATGAGCTTCACGTTATGACCGATGACGGCTCATACGGCAAAGAGGGCAACGTTTGTATGCCGCTTGCCCAAATTCTCGCCTCCGGCAAAAGATTTGATAAGGTCATTGCAATAGGACCGCTCGTTATGATGAAATTCGTAGTAGAAGCGGTGAAGCCCCACGGCACACCCTGCGACGTTTCTATGAACCCAATAATGATTGACGGCACGGGAATGTGCGGCGGCTGCCGACTCACTCTTCTTGAAGACGGAAAGCGCGTGACAAAATTTGCTTGCGTTGACGGTCCCGACTTTGACGGATATAAGGTGGATTTTGACGAGGCAATGTCTCGCGGTGCAATGTACCGTGACTTTGAACGTCACAAATACGAGGCTGAGTGCAATCTTTTCGGAGGGGCAAGGTAATGGCAAAGACAAATATGCAGTTAAACAAAACCCCAATCCCCACAAGAGATGCCGCGCTTCGCGCAAAGGACTTTTTTGAGGTTACGACGGGATATTCAGACGAGGAAGCGGTAAATGAAGCGCTTCGTTGTCTCGGCTGCAAAAATATGCCTTGTGCCGAGGGATGTCCCGTAAATATAAAAATACCCGATTTTATCGCTAAAATCAAGGAATGCGATTTTGAGGGCGCGTACGAGGTAATCAGAAAAACCTCGAGCCTGCCTGCAATATGCGGCAGAGTTTGCCCC
>JAZNCB010000113.1:0-15178 GCA_046156285.1 Eubacteriales bacterium | reverse complement strand
AAATTCGTAGAATTTCAACCAAACAGCACCTGCTTTAACTCATTTGTTGCTTTTTGAAGTCTTTATTACCTTTTTGTCATTTTCGCTTGCGCCCAAATGCGCCAGCCCTCTTATTTTTTTACTAAAAAATTGGAGTGGATTACTGAGGCTCTCACCTGCGGTTCTCCGTCGGCTCGGTTTTGTGATAAATAATATCAAAATCTCGCAAATCTATTGACAAAATACGGAATTTGTACTATTATGTTTATAATGAAAAACAACACTTACATGAGGGCTTTATGAAACTTAAAGAAATTGCAAAAGAGCTTGGAATTTTGGAATACCCCGAAAAGCTTGACGAGATTTACGAAAGCAAAAAAGAGCTTGTCCTCTCTTTTCTTGACGAAAAGGTACTCAAGGAATATGACGAAAAATATAATATTTTCCGTGAGCACCTTGACACTGTTATTGCCGCCGCAAAGGAAATTTCGGCAAATAGGGCTCTTTCGACCTATATCGCCACCGTTTCCGAGTACGTAAGAGCTTCGACGATAAAAGAGGCTTCGGCAGTTCCTTTCCCCGCAGTCGACCTTGGTCTTTCGACCGATATGATGCGCCTTTTTCCTCTTATAGCTAATTTCCCCGATATGCTTATGCGCTACGAGACACGCGGATTTTCATACGAAGAGATAAAAGAACAGTGCACTGTTTTTTATAACACTCTTGGACTTAGCAAGGCCGTTCTCGGCAAAAGCGGTTATACAAGCGTTTATTTTGGTTGGACACTTCTTTTCATCTATACCAAGATATTCAATTACGGCTCGTTTAACTTTGAGTTTATCACCCTCACCCCTCGCGTAATTCTTCTTAAAAACAAGAATACGGGCAAGCATGCCGTTATGATGACCGAGCGAGATTTCCACAGGGACGGAAGAGTGCTTGGCACTCCCGGATTTTGTGACGAGGAGGGCTCTTTCTCTGCTGACTTTGTTGAGACCGACGAGGCATATATCGGTCACACTGCCTGCGATTCTCTTGCTTCTCGTGAGATTACAACTCTCAAAAAGAGCGAATGGGAATACGTTGCAAAACGAGGCGACGAGGTTCTTTCGGTACATATTCCAAGAGGGGCAGACCTCTCACCCGAGGCTATATGGAAAAGCTACGAAGGCGGTATGAAAATAGCTCGTGAGAGATTCCCGGAATACGACGTTAAATGCCTTTACTGTGGCTCTTGGCTCATAGATGCTCAACTCGAAGAGGTGCTCGGTGAAAGCTCGAAAATCGTTGGATTTGGAAAGACGTTTTTGAGATACCCGATTTCAAGCGACGGAAGAAACGGATTTAACTTTATTTTTATGGGCTACTCGGGTCCTGACACAGATCTCCCCGAAGACACAAGTCTTCAAAGAAAGGTAAAAGCGCTTTATCTTAACGGAGGATACACTCATCCGTCGGGTGGATTTGCCGTTGAATATTAAGAATACTCTTTTTGTGAGGCTGTTTCAAATGCAAAATTTGAGACAGCCTCTTGGCGTTTATATTTTTATAAAAATATAAAACCTATTGACAAATAGAGCAATATATACTATCATTATTGTAACACATATTTTTAGGAGTGGACTATGACGTTAAAAGAAATTGCAAAAGAGCTTGGAATTTCGGAGTATCCCGAAAGGCTCGACGAAATTTACGAAAACAAAGAAAATCTTGACTACTCGTTCCTTGACGAAAAAACACTCAAAGAGTATAACGAGGAATATAACCTTTTCAGAGAGTTTACCGACTCGGTGTTCCGGGCCGCAAGCGAAATTGCAAAAAACGAGGCGCTTTCTACCTATTGCGCCGTAATCGGCGAATATATGAAGGACCTCACCTCCTCAAGAATTGCTGCCGTTGTTCCGCTGCCAAAGGTTAATCTTGGAATAGCAACAGATATGTTTGCGCTTTTCCCCCTTCTTTCCGCCACTGACGACTGGACACGCAGATACGAGGAGCACGGTTTCAGCCACGACGAGATAAAGGATATGTACAAGGTTATCTATATTTCCTTGAATTTAAGCAAAACCACGCTCGGCCGCGACGGCTTTACTGCCGTGTACTACGATTGGACACTCCTATACACCTATTGTGAAATATTTGACCACGGCTCGTTTAACTTCCAGTTCGTGAAGCTTGCCTCACCAATTATTATGCTTAAAAACAAAAATACCGGAAAGCACGTCCTTATGATGACAGACAGAGTGTTCCACAAGGACGGCAGAGTGCTCGGCTCACCCGGATTTTGTGACGAGGAGGGCTCGTTTGGCGCCGACTTCGTTGAAACAGATGAGGCTTATATTGGTCACACCGCCTGCGACTCACTCGTTTCAAGCGAGGTTTCTACCTTCAAAAAGGATGAGTGGGAATGCGTGCTTAAAGACGGTGACGATATGCTCTCGGTTCATATTCCGAGAAACACCGACCTCTCGCCCGAGGCTATATGGAAAAGCTATGAGGGCGGCATGAAAATGGCAAAAGAAAGATTTCCGGAATACAACGCTAAATACATTCACTGCGCTTCCTGGATTATAGACGCACAGCTTGAAAAGCTTCTCGGTGAAAAATCGAGAATTGTCGGCTTTGGTAAGACGTTTTTAAGATTTCCTCTCAGATCAAAAAGGGGTAGGGACGGCTTTACCTTCGTATTCCTCGGTCACAGAGGACCTGAGTCCGAGCTTCTCGAGGACACAAGCCTCAGAAGAAAGATTAAAGAGCTTTATCTTAGCGGCGGTTACACCTATGCCTCCGGCGGTATAGTAGCCGATTATTGATTTTCCTTGCAAAAAGCCTTATATTTTTAATTAAAAGTATAAAACCTATTGACAAATCGTGAAATATATGGTATCTTGTATGCAGCGATTGTATAAAAAGGAGAACAATTTATGGTGAATGAAAAAATTACCCTCAAAAACCCCGAAAGATTTGCAAAGCCTCACACAATTTCAAAGGCGAAGCTTGTATCAGCGGCAGAGGCGGCTTGTGACAGACTTGCAAATATGGCAAAGTCGCACTACGGACTTTTCCCGTCCAACTGGTCTACCGACTTCAAATACAGCTGGGGACGCAACGAAAACTGGGTTTCGGGTATGTATACAGGTTGCTTCTGGCTCGCATACGAGCTTACGGGCGACAAGTTTTTCCGCGAGGTTGCGGAGAGCCACCTTGATTCCTACAAGGTGCGCCTTGACACCAAAAAAGGTATTCTCGGTCACGACGTAGGATTCCCCTATATGCCCTCGTGCGCGGCGGCTTATATAGTAACCGGAAACGAATACGCAAGACAAATTGCTCTTGATACCGCAGAGTTCTTTATCGGAAATGCATATCAGACAAAGGGTGAATACAAGTTTATAAAACGCAAAGCCGATTACAAAACCATGATGGACACCCTTATGAATGCAACTCTTCTTCTCTGGCGCGGTAAGGAAACAAGCGACGAGAGATACACCGAGGCAGGACTTAACCAGTCAAAAACTACAGAAAAGTATCTTATAAGAAGCGATGCTTCCTCATTCCACCATTTCCTTTTCACAGAGGATTGCGAGCCCGTAAGAGGACTTACTCTTCAAGGTCATTCAGACGACTCGTGCTGGACGCGCGGTCACTCCTGGGGTGTTTACGGCTTCCCTGTAGCTTACGACTACACACACGCAGATTTTCTCGTTCCGCTTCATAGAGATATTACTTATTTTGCGCTTAACCATCTTCCAAAGGACCTTATTCCCTATTGGGACTACGATTTTGTTGACGGTGACGAGGCGCGCGACTCCTCGGCAGGTCTTATCACAGCGTGCGGTATGCACGAGATGGCAAAGTACCTTCCCGAAAGCTCTCCCGAAAAGCCTATTTACGAGAGTGCGGCGGCGCAAATGATAGAGTCGGTTATTGATAACTGCACCACAGACTTCCCGACCGACGACGGTCTTGTGCTCAAGGTTACCGCCTCGAAGCCCCACAACTACGGCGTTGACCAGGTTGGCATTTACGGCGACTTCTTCTATCTTGAAGCGCTTGCAAGATATCTTCTCGGTGAGAATTTCAAGAGATATTGGTAACTATATAATATATACTTGCGCTGCTTCGGTCACACAACCAAGTAGCGCATTTTACTAATTATTGATAAAATTATACATTGACAACCCCCGGTAAATATGTTATTCTTTATATAAAAAACCTACTATGGAAGGAAAATTTTATGTGTATTATAGCAGGATTTTCGGGAGAGAAAAGAGCTGCTCCGATACTTATTGAAATGCTCAAAAAGGGTGAATTTATTGATGGCGGTCTTTCTACGGGTATCGCAACCATTCACGAGGGCAAGCTCTACACGAGAAAGGTTATCGGCGACGTTGACACACTACTTGCCGAAACCGATGCTCTCGACCTGCCCGGCACTACGGGTATTATTCACTCGCGAACAGAAAATAACTACGTAGAACACGCACACCCATTTACGAGCAATGACGAAAAGATGGCAATTGTTCTCAACGGCACAACGTTTGGTGGCGGAAGCGACGAGTTTTATGCTCTTCGTAACAAGATAATGAACGAATTTATGGATAACGGTGTCAAAATCAAGAGCGCCGTACCTCCGAAAAATCCTAACAAGGTATATAGAACCGTTCTCAAAAACGGATATACATATCACGGTGCGGGCGAGCCTTACGCTCATCTTATCGGTGAGGCGGTTAAAAATTCACCAAAAGAAACGATAAAAGACGATATTGCCGCAGCAACGAAACGTGCTCTCGAAACGCTGCCTATCGATATTATCTCACTTAACGTACACGCAAATCTTCCCGACACTATTACGATAGGCAACGTTACACGTCCTATGTCGGTTGGCTTTGGAGACGGCGAGACCTTCCTCGCCTCTTGCGCATTTATGCTTCCCGAAAAAATTCAGGAAAGCCCCGTAGCCTTTATCTCGCCCACAACGATAGCGCAGGTAACGCCAAAGGGCCTTGAAATACGCTCAACCGCTCTTGTTGGTGCAAGAGTTGAACAGATTACGAGCAAGGTCACAGCAAGGGTGAGAGCTGACATTGAGCGCATTCTCGGCGGAAAGGAAAACGATCCGCAGTCGATATACGCTTTTCCGCTTTATACCGAGTGGGACGAAATGTGGCAAAAGCCGCTCGTTGACACCCCCTTTCCCTATGACGGAACTCGCTTGAAGCCGGTTGTTCCCGCACTTTACGAGGGACTTTGGTCATTCCATAAGGAAGGCAGACTTCACTCTGTTATAGGAAAGAACGGCGAATACAAAATAACTAAATTCTGGATAGATATCTGACGCAAAAGACAAGTATGATCTTCACAAACAGAAAAGAGAGAGCATTTCGACAAAAAAACGATATGTTCTCTCTTTTTATTTTGTTCACTGTTTGTCTATTGCAATTTATCTTTATTTGTGATAGAATAAGCATATATTAACAGACAAGGTGCATACCGATGAAATCAATTCATTTATTTGCGACGAGACTTCGCACACTGTGGGTTTTTATCCCTCCTATTCTTCTTCTGATTCCAACTATAATTTATAACGACGATGCGGATTCGCGCCTCTTTGCGCTTATGAATTCCAATTTGAAGCTCTATCCGCTTATGATCGTTCTTATTTTAACGATTATATTTATGGCGATTTATTTCTTCCGTATGGTTACCATAAGGATTGAAGAGATACGTATGGTTGGCCCTTTTTCTTCAAAGGAAAGGGTTACGCTTAAAAAGGATTGCTCCCTTATCCTGACACCTCTCAAACGCGGAAGATTGCGTATTGAGGTCTACGGTATATGCGCTGACAACGAAACCTATGCTTGGCTCACAGAAGATGATTTTACCGAAATAAATCTTTTTAGAGGAGTGGCAAACGGCTCGGAGCGCACTGTCAAAAGAATTCTCTCTTTCTTCGGTGTCGAACACGAAAGCATCGACAAGGCGCTGACAGAGGTCGGTGTAATAGCTGACACAAAGGATTTTTCCTTATCGGTAGAGACTTTCGAAGATAAAAAGAAAATTAAGCTATACTTTAAGGAAACTTTATAAAGAATAAAAAGTGCTGTGATAAAACACAGCACTTTTTCGTTGAAAAGGAATAATAACATAACAAACCAAAATTTAGAGCGAGGAGACCGCGTTTTAACGGAATCCTCGCTCTTTTTGGGTTCTGCCCGAATAGAGCAGTCCCTAATTATTCTTCTGTTTCGTCGGTATTCGCAAGCATTGAGCCAACGTCAACCTTAACGAGATTTACTCCATCATCAAGCGATACGCCCGACGGAAGTATTACCTTAACGAGATCCTTTGCTGCAAGAGCCTCGGTTGACTCGTAAGGAAGATGATAGTCCTTAGGCTTGATATTCATCTTTTCAAGCTCGTACTTCTTCATCATCTCTTCGATAAGCTCGAGAGCATATTTAAGTCCGCGCTCGCTCTTTACCTTGATAAGCATAGGAACTTTATCAAGCTTCGGCTTATCGCCAACATCAACGAAGTGATACTTGTTTGCGTTGTACTCCTTGGGATCGAGGCCAAGGTAAACCTGGAATGCGCTACCCTTTACGTTAAGCTTTGCGCACTGGAGTCTTCCACAGTTGAACGACTCGAAGTTCCAGCTTGTTCTCGCCTTAACACCCTTGTAGGAAAGGAGTGCGTTCTTAACTACTGTATAGTAGTCTTGAAGCGGAGCTTCTGCCTGGATAAGTCTTGACATAAAGGAGGTTCTGTAACGAATCTGAACTGTGTCACCGTCAATTACTCTCGGCTCGCCGTTTTCATCAAAGGCGGACAAAACTACGAGAGGCTTCACCGGCTCGGCAGGCTCTTCTACGACAGCTTCCTCAACCACTTCGGGAGCGGGCTCTGCCGCGGGAGCTTCCTCGACGGGAGCTTCCTCAACCACCTCAGAAGCAGTCTCTTCTACGGGAGCAGCATCTGTCGGAGCGACAGGAGCAGGCTCTTTCTTAGGAGCGGGTGTGGGAGTATCATCGCCACCGTTCTTCTTGCGCTTCTTAATAATTACTACGATTATAATAACGAGGAGAAGCAGAACTGCCGCAATAGCAACAACAAGCTTCCAGATCCAAGAGTAATCCTTAATTACGGGAACTACCGGAGCATCTCCGATTACAACCACAGCGTATACCGAGAAGTGAGTTGTATTGAATACAACGTAATCACCCTCGCGTGTTCCCTGCATATTTTCAACCTTGCCGTTATCATCGATATAAACGATACGGATGAGAGCATCTGACGTATCTTCAAGCGACTTAGGCATAAGCATCTTAACTGTGAACTGGTCGTTTGCGGGCTGTATTGTTCCGTCCTCAGTGAAGAAGATGTCGTATGCGCTTACAACGTAACCAACCTTACCTGCACCAAAGATATCGTCTGCAACAACGTATCCGTACTGTGTGGAAACGTCCTTAACGTTGAGGTCGTATATTTCAAGAATACCGTTTACAGAGGCAATATCAACTATTACCTTGCCCTCTGAGTCGTACGCCGTATGACTGTTGATGAACGCAAGAATTCTAAGCGTTGCGGTCATATCGTCGATTTCGTTATAGTTGTTATAATCACCGTTAAAGCTTGCAACGATTTCATATATACCGGGGTTAACAAAGCCCTCTGTGCTATAAGAAACCGTAACTCCCTCGGGAAGTGTACCGGTAATCTGAATTCCCTGAACACCGCCGTTATAAGGAACTACCTTATCGGTAAACTTTACACCGCTCATATCGTAGGTAGCCTTGACTATCTGCCAGTCAAACTCGCTCGGTGTGCCAATTACCTCAACGTTTTCAGTATCGAAAACAACCTTTGCGGTATACTCGCCTGCGTTAATGGCTGCGTTTGTGAACTCACCGTCGGAAACGTACGTTGTACCAAGGGTGAGTACATTTCCGTCGTCATCTACAAGATATACGTATTGAAGAGCGCCGTTATAAACGAGGCTTTCGGGTGACCACGTGTAGTCTTCAAGGTCAATTACGTACTTAGAAATAGTTACGTTGCAGTCTCCGGTATTTACGATACCGTAAAGCTCATCGCCAATGAAGAGCTTTACCTCGCAGCAGTATACACCGCTGTCGGCAACGTATTTAAGGTCGAGAGTCTTCTCTGTTGCTCCGTCTATAAGCTCGCCGTTCTTGTACCACTGATACGTGATAAGTGCATTCTCGGCAAGTGTGCCTGTTGTAAGGTCAACGGTAAGAGTTACGTTCTCGCCCGAATAAACACTTGTAAGCGACTCGGGAAGCGAAGCGGAAAGTCCGCCCGTCTTATCAAGAACTGCGTAAAGCTTGATATCTTCCTCGGGCATTTCGGTGATTTCCTCACCGCTTGCATCTACCCACTTAACTATCGGGAAGTGCTCGTACTCGGTTACGTTAGCGAAGTATACGAGGTCTGCGCCAACAGGAAGAAGTCCGGAAGCATAGGTCTCGCCCTCGATAATGTAGTCGATGCGTCTTATAGACTCGAAGGAAACCGATACGTCAAAGGAAAGGTCAAGAGCCTCACCGTCAATGAACGAAGCTATGAGAGTTGCGTAATGAGAGCTAAAGCTTTCAAGAAGGGCCTTAACCTCTATTGAATATGAGCCTGCTCTTCCAAGAACACCGTCACCAAGATAGAGGCTTAATATGGTAGCATCAAGCTTGGATGCGGGAATCTTGTTGTAAATCGAATTGATAAGAGAGACAAGCTTGTTGTAATATCCCTCATACTGCTTGATTTTAGCCTTGATCTGTGCAGATGAAAGGCCTGCCGTTGCTCCGATGAAGCTTGCATCAAGCAAGCCGTCAAAGTCTACGTAATCAAATATTGCAAGTATATCGTCAAGAGAGGTATCGTTTATAAATGCGTGTGCATCCTCGGGAGTCATTGTGAAGAGGCTGAACACTCTGTGCTTTAAGTCATCCGGAATCTTATCGGAGTTTATAGCTTTGAGAACAAGCTCAGCAAACTTCTCAGGAATTCTTAAATCGAATACGATAGTTCCGCTTTCATCCATATCAAAGGTAAGAAACTGGGAAACAAGAGCACTGTACTCTCTTACCTTATCGAAGTCATCCTCAATCTTTACAAGGAGGTTGAAATCGGTGCTTCCAAAGTCGGTAACGATATTGATATCGTAATCAAGCTTCATCTCCTCGTTCGACATATCTTTAAGCTCGTCGAATGTAGGAAGAGTGAATATAAAGTCGAGAAGAGCGTTAAGCTTAACCGCATCGTTAGCATAGAGTACGGTATCGTTAATGGAAATTTTCTGAATGTGCGCAAGAATGTCGGTAAGGTCGATATTTACACCCGAGCCTCCCGTGCTTCCGCTGCCTGCATTGTTGTTTTCCTCAGCTTCTTTAAGCTCTGCTACAAGCTCTGCGTATTTTACGAGGAACTCATCAATACAAACGTCAACCTTGGCATATACATCAGCCTCGCTCTTTGCAAGAAGTATGCGGAATGCCTCGGCTCTTATCTCGTTAAACTTTTTGTTTGCTTCTTCCTTTACTTTTTCGGTAAGCGCGTCTACCTGTTTTTCATCTTCAAGAGCGGCAAGAACACCTGCAAGAGTAGCTACGGTGTTGTCACCAAGGTAATTTGCTATTTCATCTTCTATGATTTCACTGTAATCTGCTTTTGCATCGGAGATGAGAGATTTAAGAACGTCCGCGTAGTTTGAAAGAGCAAGAAGCTCGGCAACTGCCGCCATCTTATTCGCTTCAATCTTAGCAATCTCTTCCTGCGCCGCGCCTGTCGGAGCTACCCAATAATCCATAATGAGACCGTGAACGGTTGACTTGAAGCTATCGTGTGTTTTAATGCTTTCCTTAATGTTTGTCTTCATCGTGTTCTGAGTCGACACGGAAAGCTCGTTCCAAACCGCTACCCAGTTAGCCTGCTCGTAAGCTGCAATCTCATCGGCGATAGAAGCTATTGCTTCTGCCTCATTATCCTCACCGAGAAGAGTTCTTATTTCGTCAGAGGACTTGCTGTCAAAGAGTGCGTATGCATAATCGATGCTCGGCATTGCGGGGTTCATATCAAAAATGATCTCAGCCGCACCGTCTCTGATGTTTTTGTGAATTGTGTTCCAGAGAGATCCTGCGCTTTCAAGGATATCGTCGCCGTTATCTCTGTACTGCCAATAGGTATCGTAGATAATCGAAGGAGCTTCTGTTTGAAGGAAGGAGTCAACAACGCTCTCTATCGAAGAGTCGATAGCCTTGTTAGCAAGGTAATCGGATATATATGAGTCAACCTTTGAATTTATGATGTCTGAAATCTTGCCGTATGCAACGTCGTACATAGGACCGGGATTTTCAGGAGTTGTGTTATCTCTGTATGAGTCAGCAACCTCTTTTGCCCACGCCTTGATTTTGCCATCGACAAACACCTTGACGTTTGCGGGAATTGCCTTGCCCGACGCATAGTCGGTAAGCCACTCGTCAACCTGACTTGCAATCTCACCGTTCATATAGTTTGCGATGATGGTATCGATTTCGTCTGCTTCGTCGGGAGCTTTGAAGCCACTGCTTATGTAGAGGTTAACCTTTGCCTCAACATAAATTTTAACCTCGGCGTCGATAAGCGCTTTTATGTCGTCCGGTATAGCAACCTGCTCGCCTTTAAGAAAATCAACGTAGAGAAGAAGATATTTCTCTGTCTCCGCCTTGATACGAGCATTGATTTCCTGCTCGAATATTTCGCTTATTTTCACTCCGACGTCAGCCGCCGCGGGAAGATCGTTTACCGTGACTTTATCAAGAGCACCGATAACGGTTCTTATCATGCGGAGAATGTAGGAGGTAAATCTATCGATTACAAGCTCTTCGTCAGCAGCCCTGTCGACCATAAGATCTTTGAGGAACTGAATGTAGTCCTCAGCCTCAGCACTTCCGTACTCGTCGGTAACAAAGGTGTTAAGAGCATTCTGGAAAATGGTCATTACGTCGACCGAGTTTGTACCTGTATTTTCCGATTCGCCCTCGTTGCCTGTGTCTTCGTCGGGAACTGTGGGAAGATTTGCAAGAATATCGTTCATCAAATCGTTCGTAACGATAGCCTTGACGGCCTCAACTACCGTACCGAGAACCTCGGTAAGCTCCGCACCGTTAATTCCGATAAACGAAGCAACGTTAGTATTGAGAATCACCGTTATTCCCTTTTCATCGTAGCTGATGTCACACCAATCAGTGCTTACACCACCGCTAACGGTATCGCTTACACCGGCGGAGGAGCCTGATGCCGAGGTGTCGGCCGCTGCAAGAGCTGTCGTTGACAAAACTCCGAGCAACATAGACACAACGAGAATCAATGTGACAATTTTCTTAAAAGCATTTTTCATTTTTCTATACCTTCCAAAGAATTGCAATATTTTTCTTTATTATAATGATTATACCATTCGCGAGCGCAAAAGTCAACACAAAATATTAAAAAAAGAACGCACCTGTGTGTTTTTTAGACTTCTTCACAAAGTTGCGTTCTTGTTTTTGTTAAATTTGTTGAAATATTTGACACGGTTACCGTCTCCGACGCTTAGAAACCATTACAATAGTCATAATTGAGGTCGGTAAAACGGCAACGGCAAAGCATACGCCGAAAACTCCGAGCGAGAATGCTTTCACTATCCACGGGGTAACGTTTGTGTCGAGCTTATCCCTTACTATCGGGGTAGCCTCGTACTTTGCATAATACACCGTATTACCGGTTACGGTTACTGTATCCCCGGTTAATTCGGGTGACCAGCCGGTAAACGTGTAGGAGAATTTATCGTCGCTTACCTTGATGGGAGCTGACGGCACGGCAACAGTATCGCCGTACTTCAAAAATTCGTGCTTGACTATCGTCTTTCCGCCCGATTTGAACTCAACCGTGTAGCTTAAAACGGTGTATCTTGCGCTGACTGTGAGGTCGTATGCAGGCATGGCAAAGCTTCCGTTGGTTATTCTGATTTCCTCGCCGCTTTTCGTTGTGACGTAGAGGTAATCAACCCTTATTCCCGGGTCTGCACTTACCGACACGTAGACGGTTTCGCCTGCTGCGGCAAGAGTTTTATTCGCGGTGATTTTAACCCCTTCAAGCTCGGGGAGATTAAGAACGTATTCGGTTCTTGCAAGGTAGGTTTTTGAAAGCTGTGCGGTAAAGCTTAACGTACCGTTAAGATACGTGTTTCTCGTTTGGTATTTATTTCCGACAGTGTCCTTATAATAGAGGACAAAATGGTCGCTTTTCGGCTCGGTACAGAGCACCTTTAAGCTTGCCGAAATATCACTGTCGACAATTTTTGCTCCAAGCGCGTCGGTTGCGCTTACCTCGTACGTGCCGCCGCCTTGGGTGGAAAACGAGATAGTCACGGCGCTGACGCCTGCCTCGTAGAGCTTTTTCACTTCAAGGTAAGAAAAAGAAATTTCCTCACCCGACGAGGTTTTGATAATTATACCGCCGCTTCCCTCGGCTCTTGCTATGAGATTTTCAATATTTACGGTTTTTGCGGCAAGATTTTCAATTACGTAATTTCCGGCTGCGTCGATAGTAACACCAAGCGTCTGTGCGTTTGCGGTGGCAAGAGGCTTATCGTATATTGGTCTGTAAATTACGTTTGAGGTTACGGGATCTACCACCCTTTCCCAGCCCGAAAAGTCGTAAAAATGCTTTTCAGCCTCGGGAAGAGGCGGAATTCCGGGGTTTTCGGTAAGAAGCTCACCAAAAAGCTCCCAATAGGTTTCGTATTCCTTTTCAATGCCCGAAAAGGTGGGATAGAGTGATAAATTTTGGGTTACGTTTTCAAGGTCGGGGGTATTTCCCTCCGCATCAACCCAAAAGAGATGAGTGTATATGTAGTCTGCGTCCTCGTCCTTTGTCGGTGTTTTGCCAAGATAGTCGGCATATCCGCCAAGGTCGGTTTCGACGGTATAGAGTATCTTTTCACTTTCTCCGTCGACGTATTCTCTGTCGTAATAGGTAACCGTAACGGTTTCCGCTCCGCAAAATACCTTGTCAACGTAAATTTGGGGCTCGATAACTATATCACGGGAGACGTAGGTCGCCCTTTCTGAAAGCTCTCCCCTCTCGTATGCGCCGACAAGCGCAAGCACGGCATCGGTCGGCACGTAGGGGGTGGGCTCTTTTCCGGGATTTTTAACTGGATTGGGCTTCTCTACCATTGTCGGTGCTGTTGGTGCAGTTACGGGGGTGGGTGCGGTAGGCTCCTGCACGTATTCCGGCTCGGTTGGCTTCGCTACCGGAAGCACGTCGGGAGTGCCCGGATTCTGTGGGTATCCCTCGGCAAGAGGAATAGCATTATCGGTGTCGGGCATATATGTAGAATCCTTGATTACGTCACACGGATAGTACCTTTCGCTCGCTTTATAGCTTCTTCCTATCTGATAGGTTTCGTCGTAAACGTAGTCACCGCGATAGCTTTTTACAGGTTCGTCGGAAAGCGCGTTTGCCACGTAATAGAGCTGTGCTAAAAGGATTACGTACTTCTCTTCCTTTTCCTTTACTTCAAGCGCGCCCTTTACACCCTCGACAAGATAAAGTGCGTCGAGAGTTTGCAAAAGCTTGATAAAATTGTCCCTGAATGCTTCGTAGTTGTTTATATAATATTCATATTGCCCTTGGGTATTTTTTATGTCAAAAAATCCTTTAAGAAGCTCGATTAATATCTCGGTAGCCTCTCCTGCGGCATCTACTATTTTCGGATCTGCCTTTAAGACGTCGACAATATCGCCCTTACTGTTCAAGACACTTGATACGGTATCACCCGTAATTGCGGCATATATTGTTCTGTTAAGGTCGGTTACGGGAGTTTTCGTCTTTTTGATTATATCAAGCTGAGCGCTGACGATGGCATACTTTTCCTGATATTTTTCATACGCCAAAGCCTTTTCCTCATTTTGCGCCTTGTATGCAAGATATTTCTCGTAATCCGCAAGGTCGCGGTTGTATTTTTTGAGCGCTATAACGTACTCGTTATACTTGTTTTCTGCGATTTTATATTCGTTCCACTCTTTTACGTAGTTCTGATACTCCGCGTATTTTGCGTTATATTCACGGAGCGCCGCCTCGTAGGTTTCGTACACCGCAAGCTTTGCAAGATACTCGTTATAGTCCGCTTTGTCTATCTGATATTTTGCGAAATTTTCTTCGTATTCGAGAGCCTTTGCTTCAATTTCCGCTTTAAGCTTCGGCGCTTCGTTATAAGCGAGGTTTATAAGACGGTTGACTTCCTCGCTTGCTATTGTAAAGCTCGCCTTGTATTCCACCTTGATAGAATCCTTATCATTAGCATAAACACCGCTGAACGTTGCCGTGTAGCTGCTTGCCGAAAGGCTCTTTTTCTCGGAGTACAGCGTGACAGATACCGGCTTCCATACTACCGAAACGCCGTTCTCCGCGACGTATTTATATTCGTCGGCACGAACCGTGAGCACACCGTTTTCATAGCTTGTATCAACGTAGGACGTGGGAATATTCTTATTGAAAGCGAACAAAAATCCGCTCTGCTCTCTTAAATAATTTGCTTCGACGTCGGAGAGAGATATTCCGCTTACGTATTCTTTAAGGAATTCGTCGGCAGAAATTTCTTCGGTCACGGTGGCGGAGGGATAGGAAAAATCATAGCCGTCCTTTTCATCTGCGACAGACGAAAAGCTGAAAACGACCGCTGCGAGCAGTGAAAAAATCAAAAGCGCGCACGTAAGTCTTATAAGCTTCATAAACCCTCCTTGTAAAAATAATTATAAACATAAGTAATTATATCATTCGCAAAATAAAATGTCAATAGAGATGAGGTGGAGAAAATGTTAAGTTTTTCCCTAAACCTATTGACAAACGTGTTTTTTTCTGTATAATATATTAGTGTGTACGGAGGCATAGCTCAGTTGGTTAGAGTACTTGCTTGACATGCAAGGGGTCAGTGGTTCGAGTCCACTTGTCTCCACCAGAAAAAAGCACTTGCTTTTGCAAGTGCTTTTTTCAACTAAATCCGCCTTCAGCGGAATAAATCCACTGTCGTGGATGAAATCGCTATGCGATGAAATCTTGCTGCGCAAGGTTAAAGAGAGGCGGATTTAATTTCATCTGAAGCCGTAGGCTGAAGATTTCATCCAAGCTTGTCTTGGATTTCATCCCGCAGAGCAGGATT
>JAZNCB010000112.1:0-2040 GCA_046156285.1 Eubacteriales bacterium | reverse complement strand
CGGACTCTTGAGAGAATTTTACCCCAAGGGGCGCAATCTCTCAAGAGTTAGCCCTAAAACACTTTTGCGGAATCTGTCGTTAATTAACAACAGACCCCGCAAATGCTTAAATTATATTTCTGCTCAGGATTCTTTTAACTTAGAATTGCAAAATCTTTTCTTAAAAGTGTTGCACTTCTATTGACAATTCACTGTATTTCGATTAAAGCTTTTCAATAGCATCTGCGGCTCTTTCGAGGTAATCGCCCTCGTAAAGCTCGATTACACCCTTATCGCAAAGAGATGCGAGGCTCGGGTCGATAGGAAGCGATGCAAGAACCTTGGTGTTATGAAGCTCTGCAAGGCTCTCAATCTTGCTCTCTCCGTAAGGTCTTATCACCTTTCCGCAGTCGGGGCAAACGATATAGCTGTAATTTTCAACGAGACCGAGAATTTTAACGTCCATAGCCTTTGCCATATTTACCGCCTTTTCAACTATCATTGAAACGAGGTCCTGGGGGCTTGTTACGATAATAATTCCGTCAAGAGGAAGGCTCTGGAATACCGTGAGAGGTACGTCGCCCGTTCCGGGAGGCATATCAACGAACATATAGTCTACGTCGTTCCAGACAACACCGTTCCAAAATTGCTTTACAGTACCTGCGATAACAGGACCGCGCCATACAACAGGCTTGGTTTCATCGTCAACGAGAAGATTGACACTCATAACCTCAATTCCCGTCTTCGTAATTGCGGGAAACATTCCAAGCTCGCTACCCGTGATAGTTCCGGTTTTAAGACCAAAGGACTTCGGGATGGACGGACCGGTAATATCGGCATCTAAGATTGCGGTTTTGTAGCCGCGGCGCTTCATAGCGACGGCGAGCATAGCGGTGACAAGGGATTTTCCAACACCGCCCTTACCGCTGACAATACCGATAACTCGTTTTACCGAGCTTGCCGCATTCTGCGGCTCGATAAGGCTCTCTTTTGAGCACTTTGATTTACAGGTTGCACAATCGTGCGTACATTCTGCCATAATATATCTCCGTGAAATTAAATTGTATCTATTTGAATTTTGTCTTCTTTAACCGAAATCGAAATTCCGACAAGTGTCTTTTCGTAGTTATCGATTATAACGTTTGCGATTTTGTCCTCAACCTCGCGCTCGATAAATCTACGCATATTTCTTGCGCCAAACTTCTCGGAATAGGACTTTTCTGCGATGTATGAAAGCACCGCATCGTCATAAACAAGACGTATTCCTTTTTCAGAAATGAAGTCTGAAAGGCGTGTGAGCATAAGATTTGCAATGCTTTTGAAATCAGACTTATCAAGGTGACGGAAGGTGATTATCTCGTCAATACGGTTGATAAATTCGGGGCGCAGGAAAGCGAAGAGAGCTTTCTCGGTTTTCTCTTTTGCTTTTTGCTCGCGGCTTTCAGCAAAGCCTGAAATTGAGCTTGAATTATCACTTCCCGCATTCGTGGTCATAACGATTATCGCATTTTCAAAGCTTACCTGCCTGCCCTGCGCGTCGGTGATTTTACCGTCGTCAAGAATTTGAAGCAGGATATTGAGTACGTCGGGGTGAGCCTTTTCTATCTCGTCAAAGAGGATTACCGCGTGTGGTCTTCTTCTTATTTTCTCGGTGAGCTGACCTGCCTCGTCATAGCCTACGTAGCCGGGAGGCGCACCAATAATTCTCGATACTGCGTGCTTCTCCATAAACTCCGACATATCAAGTCTTATAAGGGATTCGGGCTCTTTGAAAAGCTCCTCTGCAAGCACCTTGACAAGCTCGGTTTTACCAACACCCGTAGGACCTGCGAATATCATTGAAACAGGGTTTCTTCTGTACGAAATTCCCGCTTTCTTTCTCTTAACCGCACGAGAGACAGCATCAACCGCCTCTGCCTGACCGATAATCTTTGCGGAAATTCTATCGGAAAGTCCTTTAAGCTCGGAAATATCGCCAACCGAAATATCAGCGGCAGGAATTCCCGTCCAAATCAAGTCGGAGGCCAAGCGGTCTTAGGAAGACAACTGGGGCTATCAACT
>JAZNCB010000111.1:0-3807 GCA_046156285.1 Eubacteriales bacterium | reverse complement strand
TCTTTCGGGATTATTTATTCCTGCCTCGCTTCTTATAACCGCAAGAGTGAGCGCTTCTATTGCCTCATCCTGACCGTATATTGTCGATTTCAGTCTCGATTCAAGCTGTCCGCTGTCAATACCGGAGGTAAGTCCGGATATTGGAATACCCGTCATTTCGTTTATTATTTCCTTTACGTGCTCTGGCAAAACGAGCTTTGGAATTGTGTTTTTCTCTGCGTTTTCGCTTAACATTCGGTCGAGCTCAAATTTCAAATCAAGCTCCATCTCACGCAAATCAAGCGCCAAGGAATAGTTCTGCTCCTTGACCGCTTTTTCTTTTTTGCTTTCAGTCTGCTTAATATTTTCTTCCATTTTTGTGATATTCTTATCATTTTTATTTTCAAGAACACCTACCTTGGCCGCCGCCTCATCGATAACGTCGATAGCCTTGTCGGGAAAATATCTTCCTTGCAAATATCGCTTTGAAAGCTTAACCGCATCTTCAAGAGCCTCGTCGGTTATCACAACTCCGTGGTGCTCTTCGTAGCGCTCACGTATACCCTTTAATATTATAAGCGTTTGCTCTATTGACGGCTCTTCAACCGTTACCGGCTGAAATCTTCTTTCAAGCGCACTGTCGCGCTCAATATATTTATGATACTCCGCAAATGTCGTCGCACCGATAAGCTGAATTTCGGCTCTTGATAGCTCGGGCTTCAATATGTTTGCAGCATCTACCGCCCCCTCTGCCGCTCCCGCTCCGACTATCGTATGAATTTCGTCAATAAAGAGGATTACCGACTTGTTTTTTGCCGCCTCACTGATTATGTTTTTTATTCTTTCTTCAAAATCGCCTCTGTATTTTGCTCCTGCAACCATCGAGGTCAGGTCAACCGATATAATTGTTTTTCCTTTTAGTTGATTTGGCACGTCACCGTTTGCAATTCTCGTTGCAAGTCCCTCAACTATCGCAGTTTTTCCAACTCCTGCTTCTCCGATAAGACAGGGGTTGTTTTTTGTTTTTCTGCACAATATACGAATAAGTCTTTCTGTTTCTCGCTCACGTGTCAAAACCGGGTCAAGCTTTCCTTGATTTGCAAGCTCGCAAAGGTTTTTACCGTATTGAAAAAGAGCTCCCTCGACCTCCTTTTTACCTTTTACCCCCTCATAATGCTTCTCGGCAGTACGAAGCAGGGTAATCACCTCGTCTGTCAGTGTAATCAGGTCAACCGAAAGCTCGGATAAAATTCGAATTGCAACACTCTCTTTTTCCTCCAAAAGCGCAAGAAGAATATGCTCGCTTCCTATTCTCGCAGCACCGTAACGAATAGAGATTTTATATGAATTTTCTACTGTTTTTCTGCATCTTGGCGTCATATCGTTTGGTGTAAGCTCACTTTTCGAGCCAACACCTGAATATTCCTTTATTTCAGCTAAAATTCTATCGTACGTTACTGCATTTTTTTGCAGAATACCTGAGGTTGAAGCGCCCTCAACCCTTGCCAAAGAAAGCAAAATATGCTCCGTTCCTATATAGGTATGTCCGAGCATTTCGGCAAGCTTTGCGGCATCGTTCAGCGCTTTTTCGGCCTTTTCCGTGAATTTGTTACTCATTTTTACCTCGACTTGTTTTTTTGGAATTATTGCCAGATTTTGCTTTTTAATTCAATCGTATTCTGCATCAAGTAGCTTTATAAACACAAGCTCATCTCTCAGTCTGTCGTAAAAAAGCTCGTCGACTACACCGTTTTCCCGAGCGCGAAAAATTCTTTGAAGATTAGTAACGGCATTTTCGGTTTCGGTCGAATAATATGAGCTTTTTCTCACCGAGCCGATATCCTTATAGGTCTTTTCAAGCTCGATTAACATAACGTTAAGCACAAGCACCTCGTTGCCCTCTGAGCCAAGAGAAAGAGGGAATGGGTTTGTCGTTATGATTACGTCCTCTGCGTCCTCGCGAAGAAGTATATCGAGGTATATTTCATTGAGCAAATCAAAGGTTTCACGGTCAACGGTGCCGCTCTCGTAAAGCCCGTAAATTTTCTGAAACTCGCGCACCGCCTCACGCGTTTCTTCTCCGTAAATTCCGTCTATTGCAATCCGCGGTATTTCCTCGTGGCGACGGTCGGATATAACGTGCAAGAATCTTTGCACCTCTTCTGTTGCGGCATTTTCATCGTAAAGCTCAAACCTCATATCAAGCACCCCCTAAATCGTATCCCGGATACTGTCCGCCTCTTGAAATCTCTCCGTTATATACATCATCGTATACGTCAACAAGCTTATCCCAGGTTTCAACCGATACACGCTCCGGATTACCGCCTAAACCAAAAATACGTTTGAATTCACTTACCGCTCTGGCGGTTTCGTCTCCGAAAGAACCGTCTACGTTGATTTGAGGAATTGTTGTGTAGGTGTTTCTTACGTAATTCAGATATTCCTGCAACACTCTGACATCCTCGCCGGAAAGTCCCGGACGCAAAACTCTGCCCGGAAAGGGAAGAAGAACACCCTCACGATACTCAAAGGAAAGTGATGATACAAGGCTGTAATAAGTATTTTGAATCCTTTCCCATACAACGCGGTCTACTACTCCGTTTGGCTCTAAATTATAGGTTTTCTGAAAGGAAATGACCGAATTTTTCGTGCCCTCTCCGAAAACTCCGTCAACCGCAACCGAAAGCACGGTGGGAACAAAGGTTGAAATATAATCAAGATAGTATTGAAGCGTTATAACTCCGCCGGATGCAGCACCGGTTTCGAGGGTTTCGGAATATTGCGTTGAAAGGTCCTCTAAGCGAAGCCCCTCCGAATTAACCGTTTGAAGTCTTTTCACGGCATTATAGACGTTTTGTATTTTATACCAGGTTGCGTGACCTACAATTCCGTCGGTTGTCAGGTTAAATACCTCTTGGAATTTCTTTACTGCATCTGTTGTGCTCGTATCGAAAAAGCCGTCTATCGGGTGTATTTTCGGTATTCCCGGGTAATTGCCCGAAATTCTGTTGAGACGGGTTTGTATTATTTCGACGTCGCGTCCCGACTCTCCCTCTCCGACGGGGACGGCAGGTGGAGAAGCCTCGACGTTTCTTACGGGAACGTTATTCACTATCTCAATATTGTCGCCATAGTAATATTTGAGAATTCCCGTGGCATCACGTCCTGAATTTGCAAGTTCAACCGACCCCCATTGAGACAGTCCGTTGCAGGAAACCTCAACACCGTCGCAAAAGGTTGCAAACAGAGGCTCAATATAGCCGACGCGCCTTATATAACTGTCGAATATCTCGTCGACAATCTGTGAAATACTGTCAAATATATTCCGCTGGTATATATACGTCTGATCGTAGGCGGGAGAGGAGGTAATATCAAAATCATTTCCGCGGCTTCGGTAAAACTCGGTATAAATTCTGTTCATAGCAACCGAAATCTCAGCTAATACGTTAGCTTTTATTGCCTCTTTCGGCCAAGTCGGAAATATTTCGCTTGATGCAACGTTTTTTATGTAGTCTGCAAATCTTTCGGTAACGTTTTCCGCGTCCGAATCCGGCGCTCCGAGATGGACGACGATTTTCTCTGGTATTATCGGATAATCTATCATATATCTTCCTTTACAGATGTGGATTTTCTTCTATTATCGTGTATAGGCTTCCTCTTGGAAACGTAACGTTGTTTTCGTGAATTGCTAATGGTATCATATTAACCGGCTGTATCGTTTCCGTTCCCTCAAAAACCGGAGTGTTATATATTCTTTTCGTGTAATATCCCTCACTCGCTACCTCGATATTGTAAAGGGCATATGGCGCACTTTTTGCCCCTGGTGAG
>JAZNCB010000110.1:0-13209 GCA_046156285.1 Eubacteriales bacterium | reverse complement strand
CTGCGAGAGCCTCGCTCGGTTTCGGGCGAGGTTTCTTTTTTGAATATCTCACTTAACACTCTTTTTATATTCCGAGGGAGACATCCCCATTTCCCTGACGAACGCCTTGTAAAAATGGCTGTAATCGTAATATCCGAGAATAGTAAATATTTTATTTGGATTAGTTCCAACTTCGGTAAGAAGAGCAACGGCATGCTCAATCTTCACGTGCCTTATAAATTCACTGATACTTTTCCCCGTTTTTGTCTTGACAAGCTTATTTACATAGTTTGGATGATAGGAAAAATGCTCGGAAATACTGCTTGCCGTAATATCCTTGTCGTAATTTGAATATACGTACGCGATAATTTTCTCGGTGGTATTGCGTTCCGTGTTTTTCTCATCACAAGCCGAAACCGCAATATCAGCAAGAACGGAACGAATAAGCGACGTTTTATAAAAATCGTCAAAAGGGGATTTTTTATTCATTCGGTGCAGTCTCTCGAAAGTGCGCCTTACGTCAAGACCTCTAAAAACACACGGTGCATTCAATATAGGAAGATCGGTTACGGTCACTGCCTGAGAGGATAACTCCTCTTTGTATTCAGGCATGAATATACACACGGCGGGTGCGCCGCTTGCAACGTTTTTCTCATTTGATATCTCAAAAAATAGGTTGTAAAGCGAAAAATCGGAATCAATAGGTAAAAGGCGATACCTGTCACCCGGGGTTAAAAACAAAAGATCACCGGCTCCCAATCGCTCTACCTTTCCGTCAACGGAAACGTCAAGTGCTCCTTTGTCTACGAATAAAAAGCGATACATGTATTGAGTCTTTTCAAACGATATTTTTTTATATCCGCCACTGCCGTAACAATAGGTAAAATAGAACAAGCTTCTCATTATGGGTTCAATTTCACAAAGCTTCATTATCCACCTCTCAAAATATTTGAATATTACATATTTTATTTCGCTTATTACATTTACAAGTATAACCTATTAGCATTATAATGTCAATAGAAAAAAGCAATTTCAAGGAGGCGTTATGAAAGTTTATAATGCGCTTATTGTCGGATGCGGATATGCTTCTCTCGGCTATGCTGCGGCTATTGAAAACACGCTCATCTGCGAGGAACAGCAGATTTGCGATACAGGATTTTATTTTCCTCTTCGTAGCTTCAAATATATTCCATACAAAGCAAAAACAGAAGCAGGAGCGGCTCTGGAAGCAATTTTTGAGGAGCTCTCACTTTTTTCTTCTCGCGAGCAAAATACAAACGGCTTTGAGTGCGCCATCTCTAAATATATCATTGAGGCAAAGGAAGAGGTTTTATTAAAAAGCCGTGTCATCGATATAAAGGAACAAAACGGCAGAATTTTCGACGTCACCCTTTCGACAAACGAAGGACTGATACACCGCTTTGCCAAGAAAGTCTTGTGGGCGAAAAACATATCTGACAAAAAACGTGTGACGGTGCTATTCACGACAAAGAATATAGAAAAGGACTCAATTCTTTTGTCAGACGCATTTTGCGGTGCGGAGATTGAGCCTGCATTTTATCAAGATAGGTTTGCGATACATATAAATTGCGAAGGACTTGACGAAAACACAGTAAAGGTCCTGATATACGAAAAGTGGAAAAGCGTTAAGGCAGATGCAAAAATTATTTACATCTCACCGATTATATACGGTGACGGAGCAAGTGAAAACCCACTTTGCGATCTGAACTACGATAATCCCATCAAGGCTTTTGATGCAGGATATTTCTACGCAAAGGAGGAAGGAAGATGATTTTTTCCTATCTTGAAAACGGTGAGGTAAAAAAACGCAAGATAGACTCACCCGCATTTGACTACGAATGTGACGTTTTGGTTGTCGGCGCAGGAAGCGCCGGTATTTTTGCATCCGATTCAGCGGCACGAATGGGTGCTGACGTAATTTTATGCGAAGTCAGTGAAAATATCGGTGGTATGTCCGTCTCGGGCTGTGTTAGCGGATATTACTATGGAATGACAGGCGGAAGCTTTGAAGCCGACGATGCTTTATCTCTTTGCGACACAGTTTTTCTCTCGAACAAATCTCACCCGGAACTCAGACAGATAAGGCGTGTCGAGAGACTTCAAAAAAGCGGTGCAAAAGTTATGTGTCACACCACTGCTGTCGGAATTTTCTTTGACAGTAACCGTGTCACCGGAATTATGGCACACGACGGAAAAAGACTTATCAATATCAAGGCGAAAATAACTGTTGATGCGACGAGCGACGGCCATCTTTTACGCATGAGTGACGTAAAGAAAAGGTATGGGCGCAGTGAGGACGGAGGCTTTGTCCCCTTCACCGTCAGAACCCAGTACACAAATGACGGACGTCTTTGCTCCTGCAATACCGATAGCGGCATTATGGACCATTATAATGCAAGCGACTTTTCAAAAAGCGTTATACGCGCACATTCAAATGCTGCGCAGCTAATTGATAAGGGTGAATTTCTCGGTGTCGCCTCCCAGGCCGGCATACGCGAGGGACTTACCTTTGAGGGCGAAGATGAGCTTCGCTACGAGGACGTTATTCTTAATAAACCTCAAAACAAGATACTGTTCTGGGCATATTCGGATTTAGACAGACACGGCAGCGAACGAGCTACGGAATGTGAGCTTTTCAAAACCTGGTGGGTTGTGTGCAATCTTGCCACCGTTACTATCACCATACCCGTTCCCTTCGGCAGCGTTGTTCCGAGGGGTATTAAAGGTCTTATAAGTGCAGGCAGGTGCTTTTCCTGCGACACCTATACGCAAAGCGCTGTTCGAATGAACAGAGATATGTACCGTATGGGAGAATGCATCGGAGTTGCGGCAGCACTCGCCGCTCGCGATAACGTCGACTTTTTGGATATTGATTATAATGAGTTTCTTAAAATTGTAAGGGAGCTCAACTGCTTTGACGGCGAAATCCAAAAAGGATTTTATTTTGACAACCGCTACAACGTGTATCTTAAAAAAATGGAAGCTCTTAACAGAGCTCCCGATCCTAAATACTCACATCTCACAAATAAGGATAACATACGTGAGGTGCTTGATTTTGACCTTAAAAAAAGCGCACACTTACTTAAAACCGATTCGCCCGGTGTGGCGCTGTGGTCCTGCTTTATTTCAAAAAACAAAGCAGAGGTAAGTGATTTTTTGAATAGAGAGATGAAAGACGCAGACGAGCTATACCGTTATAACTGTGCGATAGCACTCGGGCTTTTAGAGGACCGCCGTGCGCTCCCCGTTCTACGTGAAATAATAAAGAAGCGTGACTGTTTCTTTTTCACGGATAACAGACGGTCAAACCAATTCAGAACCGCTGTCGCTATCTGTCTTATTGGCAGAATCGGTGGTGTCGAGGATACAAATCTTTTATTCGAGCTATTCGATGAAAAGGAATACGAAAACCCGATGTATCACACGTTAAAGGCAAATTATCTTTATCATGCCGAGCCGGATAGGAATTTCGTTTATTTTACAATAATAACACACGCGGCAACGTCGCTTTACCGGCTTTATGTGCGAAACGGTCTCCCTCTTTCCGAGTTAAATAAGCGGCTTTCTGCCTTTTTTGAGTGCGAAAGGAACGTAAAGAATATAACCGAAGAGCTGCCCGGCTCTCCTGCATACGAGGAAACCCAAGCGTTTATAAAACGCATTCTTACCTTAACAAAATATTAATTCTCGGTGACAAACGCCTCGCTTATTTTAGAGCAAAAAACTATAAGCTCAAAGCGAAGCGGCACGAGGGTTTGAAAAACGACTGTATAATTTTGTGTATTTACATACACGGAGGTAAATTATGAAAAAACAGAATTGGATAAAAAGTCCCGAAAATATAGTGGGGGCGGCTCTTGCGTTCAGAAAGAATTTTGCCATAGTCGGCAATATCATAAGCGCAACGCTCCACGTGTCGAGCCTTGGCATTTACAAGGCTACACTTAACGGTAAGAGGGTTGGAAAGCAAGTTCTTACCCCCGGGCTTACAAACTACGACTATCGGGTACAGTATCAGAGTTATGACGTTACCGACCTGCTTTGTGCCGACAATACTCTTGAAATATCGGTAGGTCCGGGCTGGGCTGTGGGTCACTACGGTCTTTATAACGCCTATAATATGTGGGGAAACGAGGTGGAGGCTGTCGCGGAGCTTTGCATCTCTACCGATGACGGTAAACTTCATTACGTGAACACCGACGAAAGCTGGCAGGTATATACCACCGAGGTCACGTACAGTGACATATACCGTGGCGAGATAGTCGATAAGACCGCAGAGATAAGGCTGCTTGGCAATGCAGTGGGGGCAAAGCCCTTTACCCTTGTTCCTCAAATAGGCGAGGATATAGTTGAAAACGAGGTGCTTTGCCCTATTGAGCTTATCGTAACTCCCACGGGCGAGAGGGTCATCGACTTCGGACAGAACCTTACGGGCTACGTTTCACTCAATATAAAGGGAAACAGAGGCGGCAGAGTGGTTCTCTGCTTCGGTGAGGTCCTTGACAAAGACGGTAATTTCTATAACGAAAACTACCGTACTGCAAAGGAGCCTGTGATCTACGTGCTCAGCGGAGAAACAGACAGCTTCAAGCCCACCTATACCTTCCAAGGCTTCCGCTACGTTAAGCTTGTCGAATATCCCTTTGATAACGTCGACCTTTCCGGCTTCCGTGCTATCGTCGTTCACTCGGATATGGAGAGAATAGGTCGCTTTGCCTGCGGAAACGAGAAAATAAACCAGCTTTACCATAACATTATATGGGGGCAAAAAGGCAACTATCTCGATATCCCCACCGACTGTCCTCAGCGAGACGAGCGACTTGGTTGGACAGGTGATGCTCAGGTGTTCTGCCGTACCGCCGCTACAAACTTTGACGTTCGCAAATTCTTCAAGAAGTGGCTTGGAGACCTCCGTGCCGAGCAGTATGAGAACGGTGCTGTGGGAAGTATATGTCCCGAAAAGATGCCACATGGCCATAGGAGCCGTATTTCAGCAGGCTGGGGAGACGTAGCTACTATCGTTCCGTGGACACTTTACGAGATATACGGAGACAAGAGCTTCCTTACCGAGAACTTCGAAATGATGAAGAAATGGGTCGACTATATGAGAGGCATCGAACCCGAGGAATATCTATGGCTTACGGGTTATCATTTCGGTGACTGGCTTGCAATGGATGCAGGTGCGGATTCATACATGGGAGCAACCTCAGTTGACCTTGTCGCAACCGCATTCTACGCATACTCAACCGGTCTAT
This sequence comes from Eubacteriales bacterium, assembly GCA_046156285.1. Taxonomy (GTDB): domain Bacteria; phylum Bacillota; class Clostridia; order Oscillospirales; family CAG-272; genus UBA1740. The sequence continues at coordinate 7,954 of JAZNCB010000110.1, read as the reverse complement.
TTGTAAAGGCAGGTAAGGTAATAGGTGAAGATGTTTCCGAGTATGAGAAGCTTTACGCAAACGTAGTAAATCGCTTCCGTGAATACTTTATGGAAAACGGAATGCCTCGCGAGGAGCTTCCCTTTACCGAGATAATGCCCAAGGGCAAGAGCTCGTCGGTAGATAATCTTCGCAAAGGGGTTACACAGACTGCAATAGCACTTATTCTTCACTTCGAGCTTTGTCTGCCCGAGGAAAGAGAGGGACTTGCAAAAAAGCTTTGCGAGCTTATATGGGAGTTTGGAAACAGAATGTCCTGCGGCTTCCTTGGTGCTCCCTATCTACTCAACGCACTCTCCGAGTGCGGCAAGCACGACGTGGCATACACACTCTTCTTTCAGGATCAAAATCCCTCTTGGCTCTTTTCGGTCGACCGCGGTGCTACCACTATTTGGGAGCATTGGAACGGAATTAAGGAGGACGGCAGCTTCTGGAGTGCCGAAATGAACTCCTTTAACCATTATGCATACGGATCTGTTGCAGAATGGATATATAAGGTAATCTGCGGAATTCAGCAGACAGACGTAGGCTATAAAAGCGTGCGCCTCGCCCCCGTTCCGAATAAGCGTCTCGGCTTTGCCAAGTGCGCTCTTGAAACAGTCTCGGGACGAATCGAAAGCCATTGGTACTATAAGGCTGACGGGATAGTATTTGAGTTTACCGTACCTGCGGGCGTAAGTGCAGAGATAGCCCTCCCCGACGGCTATATAGAGACGGTTGCGGGCGGCAGCTACTCCTATTTCGTAAAGCTTTGTGACCATTGAATAAGACGATTACATTTGACAGTAAACACTTATGAAAAAAGAGCTGAAAACAGGTTTGATACTGTTATCAACTCTTAAATATAAAACACAACTAACAAGATTTATCGTCGCCAACCTTACAATCCTCCAATATGGTTTTTATTTTGACCGGCAGGTCACTTTATTATAACATATTGGAGGATTTCTTTTCACCGGTTAACCTTTATTGAACCACGCGACAGCCGCGTGGTTTTCGTTATACAATGATAGCCCCTGCCGAATTATTAGACAGGGGCTTTTTTGCTTTTGATTTTACTGCTTATCGGAAAGAGCCTTGTGGGTATGGTGATGAGGCTGTGGCTCTGCGGCAGTTGCGCCGGGGAGCAATATTTTGATAAGTCCGCGACCAACGAGGCGCTTTGTTGTATCGTAGGGATATGCGCCTGCGAAATCAACCTCGCTATAATCGCTGATAAGCGGAATATCAAACCTCTGCATTACAAGCTCGCAGAGTGCTTTTGCACGTTTAAGTCCTCTGTCGCTCTTAATTCTTATGAGCATCGGAGTACTCGCAAATGCCTTTGCATCGGTCTTTTCGTGGAAGTATTTTGCCTTATCAAACTCGTCAGGGTTAAGCGCACAGTAAAGACATATCGTCTTTCCGCGTATTTTGAGCTTGAAGAGGTTAATTCTACCTCTATTGAAGCCCTCGATGCGCCAGTTTATTCTGCTCTTAACTCCCTTATACGAGAGAATGAAGTTCTTTAATTCGTTGTAGTAGCTCTTAACCTGAGGGTTACTCTGAATGAGGTTTGCCGTGAAGCTGCGCTTGCAGGAAATCATAACCTGCTCGCCTGCGTCGTTTACGTATGCAAGCTCGTCCGAATTATCGTCGGTTTCAACGAGATGGGAAACGATATCCGAGGACGTATCAATAGCTTCAACAGTCTCTTCTTCAACAGCTTCGTCAGCAGGTACAATAACCTCAGCAGCTTCGTCGGAATTGAGCTTCTCCTCTTTTTCCTCCGAAAGAGCCTTGTGAGTGTGGTGGTGAGGCTGCGGCTCTGCGGCGGTTGCGCCCGGGAGCAATATTTTGATAAGTCCGCGAGAAACGAGGTGCTTTGTTGTATCGTAGGGATACGTACCTGCGAAATCAACCTCACTGTAATCGCTGATAAGCGGAATATCAAACCTCTGCATTACGAGCTCGCAGAGTGCTTTTGCACGTTTAAGTCCTCTGTCGCTCTTTATTCTTATGAGCATCGGAGTGCCTGCAAATGCCTTTGCATCGGTCTTTTCGTGGAAGTATTTTGCCTTATCAAACTCGTCGGGGTCGAGCGCACAGTAAAGACATATCGTCTTTCCGCGAATTTTGAGCTTGAAGAGGTTAATTCTACCTCTATTGAAGCCCTCAATACGCCAGTTTATTCTGCTCTTAACTCCCTTGTATGAGAGAATGAAATTCTTTAATTCGTTGTAGTAGCTCTTAACCTGAGGGTTGCTTTGAATGAGATTTGCCGTGAAGCTGCGCTTGCAGGTAATCAACATTCTTGCACCGGTGTCATCTACGTAAGTAAGAGTATCTTCACCCTCACCGCTCTCTTCGATATGAGAGAGGATTTCCTCGGTGGTGGGCTGATTTTCGCACACGGGTGTCGTGGTCTCTTCAACCTCAACAACCTTTTGCACCTCTTCTGTAATGACGGGTGCGGTATCGGTCGAGGGCTCGCTTTGCGGCTCGACGTCAATATTTCTTGAATAGATTTCGTCGTAGTTATCTACCTTTATCTCGAAAACGTAGAGCAATTTTGTGTTTGTCGGGATAAGGAACTGTGTCATTGTTTCGTCCTTGTTTTCTGACATAAGGACGGGAGACTGAATGGTATCGCGGATACCGAGCATTTCGTTAAAGGTTTTGACTATAACCGTTTGATATCCGGTGAAATCAAAGCCACCGTCAATGCGCTGAATGAAGGGGCTGTACGCTCTGTAAATCTTATTGATTTTAGCGGCATACGTAATATCCTCATTTCTCGTTATGCGAAGGAATACAAGAAGTGTGAGAATTACGAGAAGCGCAAGTACAAGCGCGATAATAGATGTATCAAGGAAAAGGTCACGGTTTACAAGGCCGTCAAACTCGAAGCTGCTTGGTGCAAGCGATCTGTTTGCCGTTGAGTTGATAGTAAAGGTATCAAGCGCAAGCGGAATATTAAGTGTCTCGGTAAAATTCAAGCTGTGGTCGCCTGAATAAGCTGTGTTTTCACAGTCAGTCTTAGTAACGAGATTTACTGAGAGTGTCGCCTTTGCGTCCTTAATGTTGTACGTCTTTATAAATGTTTTTGCAATTTCGTTGTAACGAACGTAATTGATAGAAACCGTTTCTTTAATGTTGGGTGCTATACTGCTGGCTGCCGACGTGCTTTTTTCGGGAACTATGACGTCGCTTATCGTATAGTAGGTAGCTCCGTTTTTATCGCTTACAATTTTGAGTGTTGCATCAATGTAGTAAGAATACTCATAGAGCATTGTGCTCGCATTTGCATTAAGCTTATATGAAAAATCAGCCGAAACCGACTTGACAAGCTCGGAAATGTAGGACTTTCCCTTTTCGATCCATTCGTCTTCGAAAAACTGGTTGGGAACGTACTGAACCTTATATTCTACGGTTGCGCTTTCCGCATATTCTACGTACTGATTTCGGTCCATTCTGTTATAAATCAAAAAGGACGCAAGCGCAATAAAAAGAAGCAAAACGACAGCAATGAGCTGAATTACAGACCATTTTTTGCGCATACGCTTAAATTCTTGTCTTCTTTTTATTTCCTGTTCAGACATATGGATCTCCTTTCTTGTTTTATCGGTTAAATAAGCTCCTTATCCAAAGTGTCGGGTGACCGAGGTTCGGTAGCTTATATCTGACGAAGCCGACGATATTAGCATCGGTTATAAATCCCGAGTCGTTTTCGTCGTTGGCATCGCCCTTGGTGTAGTATTGTGTTACACCGTCTATGAATTTTATATCAACAATTCTGTGAACAACGTCAGTGTTGTTTTTATGGAATACGATAACCTGCCCGATAGTTGGCTGGATATCGCCGTTTTTTTCAAATATAATTACGTCGCCCTTGTCGATTTCTCCTGTCATCGACCCTGTCGCTATAACGAGTGAGCCGTAGGTAAATCGGTTAGACACGAGCATTACGACACCGAGCATCAAGCAAAGCATTATAGCGGCAAGTGCCCGTGAGGTGTAGCGCCAGATGCGCGATGTGTTTTTGAGCGCCTTTCTCTGTTTTTTCTCGTAAAAGGCATTGAAGAAAAGGTAAATTGCCAAAGGCAATATAAGTCTTACGAATGCTAATAGTGAATTGTGAATTCCCGTTTTGTAGGAAATTATGTACGGATGAAGCGCAATAATAAGCCTATATATGATATTGGGCTTTACGCCGTAGCGCTTTACAAGATAGTGATAAAGCAGGTTTGATACAATCGCAGGGAGCAACGCAAGCGCGATAATATCCACAAACTTTTTGAATCCGAGAATATCGGACCAGACGTAATAAACCGAAACCTCTGCTATAACGCAGGATAGGTATGAAAGAATATTGACAAGCTTATTTTCCTGCGCTCGCAAAACGCTGCGCATAAGCTCTGACGATACTACAATTACCGAAATCGGCAATACGTAACGGAAGATAACGAAAAGAAACGTACCGTACCGTGCCCTTGCAAAACCAAATTTAAGACCTGTAAGATAATAAAGCATTGCGAAAACGACCGCTATAACACCCATAAGCATTGTAACCTCTGAATGTAGATAGCTCGGTGTCGTGCGCTTCTTTATAAAAATCACGGATACGGAGGCGATAATCGCCATAAAAGCGGCGGTGGCTATTCTGCCGGCATCACCGAAAAAAAACGAGGCAAGGAGGGCGAAAATTGCTGAAATAGACACTATATGTACAATAGATTTATTTGACATATCCGCCCTCCTTACTTACTTTTAGCACTATTGCTTCAAAGCAATATTACTACGGCTGAACTGCAGCAGGTGCAACCTCTGCATGAATATTGAATGAGAACGTACCCTGATATGTCTCGGCAGGTGTAGCCTTGACAGTGATGGTGAGCTTAACGAAAACCTCACCTTCTGCAGGAATAGTAGTTGTCTCTGTTAATCCGTCAGCAGCAGTGTAGATGTAGTACTCCGAGTTGAAGTAGTCTCCTGTGCCGCTCTCAGTAACGACAGATGCTATAAGTGTTGCATCGTGAGCACTTTCATTCACAACCTTGAACCAAATAGTCTGACTGGAATCTTTGTCCGCAAGGCTGTAAATCTGGAACTCAACGTTGTCGCGTGCATTGTCGCCTGTGCCGTAGATATCAACGGTGAGGTCGTCCTCAATTTCGATTTCTGGCTTTGCTGCGTCATACTGATACCAAGTTACCGTATCCTCGGAAACCGCAGCAACTCCTACGTCAAGGTCAAAGTTCTGCTGAGCCTGATCGTCAGAGATAGTAGCGTCACCATTGAAGAAAATGGTATCAGAAACTGCAGCATAACCAACGCTGAGAATCATAACCGCGATGAGCAAAAACGCTGTTACAACGATTTTTCTGTTTTTCATGTTTTTTCTCCTTGTTAAAATATATAATATAGCAAGTTTTCCTGCTTATATCCAAAATAAGTGATTAAAATGCAATCCGTCAAAAAGAAACACTTTTGCATTATATGAGCATAGTATAGCACTGTTAAAATAAAAATGCAATAGCTTTTACGAAATTTCTTCATTTTTTTCGTTTTTTTGACGAAAAAGCAACACATCCCCCGACCTGCAAGCTCAGGTAAGGGTTCAATGACAAAAAGAGGCAAGGTGCAAAATACACCCTGCCTCTCAAAAATTATTTCTTGCCTTTAAGGTCCGCGTAGAGCTTTTTCATTCCGTCGACGATTATATCGTCAGCGCCCATGCCGATATTACTGGTTGCCGCCTCGTAGCCGCCCTCCCTCATTGCTTCTGAGGTAAGGAAATAAGCGGTCATAGCATTGGTAATCGTGCAAAGGATAACCTCTCCAAATGGGGACGCGTCCATTACGCGATTACCGATTTCGGTAAACGGCTCCCCGGGAAGTCCGACAAACACAAGCTCGCCAAGAGAAAGCGCGAAAAGCTTATACTGATAGAAATCGGGAGCGGTCTGCATTCTGATAACTCGCGCCGCATTGGTCACAGCGGTTATAAGCGCCATTTCACGATACGGAAGCTCGTTTGAACGGCCAGCTCTTTGAAGCTCGATAATTCTTTTTGCTTCTTCTAAGTCTCCACCCTTGTTTGACGGAACGGAAATTTCCTGCATACCGAAATTGATTTTATCGGATTTTATTTCTTCTACGCGCTGACATATTTTGAGCACCTCGCCTGCAACGGCATAGGCGATATATTTTGCACGAAGCCGTTTTGTGCCGGGGTCTATTTTATCCTCTTTGCGAATACGCTTTTCAAGCTCTGAGGGATGAACGTTTACGTGATTTGCATCTCCTTCAGCCGATAAGGTGAACATACATTCAACGTCACCGATAGCGCCCTCGATAAGATCACAGACAATTCCGGGATAGTCGGCGCTGATTTTGCTTCCCCCAACCGTGCAGGAATGTGTACCAAAGTTTACGATAAATATGTCCTTAGCCCCGTCCCGTGCGATTTTAACGAGCTTTACCGTTTCGTTTGGAGTAGCGAGCGGTTCGAGAATATTCGGGTCGTCAATTTCGGGGTTGGTTACTACACTACCGTCCTTCATTCTGTATCTGCGGATAAAGGAAACTCCCTTTGCCTCACCGCGTGCGGTATAGAGCTTTGCCTCGTAAAGATTTTCAAATGCTTCACGTGTGGCGGTGAATATATTGTTCTCTACCTCGGCAACGTAGGCGGCATTATCGGTCTTAGCGCCCCACCACTCCGGTGCGTAAAGATACGGACCTGAATGAGTGTGTGAGCAGGTGATGATAATTGCGTTTTCGTCAATGCCGAGCTCGTCTGAAATTTTCTTTCTCGTTTCGTCGAAAACAACGGTAGGCATATAGCAAACGTCAACTGCGATAAGAGCAACGTACGTTTCACCGTCGAAAAAGACGGTAGCTCTCGTATAAAGGTCGTCGGTTATACCGTCGGCAAACCTCGGGTCAGTGCCACCTGCGATAGGAAAGCCAATCGGAGGTGTAATACATTTTTTAGAATATCCACACTTCATAATAATGCTCCTGAATACGCATATTTTTTTATATTTTAGCACAGAAAAAGCAGGGGTGTCAATGCAAAATACGATAATTAAATAGCAAAATCAAATCACTGTACTATAGGTTGTTTTTCGAGCTTTATCAGACTTTTTTCTTCTTGTTTTCTGCTTCTTTAAGAATGGTTTTGAATTCCTCGGAAAGATACTCGGTGTCGTCGATAAATCCAGTCTGTGCCTTTCCGTAGTGAGTTTGCAAAAGGTTTCTCATAGCCTTTACTGCAAAGGCTGCTTCCTCTATTGCAAAATTTCTGCCGTAGAGATTAAAGCCGAGTTCAAGGTTGTAGTAGCCCCTGTATCCGATTTCATCAAGAGCGCACATAAAGTCCTTCCAATCTACGTTTCCGGTAAATGGGTGACTTATGAGCATTGGAGTTGCGTGCATGTCGGTTTTTCCCTCGTTGTCGTTAATATGTAAAACCTCAACGGCACTGCCGAGCCTACGCACAAGGTCGGGCACTGTCGGCTCTCCCTCGTGATGAGCCGCCATATTGCTGTGTCCCGTATCCACGCAATAGCAGAATGCGTCCTTGAAATCGGGATTATTCATAAGCGTCTCGGAGGCGCGCACAAAATGCTCTGCGTGAGCAAAAAGACCGAATATTTCATAGTTTCTGCCTGAATTTCCACCCGTTTCAAGAGCAATTTTTACCCCGTTTTCAAGTGCGGCGGGTGCGAGAGTGGAAAACATTTTATAGTGAAGTTCATACTGCTCTGCCTCGGATACTCCGACAAGCTTATAGCTTGGCGGTGCGTGCATAACGCAATGCTTTGCTCCGAGGATTTTGGTTGCGAGACAGTCGTATTCACCGTCAATAAGACACAGGGGGTCCTCAACAGGGTCGTTAAAAAGTCCTGTCCCGCGTCCGTGTGTTTGA
>JAZNCB010000109.1:0-3845 GCA_046156285.1 Eubacteriales bacterium | reverse complement strand
GGTAGAGAGGGTAGAAATATCCGTACTATCGAAAACCTTACCGGTGTTGAGCTTATAATCGACGATACACCCGACGTAATCACTGTTTCGGGATTTGACCCGGTAAGACGTGAGATTGCGAAGATAGCTCTTGAAAAGCTCGTTGCGGACGGCAGAATTCACCCTGCAAGAATTGAGGAAATGATAGAAAAGGCTCGCCGCGACGTTGACGTTGCTATTAAGCAGGCGGGCGAGAAGGCTGTTTTTGAGACCGGTGTTCACGGACTTCACCCCGAGATTATAAAGCTTCTCGGTAGAATGAAGTACCGCACCTCGTACGGTCAGAACGCGCTTCGCCACTCTATTGAGGTTTCTATGCTCGCAGGAGTTATGGCAGACGAGATGGGTGTTGACGTTACTATGGCGAAGAGAGCAGGTCTTCTTCACGATATTGGTAAGGCAATTACCGCAGAGGCAGAGGGCTCTCATATTCAGCTTGGTGTCGAGCTTGCTCAGAAGTATCGCGAGAACAAGGATATAATCCACGCGATAGAGGCGCACCATAACGACGTTGAGCCGAAGACACCGCTCGCATTCATCGTTCAGGCGGCAGACGCCATCAGCGCGGCAAGACCCGGCGCGCGCAGAGAGGACGTTGAAAACTATATCAAGCGCTTACAGAAGCTTGAAGAGGTTGCAGGCGGCTTTGACGGTATCGAAAAGACCTTTGCAATTCAGGCAGGCCGTGAGGTTCGTATTATGGTTAAGCCCGAGCTTGTCAATGACGATAAGATGAAAATTCTTGCGCGTGACATAGCAAAGAAAATTGAAGACGAGCTTGAATACCCAGGTCAGATTAAGGTCAGCGTAATTCGTGAAAACAGAATTATCGACTACGCAAAATAAAACATAAAAGGCATAGGGCTGTTCCAAGCACAAATTTGGGACAGCCCTATATTATAAATAAGGATAGAAATCAGGATTTTAATTTGAAAATACTTGCAATAGGCGACGTCACGAGCCCTGTCGGCATCGCGCATCTTGAAAAAAATCTTTGGCGGATAAGAAAAGAAAATAATATTGATTTCTGCGTTGTAAACGGAGAAAACGCTTCGTTCGTTACGGGTATTTCTCCCGAGCTTGCGGACACTCTTCTGAAATCGGGAGCGGACGTCATCACGGGCGGAAACCACACTCTTCGCAACAAGGCGGCATACACCTACCTTGACGATACGAGAGAAATTCTGCGCCCGATAAACTTTGGCGACGGCGCTGTCGGTCACGGCTATACGGTAGCAGATGCAAACGGTTACAGAATTCTCGTAATCTCGGCCCTTGGAAATATTCATATCGAGCCGGTGCTTGATTTGCCGTTTTCTTATATCGACAGGCTTCTTCGCGATATGGAGGGTAAATACGATTTTTCGGTTCTCGACATTCACGCAGAGGCGACAGGTGAGAAGCTTGCCGTAGGCTTTGCATACGACGGAAAAATAAACGTGATTTTCGGAACGCACACTCACGTGCAGACGGCAGACGAGCAGATTTTGCCTCTTGGCACGGGATATATAACCGACGTCGGAATGTGCGGTGAGAGCGGCGGAATTATCGGTATGGACGCCGCATGCATCGTTGAGAGAATGAGGACGAGAGTTGTAAACAAATTCGTCAAGGCTTCGGGCGAGGCGAGGGCAAACGGCGTAATTTTCACCCTTGATACGACAAGCAAAAAAGTGACACAAATCGAGAGAATAACCTTTTAATTAGGAAAGTTGACTATTATGCAGGAAAATATACTTTCAACCTCCGTTGCCGTTATCGGCGCGGGACACGCAGGAATAGAGGCCGCTCTCGCTTCGGCAAGAATGGGAATTTCCACCGTGCTCTTCACGATAAATCTCGATGCGATAGGAAATATGCCCTGCAACCCCTCTATCGGCGGCAGCGCAAAGGGCCACCTCGTTTTTGAGATAGATGCGCTTGGCGGTGAGATGGGCTATGCGGCAGACCTTGCAACCATTCAGTCGAGAACCTTAAATCTCGGCAAGGGCGCTGCGGTACATTCAAAAAGAGTTCAGGCTGACAGAGCCGAATATAAAAGAATAATGAAGAAAACCCTTGAAGATGAGAAAAATCTTCGCATCGTTCAGGCGGAAATCGTAGAGCTTGTGACCGAAAATATCGACGGCGCGGATATGAAGCGCGTCGTGGGTGTTATAACGCATCTTGGCGAGGCTTGGCGCTGTGAGAGGGTTATAATTGCCACCGGTACTTATCTTGAAAGCCAGATATTCGTCGGCGATAAGGTTTACTATGGCGGACCTGACGGAATGATGCCCTCGCGCGGACTTTCGGATTCGCTTCGCCGCGCAGGACTTTCGCTTATGAGATTTAAGACGGGCACTCCTGCGAGAGTTTCCCGCCGCTCGATAGACCTCTCGGTCCTTGAAGTGCAAGAGGGCGAGGAGGAGGCAACTCCGTATTCGTCAAGGAGCTGTGAGCTTCCTACGGACAAGGTAAACCTTGTGCCCTGCCACGTGGTTTACACGAATAAGGACACGCACAAGCTGATACTTGATAACCTCTACCGCTCGGCAATGTATTCGGGTAATATAAGCGGAGAGGGACCAAGATACTGTCCGTCAATAGAAACCAAGCTCGTGAGGTTTAAGGATAAGGAGAGACACCAGCTTTTTGTTGAGCCCTGCGGACTTGACACCGACGAAATGTATATTCAGGGCTTTTCCACCTCTATGCCGACCGACGTTCAGTACGATATGCTCCGCTCACTTAAAGGCTTTGAAAATGCCGAGATAATGAGATATGCGTACGCAATAGAGTACGACCTCGCAGAGCCAACGCAGATGCTCCCGACACTCGAATTCAAGAAAATATCCGGTCTTTACGGCGCAGGACAGTTCAACGGCACGTCGGGCTATGAGGAGGCGGCGGCGCAGGGACTTGTCGCAGGTATAAATGCGGCGCTCTCGGTTAAGGGAGAAGAGCCTATGGTGCTCTCGCGCTCCTCGTCGTATATCGGCATGCTGATAGACGACCTTGTAACGAAGGGAACTGCCGAGCCGTACAGAGTTATGACCTCCCGCTCGGAGTACAGACTTATTTTAAGGCAGGATAATGCCGATTTGCGTCTTACCGATATCGGACACAGAGTGGGACTTATTGACGATGAGCGATACCAAAAATTCACGGAAAAGCGCGCCGCAATAGAGGCGGAAATCAAGAGAATAGAAAACACGGTTATAGCACCGACAAGCGAGGCAAACGAGCTTCTCGCATCGCTCGGTTCGAGTGAATTGAAGACGGGAATTAAGCTTGCAGAGCTTCTTCGCCGCCCTGAAATCACCTACAAGGCGCTCGAAAAAATTGACACGGGTCGCCCCACACTCCCAAGAGGCGTCAGAGTGAGCGCCGAGGTCGCGATAAAATATGCAGGGTATATAAAAAGAGAGCTTTCCGAGGTCGAAAAGCAGAAAAAGCTTGAAGACAAGGCGCTTCCGAATGATATAGATTATAAAAGCATTCTGGGGCTCAGACTCGAAGCCGCGGAAAAGCTTGATAAAATTCGACCGCTTAATATCGGACAGGCGTCGCGCATAAGCGGAGTAAGCCCCGCCGACGTCGGAGTTCTTCTCATATACCTTTCGGGTGGCAAAAAACAAAGGAATGCATAATATGATAACAGGCGGTGAGGATATTAAGTCGGATCGTAGCCATGTCGTTCTGTGAGCCAAGGAGTTGATAGCCCCAGTTGTCTTCCTAAGACCGCTTGGCCTCCGACTTCATATACCTTTCGGGTGGCAAAAAACAAAGGAATGCATAATATGATAACAGGCGGTGAGGATATT
>JAZNCB010000108.1:0-4966 GCA_046156285.1 Eubacteriales bacterium | reverse complement strand
GACGGAGGCCAAGAAATATACCCCTACATCTTCGTAGCGGAATAAAGCTCAGACGGTGTATTTCGGAATAATAGAAAGAAGCGGAGTGTAACAACTCCGCTTCTTTAATGGAATTTTGAAAATTAAGTTAGAGCTTTGTGTAAGTAATTCTTTTCAGAAGAAAAAAACGACAAGCATTTGCTTGTCGTTTTTTTGGTGCCGGTAGTCGGGGTCGAACCGACACGGTATTGCTACCTTCGGATTTTGAGTCCGACGCGTCTGCCAATTCCACCATACCGGCAATGGCTGTGTGTTTACCACACGTGCTATATTATAGCATATCTTTTGAAAAAAAGCAATAACCTAACCGAAAAAACTCCAATATTTTTGAAAGAAATCTTGTAATTGCCATAAATATATAGTATAATATATTATGTATAAATGTATGTATGGAGGTAGTTATGAATATTGATGGTGTTTTTATATCTTCTGATATAACTACCGAAAATATTGCAAAAATTTCCAAGGACCAGTCACTTCTCGAAGAAAGACGAATTTGTGAAATTTCCGAGCTTGCTCGCGAGGCGGCAGACTATTCTTCGGAAATGCTCGCTGACGGATACGGAGTATACGAGGTTTTGTCGCTGGTTTCCGAGGGATTTTTGAAGAGCGGTGTGAATTTTCACGAAAGAGCGCTTCCCGAAAATGAAAACAGGCTAAAAAAACACCTTTGGATAAATTTATCGCAGGACAAGGTTGCCTTTTCTGAAATATTCAGAGAGGTGCTTATGGCACGTGGAATTGAGCTTTCCGAAAAAGACTTTTTGCCGACAGACGCGGTTGGTGAGAGCTTCACCTACGTTAAAAACCCGCTTGCCGATGAAGCTTACGAAGTCTTTTCCGAGAACTTTTCAAAGCCTACCGTCAGGTATTCAAAGACACTCGCAGAGACGGCAAGGGCGGTTAACCTTTCCGAATATCAGTATGCGCTTTTACCTCTTGAAGAAAAGGGCGGCGCAAGAATTCCCGCTACCGCAGAGTTGATTTTCAAGGAGGATTTGAAAATCAATTCGGTAACCCCGGTTTTCGGATTTGAGGGAAATGCAGATATGAAATATGCCCTTGTTGCAAAGAGCTTTTTCATTCCGGATATTAAAGCAGACGACGATCGCTATCTTGAAATTTTGTTAAGAGCCGACTCCTCGGTGTCGCTTTCCGAGCTTCTTTTGGCAGCGGATATTTTCGGTGTAAAAATCTATCGCGCAAATACGATAAGCCTTGACGGAGAAGACGGCAGAGCCGAATATTATTCGGTAGTCTTAAAGGATGAGGGCAAGTCATTCACTTCGCTTCTTATCTACCTTACACTCTTCTCGGGAGCATATACCCCGATAGGAATTTACACAAATCTCGAATAAAAAATACGGCAGAATGGAGAAAATGCTATGAAAAAACATATTGAATATAACACCAAGGGTACGTGTTCAAGAAAGATTATTATTGAAATTGAGGACGATATTATAACAGATTGCACCTTTGTTTCAGGTTGCCCAGGCAACACTCTCGGAGTTGCAACGCTCGTTAGGGGAATGAAGGTTTCCGATGCTATAAGCAAGCTCAAAGGTATCAGATGCGGAGCAAAATCCACCTCGTGTCCCGACCAGCTCGCAACAGCGCTTGAAGGCGCTCTTATCAATAACTAAGAGGATTTTTTTATGAGCTATAACGAAGAATATAAAAGATGGCTATGCTCGTCCGCTTTGACAAGCTCCGAGCGCGAGGAGCTGATCTCTATTGAGAATAACGAGGAGCTTAAAGCGCTTCGCTTTTCCGCAGATATGAGCTTCGGTACGGCAGGTCTTCGCTCTACTATGTATATGGGTATCGGTTGTATGAACCGCTTTACCGTTGCGAAAACAACGCGTGCCGTTGCCAACCTTGTCAAAAAGTCGGGCGGTGAGGATAGAGGTGTTGTAATAGCCTATGACTCACGTAATAATTCAGAGCTTTTTGCCCGTATTGCTGCGTGCGTGCTCGTCGGTGCAGGAATAAAAGCATATATATTTGACGGTGTCAGACCTACACCAGAGCTTTCATTTGCGGTGCGTGAGCTTTCCTGCCTTGCGGGAATTAACGTAACCGCATCTCACAACCCAAAGGAATATAACGGATACAAGGCATATTGGGAGGACGGAGCACAAATCGGTCTTGAACAGGCAAAGGTTGTTTCCGAGGAGCTTAAATACTTTGACGTTCTCTCCACTGACGGTATTGCCGATTACGACGAAGCAGTAAAAAGCGGCAAAATCACAGTTCTTTCCGAGGACTTTGACGAAAAATATGTAAATGCAGTGCTTAAAACCGCAATTTCGCCCGATTTGGTTTCATCTGTTGCCGACGAGCTTAAAGTTGTATACACTCCGCTTCACGGAGCAGGGTATAAGCTTGTTCCCGAGGTGTTTAGGAAAATAGGCTTAAAGCACCTTTATACAGTCGACGAGCAGATGACACTTGACGGAAATTTCCCGACGGTAGCTAAGCCTAATCCGGAATATGCCTCGGTTTTTGAGCTTGGAATAAAAATTGCCAACGAGGTTGGCTCGGATTTGGTTATCGCTACCGATCCCGACTCAGACCGCGTCGGTGTTGTTACAAGATGCGAGGACGGAAGCTTTGCTACGATAAGCGGAAACCAGATGGGCGCTTTGCTTCTTGATTACGTAATTTCTGCAAAAAGAGCCGCAGGTAAGCTTCAAGACGGAGCTTTTGCGGTCAAGAGCCTTGTTTCTACCGATATGGCATACGGAATTGCAAAGAAGCAGGGAGTTAAGCTCCACGACGTTTTAACCGGCTTCAAGTTTATCGGTGAGGTAATCAAAAATTACGAGAAGCTCGGTAAGGCTTCGGATTTTCTTCTCGGATTTGAGGAGAGCTACGGTTATCTCTTTGGCTCTTATGCAAGAGATAAGGATGCCGTTGGCGCTTCAATGATGATACTTGAAATGACGGCATACTACAAGAAAAAGAATATGACACTCTCGGATGCCCTCAAAAATCTCTATGAGAGATACGGATATTATTCCGAGAAAACGATTGATGTTTATATGGAGGGCCTTGACGGAATTGAGAAAAGACTTAAAACCATGAAGACTCTCCGTGAAAATCCGCCAAAGGAAATCGGCGGTGTATCGGTTGAAAAAATCGGTGATTATCTTTCCTCTACGGTAACCGACCTTACAAGCGGTGAGATATCCTCAACCGACCAGCCCTCATCCGACGTCCTTTACTACACACTTGCGACGGGGGATAAGGTAATAGTCCGTCCGTCAGGAACAGAGCCGAAGATAAAAATTTATATTCTTCTCCATGGAGAAGATGAAGCCGCGCTTTTCAAAAAGGGTGATAGCTACGAGGCTTCGGCAAGAAAACTAATGCAAATCTAAAAAAGGCTGATAAAAAAGTGACAGAAAAACAAAAGCATATCAGAAATTTTTCAATAATTGCTCATATAGACCACGGAAAATCCACACTTGCAGACCGCCTGCTTGAAAAAACGAGCACGGTCGCAACGCGCGATATGGAGGAGCAAATCCTCGATAATATGGACCTTGAGCGCGAGCGTGGCATTACCATTAAGGCAAGAGCGGTAAAATTGAATTACAGAGCGAAAAACGGCGAGGACTATGAGTTTAACCTTATAGACACCCCGGGCCACGTAGACTTTGGCTATGAGGTTTCGCGCTCGCTCAAAGCTTGTGAGGGCGCACTTCTCGTCGTTGACTCAACGCAGGGTGTTGAAGCGCAAACCCTTGCAAACGCTTACCTTGCGATAGATAACGACCTTGAAATTTTGCCCGTAATTAATAAAATTGACCTTGCCTCATCGGATATTGAGGGCACTCGCCGTGAAATTGAGGATATCATCGGCATACCGGCAGATGACTGTCCTGCAATTTCTGCGAAAAACGGACTTAATATCGAGGACGTGCTTGAAAAAATAGTCGAGTATATACCTGCGCCACGTGGTGATGCAAATGCTCCCTTAAAGGCTCTTATATTCGACTCGCATTACGACTCATACCTTGGTGTTGTCGTTTATATAAGAATTTTCGACGGAGAGGTCAGAGCAGGCGATAAAATCAAGCTTATGTCGGCAGATACCGTGTTTGAGGTCGTCGAGGTTGGCACAATGCAGCCATTCGGACTTCAAAAGTGCGAAAAGCTTTCGGCAGGTGAGGTTGGTTACATTACCGCATCTATTAAAACCGTAGGCGATACGCGAGTAGGTGATACCGTAACGCACGCAGAGGGCGGAGCAGATGAGCCGCTTCCGGGCTTCCGTGAGGTTCATCCTATGGTTTATTCGGGTATCTATCCCGCAGACGGTGCGAGATACGGAGATCTTCGAGATGCTCTTGAAAAGCTTCGCTTAAACGATGCGGCGCTCGTATTCGAGCCTGAAACCTCGGTTGCTCTCGGTTTTGGTTTCAGATGCGGCTTCCTTGGACTTCTTCACATGGAGATTATCGAGGAGCGCCTTGAACGTGAGTTCAACCTCGACCTTATTACGACAGCGCCCTCGGTTATATACAAGGTAGACCTGCGTGGAGGGGAAACTATACTTATAGACAACCCCTCAAAATTCCCGACAGCAGATGAAATCGCAACCTCCTATGAGCCGATAATGAATGCGACGGTCATCACTCCCACCGATTACATCGGCGGAATTATGGATCTTTGCCAGGATAGACGCGGCGTTTTCATCGATATGAAGTATATCGATACCGAAAGAGTAGAGCTTCACTACGAGCTTCCGCTTAACGAAATCATATACGATTTCTTTGATGCTTTGAAGAGCCGCACAAAAGGTTATGCGTCTCTCGATTACGAGTTAAAGGGTTATAAGGCATCTAAGCTTGTCAAGCTTGACTTTATGCTTAACGGTGAGGTGGTAGACGCTCTGTCGTTTATAGTTTTTGAGGATAGG
>JAZNCB010000107.1:0-2180 GCA_046156285.1 Eubacteriales bacterium | reverse complement strand
ATTTTTTCATAGTTTCAAGTAAAAGATATCTTATTTCAAGACAAAAAGTGCAAATTTATAGTTTTTTAATTTGTTCTTGAAGAATTCTATGATATGTGATAAAATAAATTTGCAGAAATTTTCCTTTTTTTGAAACCTTTTTGAATTTTCTGCGACATATAGGGTAGAAGCCCAAAAATTAGCGAAAGGGGGCTGTGTATGGAAGATTACCAAATCGTAGATCTTTACTGGGATAGGTCGGAAAGAGCGATAAGCGAGACCGATACGAAATACGGAAGGATGCTAACGGGAATTTCTCTCGGACTTGTAAAAATCAAGGAGGACGCCGAGGAGTGCCTTAGCGATACCTATCTTGCCGCTTGGAACAGTATGCCCGATGAGAGACCAATCTATCTCGGTGCATTTCTCTCAAAGATCATACGAAGAATATCAATCGACAAATACCGTGCCGCACACTCTGAAAAGAGGGGCGGAAAGGATTCTTTGGTAGCTGAGCTTACCGAATGTATCCCGTCTGCGACAGACGTGCAGAAGGAATACGACAACAAGCTTTTAGCAGAAGCACTTAACCGATTTCTTTATTCTCTTGACGAGGAGAAAAGAAATATATTTGTCCGCCGATATTTTTACTCCGACGCGATTGATGATATTGCAAACAGAATGAATGTCAGCGTCGGCAAGGTGAAAACTGTGCTTTTCCGTACTCGTAACGCCCTCAGAGAATTTCTTTTGGAAGAGGGGGTGGAGCTGTGAGAAAAGCAGACAGAGAAAGAAAAATAAGCTCGGCAGAAAGGCTGTTTGACGCTATCGGTATGATCGACGACAGGCTTATAGCCGAAGCCGCAGAGAGCCACAGCCAAAATCTCACCCAAAAGAAAATACCGTTTATGAGAAGATACGCAGTATCGCTCACCGCACTTCTTCTTGTATTTATGATGGTTGGTGGATTTGCTATTGCTAACCTCTCAACCGTGCTTGATTCCGATTCAAATTCTCTTGACGAGGGTATTCGGGACGATATTGGAGAGATCGGGCAAAACGGTAACACTCTCGATTTCGTTTTGAGCAGTGCGGTGCAAAAGTCCGATGCTACTACAGTTTCCCTTGAAGAGATAGATTTCTTTGACGGAGAGGTAAGCATTATCTGGAGCTACGCAGGAGACGGGGAGAACGAATACCGCAAGCTCACGTTTGAGGCACAAAACGCAGAGAGCAAAGTTAAAAACTGTATGTCAAAATCCGTAGAGCAAATACCCGCAGAGAGCGAAGATTCTAATATTTGCAGGGTTTGGGTGTCCTACGGTAACGGTGAGGTCGTCTCGCCATATCTCAAGGAGTCGGCAGGAAATATAGGTTATGCAACTCTTTTTGAGTATTCACCCGAGGTCGTGCCGAGCGATAGCTTTTGCGACCTTGTCAGCAATGCTTTAAACAACTGATAGTTTAGAAAGGAAGACTAAGAAAATGAAAAAAGGTTTTATTTCAATTTTACTGATTGCGGCAATGATATTTACACTCGCATCCTGCGGAGCAAAGAGTGCTGACGATGCTATGAATTTTGCACCGACTTACGATGCTGACGGCGGAGATTATCTTAACTATTCTAAATCCGAGGCTGAGATGATTCCTGAGATGTCAACCGGAACGATTGCCCCCGAGGATTACGGAAAGTTTATCGAGAACAAGTTTATCTCGACCGAAGAGGAAAACGTTTCGACCTTCTCGGCTGACGTTGATACCGCTTCCTATGCGTATTTCAGAAATCTCGTGAATTCGGGATATTCGCTCCGTGAGCTCATAGCAACGGCAGGGAACTCGATAAGAACCGAGGAGATGGTAAATTACTTTGATTACAATTATCCCGCTCCTAAGGACGGAGAGCTTTTCTCAACTACCGCAAGGATAGCAGATTGCCCTTGGAACGAGGAGGCAAAGCTTCTCGTACTCGGCCTTCAGGCTGATTATATAGAGGCGGCACAAAAGAATAACCTCGTATTCCTCATCGACGTTTCGGGCTCAATGAATTCACCCAACAAGCTCGAGCTTCTTAAAAAAGCATTCTCACACCTTACAGATAAGCTCGGGGAAGACGACACCGTATCTATTGTGACCTATTCGGGCAAAGAAGCGGTAGTGCTTGAGGGCTGTTCGGGAAGTAAGCAGGATAAAATTTTAAAGGC